>NZ_JBIWPO010000009.1:221677-294873 GCF_044768275.1 Streptomyces sp. NPDC101152 | reverse complement strand
ACCGCCTCAAGGCCATCGAGCGAGAGACCGAAGTGGCCTAACCGCCGGGGACGTTCGCCCGTACGCAACTGGGGACCAGAGGCCGTACGCCGACACTCGGCAACGTCCCGGGCTGCGACAAAGACGGCTGGTATCCCGAATACGCCCTGCCCGAACGGGACCTGCTGCCCGCCGAGCAGGCCTGGTCCAACCTGATGGATCCGCGCGAGGCGGCCAAGGTGCTGGGCGACGACGCGACCTGACAGCGCGCTGACCGTCTCGGTGCGCACCGGGGCAGCAGTTTGTGAGCTCAAACTCGAAAACTGCGCTGCGCAGTTCGGCGCCAACTTCGGCCGACCTCGGTCGCACCAGGGCCGACAGCAGTCGTTTGCGGCCTCGCATCGCCGCGGTCAAGCCAACTGGGGCAGCCTGCCGGTATGGGACAGCGATGGCAGCGCGGACGGGTGCGCGGTGCCGAGGCGACCAGTGGTAGGAGACGTCGCCTGGACTGCCGCTTCGAGATCCGTGTCCTGGACGGGCCCGAGGGCAAGGAATTGGCCCGGCCGCAGGCCGCAGTGATTCGGGACCTGCTGGTCTGGGCCGCCGAGCAGCGTCGGGCAGCCGAGGCGGAGCCCGAGGCCGGTCACACAGCAGCACCTCCACCGGAACGCGACGCCTGATCGGCGCAGCCTGTGCTGCGTGCCAGGCCCTCTGACCAGGCCGTGGTTACCGAACGTGAGAGGTGCTTGCTGGAGTTCACCCCCTCCGGCACGAACCTGCGGCACGTGCAGAAGCCCTGAAAGCCGCATCTGCCTGCAGCGATACCCCGCTGAGAGTCGGAAGCGCTCTGCGGTACAGCGCACAGCGTCCCCACCAAAGGAAACGCCATCGGTAGGCCATACGACCCACCTGACCTGCGAAAACACAGACAGTAGCGAGAGCGCCCCCGGCAGGACTCGAACCTGCGGCCAAGCGCTTAGAAGGCGCCTGCTCTATCCACTGAGCTACGGGGGCCGGTGTGTGGCCTCTGTCGTGGGTGCCCGGGTGGGGGCCGATCCGTGACGTTGCCGGGGACAAGGATAGGGCTCCCGCATCCATGTCCCTGTTGCTTCGCCTCCGTGGCTCGATGTGGAGGTTCAGTGAAGCGGTCCTGATAATCGCAGGCAGGTACGAATCGTGCATCGCTTTTGGCCGCTCGCGCACCCGGTGTTGTGCACTCGTTATGCCTGGACTGTGCCCGTGCCCCACTCGTCCCTTCCATCCCTTGTGTCCTGTCGGCGCGCAGACATGCTCATATGCTTCAGAATTCCCCTAAAATTGGGCATTCTTCGCATGTGGTGACCTTGGACGTACGGCCTCAGCTGCTCGACGCACTCTCCGCCCTGCGCGACCGTGTCGCCGCCGCACGCTTCCCGCTGCCCCTTGCGGGGGCTCCACGCGCGCGTGCCAACCGCGACGAACTGCTCGCGCAGCTCGACGACTACCTGGTGCCCCGGCTGAGAGCGCCCGAAGCTCCCCTGCTGGCCGTCATCGGGGGATCGACCGGAGCGGGCAAGTCGACCCTCGTCAACTCCCTTGTCGGACGGCGGGTCAGCGAGGCGGGCGTGCTGCGCCCGACCACCCGCACGCCGGTGCTGGTGTGCCACCCGGAGGACCATCACTGGTTCGGCGGCATGCGCGTACTGCCCGACCTCACGCGCGTGTGGGCGCCTCACCAGGAGGCGGCGGAGGACCTGTTGCTCCCCGGCGAGGACCCCGCGCGCGTGCTGCGCGTCGAGACCACCGACACCCTGCCCCGCGGCCTCGCCCTCCTCGACGCCCCCGACATCGACTCCCTGGTCGCCGACAACCGCGTCCTGGCCGCCGAACTCATCTGCGCGGCCGACATCTGGGTGATGGTCACCACGGCCGCCCGTTACGCCGACGCCGTCCCCTGGCACATGCTGCGCGCCGCCAAGGAGTACGACGTCACCCTTGTGACGGTGCTGGACCGGGTGCCGCACCAGGTCGTCTCCGAGGTCTCGCGCCAGTACGCCGCCCTGCTCACCAAGTCCGGCCTCGGTGACGTACCGCGCTTCACCGTGCCCGAACTGCCCGAGTCCGCCTGGGGCGGCGGGCTGCTGCCGGCCAGCGCCGTGGCGTCCCTGCGCACCTGGCTCGTCCATGTGGCGCAGGATCCGGCGGCCCGTCAGCACGCCCTGGCCCGTACCGCGTACGGGGTGCTGAACTCGCTCAAGGCCCGCATGCCCGAACTCGCCAGTGCATCCGCCGCCCAGTACGCGGCGGCGCTGCGGCTCACCTCGGCCGTGAACGGGGCGTACGACAGCGAGCACGCGCGCGTGCGGGGACGGCTGCAGGCAGGGGCCGTACTCGCCGGGGACGCGCTGAAGCGGTGGCGCGCCTTTCCGCTCGACTGCACCCCCGGTGAACTCCTCGACGCGCTCGTGGAGAGCCTGGCCGCGTTGCTGCTGTGCGCGGTGACCGCCGCCGACGAGCGGGTGGACGACGCCTGGCGGCGCGAACCGGCCTCCGCCGCGCCGGAGCTGGCGGACCGCGATCCGTTCCCGCAGAGCGCCGAGCACCGCATCGGGTTGGCCGTACGGCGGTGGCGGCGGGAGCTGGTGGAGTACGCCGAGGAGGAGGTGCGCGGCCTCGAGCGGACCCTCGCGCCCGATCCCGAGGTGGTCGCCGCCCTCGTGGCGACCGCGCTGCTGGGCGGGCGCCGGGCGCGTTCGGCGGGCGAAGGGCTCGCCGAGCGGATCGGGGCGCACGGGGCGCTGCGGCTGCGGGACCGGGGCGGACGGCTGCTCACCGAGCACCTGGACCGGGTGATGCACGCCGAGCGTGAACGCCGGCTCACGCCCCTGGACGCCCTCGACGTCCACCCCGAGCCGCAGGCGGAGCTCATCGCCGCGCTGTCCGTACTGCAGAAGGAGAGGTGACCGGTGACCGCCGTCACTGACCAGGACCACACCGAGCACGCCGACCACGCGGGGGACACAGTGCCCAAGGACGACGACGAGCGGGAGAACGCCACCCCCGGGGACAGCGCTTCCGAACACGACCACTCCGGGAAGAGCGGCGAAGGGGAGACCGCCCGTGGGGGCTCCCACGACGACCACGCGCGCGTGGACAGCCGCGACGACTCCGCCCGCAACGGCGAGGCAGGTCGCGCGGACCCCGGCAAGCCCTGGGACGACGGGCTCATCGCGCGTCGCGTCACCGAGGCGGCCGCCGCCGAGCACACCGCCCTGGTGGAGGCCCGGGCCAGCAGCGCGCAACAGGCGGAGCCGCTCGCGTACGGCCCCCACCTCCGGTCACGCCTGGAGGCCCTGCGGGAGCTGGTCGGCCTCTCCCGGACCCGGGTCGACAGCCGCACCCTCGCCGACGCCGGGCGGGTGCTGGACGAGGCGGCGGCCCGGCGCAGGCTCTCCGGGCAGCACACCGTGGTCGCCATCGCGGGCGCGACCGGCAGCGGCAAGTCGCAGCTGTTCAACGCGCTCGCCGGGGTGCCCATCTCGGAGACCGGGGTACGCCGGCCCACCACGGCGGCGCCCATCGCCTGCAGTTGGAGCGACGGCGGCACGAGCCTCGTCGAACGGCTCGGCATCCCGCCCCGGCTCAGGCGCCGCCCGCTGCAGAGCGCCGAGGCCGAGGCGCAGTTGCGCGGCCTCGTCCTCATCGACCTGCCCGACCACGACTCGGCGGCCGTGCAGCACCGCGAGCAGGTGGACCGCGTCCTGGCGCTCGTCGACGCGGTCATCTGGGTCGTCGACCCCGAGAAGTACGCCGACGCCGTGCTGCACGAGCGCTACCTGCGGCCCATGGCGGGACATGCGGAGGTCATGTTCGTCGTCCTCAACCAGACCGACCGGCTGCCCGGCGAGGCCAGGGAGCAGGTCCTGGACGACCTGCGACGGCTCCTCGACGAGGACGGGATCGCGCTGGGCGAGTACGGCGAACCGGGCGCCACCGTGCTCGCGCTGTCCGCGCTCACCGGGGACGGCGTCCCCGAACTGCGCGAGGCGATCGCCCAGTTCGTGGCGGAACGCGGAGCCCCCGCGCGCCGGATCTCGGCCGACGTGGACGCCGCCGCGGCCGGTCTGTGGCCGGTGTACGCCAGCCGGCAGCGGACCGGGCTGAGCGAGGAGGCGCGGGACGAGTTCGCCGCCCGGCTCGCCGACGCCGTGGGAGCGACGGCCGCGGGCGAGGCGGCTGAGCGCGCCTGGCTGCGCAACGCCAACCGTGCGTGCGGGACGCCCTGGCTGCGGCTGTGGCGGTGGTACCAGGACCGGTTGGAACCGCCCACCGCCCGGCTGCCCGTGCGTGCCCGGCCCGACGAGGAGGTCACCGCGCGCCAGCGTGTCGAGCAGGCCGTGCGGACGCTGGCCGACCGGGCCTCGGCCGGGTTGCCGGCGCCGTGGGCGCAGGCGGTGCGCGAGGCGGCCGTACGCGGCTCCCAGGGGCTGCCCGAGGCGCTCGACAAACTGGCCGAGCGGGCCGGACTGCCCCCGGGCCGGCCGCCGCGACCGGGCTGGTGGCCGGTGGCCGTCCTGGCGCAGGCGTCCATGACGATCCTTCAGGTCGTGGGTGGCTTGTGGCTGTTGGCGCAGATCATCGGGTTCATGTCGCCGAACCTGGGCGTGCCGGTGCTGCTGATGGTCACCGGCATCGTCGGCGGCCCGATCGTCGAGTGGAGCTGCCGGATGGCGGCACGCGGGCCGGCCCGGCGCTACGGCACCGACGCGGAACGGCGGCTGCGGGAGGCGGCGGCCGGGTGCGGCCGGGCCCGGGTGCTGGACGCGGTCGCGGCCGAGCTGCTGCGGTACCGGGAGGTACGGGAACAGTACGGGAAGGTCACGGGGGTGGGGGCGGCCAAGTGAGACGGGGGTGACGGGGGACCGTCCGCCGCTGGCTCACTCGTGCGGGTGAGGGAGTTTTCCACAGGTGGCGGGGTCGTCCACAGGGCTCAGCGGGCTCGGCCTGGTGGAGGCAGTCTGGCGGTGCGGCGATCGCGAAGGGCGCGGTCGGCGCGGTGGCGGTGCGCGAGGTGCGTGACCGCCGCGGCAGAGGCAGCCGTACGGGACGGGCCCGTCGGCATGTCCGTCCGGCCCCGGCGGCCGGGCGAGGGAGGGGTTCTCGATGAACGAGACGATCATCTGCGCCGTCGGCAACGTGGCCACGCGGCCGGTCTACCGGGACATGGCCTCGGGGCCGTCGGCGCGGTTCCGGCTCGCGGTGACCGCGCGGTACCTGGACCGGGAGAAGAACGTCTGGACCGACGGCCACACCAACTTCTTCACGGTGTGGGCCAACCGGCAGCTCGCCGTCAACGTGGCGGCGTCGCTCAATGTCGGCGATCCCATCATCGTGCAGGGCAGGCTCAAGGTCCGTTCGGACGTGCGGGAGGGCCAGAACTGGACGTCGGCCGACCTCGACGCGACGGCGATCGGCCACGATCTCGCCCGCGGTACGTCGGCCTTCCGGCGGCCCGCCAGGGCGGAGACAGCGACGGAGGCCGCGACGCGGCAGGATGACGAGCCCAACTGGGAGACGCCGGCTGGGGAGTCGGACACGGAGTCCCTCCAACAGGAGCCGGAACCGGCGGCAGTGACGTGATGTCAGATACTGCCCCGAGCTGACCGGACTATGGCTTATTCGGGCTTGTCGGGCTTATCGGCGAATGCGTTCCCGACGACCGGTTGATTTGTCGATAAGCCCTGCTCACCGGCCGACTTGGTGATGTCTTGGCGATAACGATTCCGAGTCGGGTGGCTTGTGTGACGGTATGACCGGGAGGCATGGTGCGTGGCTTCCCTAGGATGCCGGGACATAGCTCGCGGGGCTTCTGATGCTGCTGGTGGGACCACGCCCCCTGTCAACGGTTCCTGCACGAAGGGGAATTCGTGTTTGCTTCGTTCTCCGCGCGGTGGACGCGCGGGCGAGGGACGGTCCGTCTCGCCGCCGCGGCACTGCTGTCCGCGCTCGTGGCCGGCGGTGCGCTCGCCGGGGCGGGCACGGCGACCGCGCAGGAACCGGCGCCGGGCCAGGCCGGGGCGACGGCCACCATAGGCGGCCTCAAGACGTACGGCGCCGCCGTCATTCACGATCCCTCGGGGGACGTCCAGGTCTCGGCCGGCCTGTTCGAGATGGCCGTCGACGGGGGCGGCACCCTGCAGACGTACTGCGTGGACCTCCACAGCCCCACGCAGCGCGACGCCAAGTACCACGAGACGCCCTGGAGCGGGACGTCGCTGGCCGCCAACAAGAACGCCGGCAAGATCCGCTGGATCCTGGAGAACTCCTATCCCCAGGTCAACGACCTCGCGACGCTCGCCTCGGAGGCGGGCGCCACGGGGCTGACCGAGCAGGACGCGGCGGCGGGTACCCAGGTGGCGATCTGGCGCTACTCGGACGGAGCCCACGTCGACGCGGTCGACCCGCAGGCCGAGAAGCTCGCGGACTACCTCCAGAAGGCCGCCGTCACCGTGGCCGAGCCCGAGGCCTCGCTGACCCTCTCCCCGCCCGCGGTCTCCGGCCACCCCGGCGACCTGCTCGGCCCGGTCACCGTGCACACCAACGCGACCGGTGTCACGCTCACGCCGCCGGCGGACGCGGCGACCACCGGAGTGCGGATCGTCGGCAGGGACGGCAAGCCGCTGACCTCCGCGGTCGACGGCAGCAAGGTCTTCTTCCGCGTCCCCTTGACCGCCACCGCGGGATCCGCCGAGCTGACCGTGCAGGCCTCCACCACCGTGCCGGTCGGCCGGGCCTTCGCCTCGGACAGTCGCAGCCAGACGCAGATCCTGGCCGGCTCCAGCGAATCGACGGTGTCGGCGACAGCGAGCGCCCACTGGGCGCGGGAGGGCGCGATACCTGCCCTCTCCGCGGCGACGGACTGCGCCCGGGGCGGCGTGGCCGTCACCGCGGCCAACCAGGGCGACGAGACGTTCACCTTCTCGCTGATGGGCGCCACCTACAGCATTCCGGCGGCGGGATCGAACACGGTGACGATCCCCCTGCAGGAGGACCAGCCGTACGACTTCACCATCACGGGGCCGAACGGCTTCCAGCAGCGGTTCACCGGGATCCTCGACTGCAAGACACAGGGCAGCGAGACCGGCGAGGCGGTCCAGACCCTCAGCGAGCCCAGCCCCGCCACGGTGGGCGGCACGGCCGGTGGCACCAACCTCGCCGAGACCGGCGGCTCCAGCGTGACGCCGCTGATCGCGGGCGTCGCCATCGGACTGGTGGTGATCGGCGGCGCGGCCCTGGTCCTGGTGGGAAAGAAGAACGAGCCCACGGGGGAGTGAGGACGCGGGAGGATGGCTCCATGACCAAGTCATCCGCCCCGCCGACGTCCACGACGCAGTGCCACACCGCAGCCTCGGGCTCCGTGCTGTCCCTGTGGTCGCGGAACTCGGTGCTGTCGATCGGCTCCGCCGGTTCGGTGCTGTCCATCGGGTCCGTCGGTTCGGCGCTGTCCCTGGGCTCGATCGGCAGCGCGCTGTCCGCCTTCTCCATCGGCTCGGCACTGTCGCTGGCCTCCGCTGGATCCTGGTTGAGCACGGGGTCCGTGCTGTCGGCCCAGTCCCGCTGGTCGGTCCTGTCCTGGCGCTCCGAGCGGGCGTTCCGTACCGCCGGGGCTGCCGTGGCGGGGGCGGCGGCGATCACGGCGGTACTGCTGGCGCGGCGGGCGCCGCAGACTGATTGAGTGGCGTGGGCATCACCGACCGGGAAGGGCCGAGCTCGTGATCATCTTTGGCACCAAGGGATACCTGTACCAGCTCGCGATACTGACGCTGGTGTGCGGCAGCTGCGGCAACCCCGCCGCGCACACGCTCAGGAAGCGTGTCACGAAGTTCACGCTGTTCTTCGTGCCGCTGTTCCCCATCTCGACGAAGTACGCCACGCAGTGCACCTTCTGCGGCGCCGAACAGAAGCTGACGAGGGAGCAGGCCGAACAACTCCAGTCCCAGGCCGCGGCCGCCGCCCCGACCTACGGCAGCCCGCAGCAGCACCCCCACCCGTGAACCTCTCAGCCCGACGGCCGCACGAACCCGTGGCTGCGCTCCACCTTCGCCACGTGCAGGGTGTAGCGCTCGTACCAGTCGGCCCGCCCGCGCTGCTGCGCCGAGCGGTGCTCGGCATGCGACCGCCACTCGGCCAGGGCGTCCGCGTCGCGGAAGTACCCGACGGTGATACCCAGCCCGCCAGGAGTCTGCGCGTGGTCCATCCCCAGGAACCCCGGGATGTCCTTCACCAGCTCCTCCATGCGCGCGTTGGTCTCGCCGTAGCCGCTCTGGTCCTGGGTGCGCACCGTGCTGAAGACGGCCAGGTAGTACGGGGGCTCAAAGGCCTCGACGGGCGTGACAGGCGTTTCGGGATGATCGCTCATGACGCCACCGTAGGCCCAGGGCACGCCCGCCGGTCCGGAGCTACGACCGCCGACGGATGAAGTCGAGGATCTCGACGTTCACTTCCTTCTGGTTCGTCAGGTACAGGCCGTGCCCGGCGTCCCAGTACTCCTTCAACACCGGGTGCGGCGCGAGCTTCACCAGGTGGTGGCTGGAGATCTCGATCGGGATCGACTGGTCCGCCAGACCGTGCAGCACCAGGGTCGGCACGGTCAGCGCCGCGACGTCGGGGCGTTGGTCGGTGTTGAAGACCTGCCGCTGCATCTCCACCGCCGCATACGGTGCCGCCGACAGACAGCGCTGGATCTCCGCGTCGATCATGGCCTGCGAGACACCTGGCCGCAGGTGGGTGGCGAAGTAGCCCTGCGCCCGGTCGGCGAACCACTTCGACCGGTCGGTGCGCAACTGCTCCAGCGTCGCCTCCACCAAGGGCGCGGGCACGCCGGTCGGGTGTCCTCGGTCTGCAGCAGGTAGGGCAGCGCCGGGGCCAGCATGGCGACGCGTGCCACCCGCTCGGAGCCGTGCCGGCTTCAGACAGCGGGCCACCTCGCCGTTGCCGCTGGAATGCGCGACCAGGGTGAATCAGGGCGGCCAGGCCATCGGTGCGGGTGTCCACGTCGTAGCCGGTGACGGGCCGGTCCGACCGCCCGTGTCCGCGCCGGTCCGGCAGGATGCAGCGGTAGCCCTGTTCGAGGAAGAAGTGCAGCTGGCTCTCCCACATGTTCCGTGAGACGACTCGATGTCCGTTGCGAGGTAACTGTGGCAGCGCGCGCTGATCCGTTCGATTACCAGTGAGGTAAGGGACCCGGCCGGCGTGATTCCCAAAGCGCTGGACGGTGCCTCCGATACCGTCCTGAGCCATGGCGAAGGGCGACGGCGTTCCGGAGAAGGTGGCGTGGATCCTGGTCCGGGACGACCGGGTGCTGGTGACGCGTAGTCACGGCACAGACCGCTTCTACCTCCCGGGCGGTCATCGAGAGCCGGGCGAGTCCGACCCCGAGACCCTGGTGCGCGAGATCCGCGAGGAACTCCGGGCGACGATCGACGCCGGCTCCATGGTCCACTTCGGCACGTACGAGATCGGCGAGGGTCATCCGGACCACGGCCCCTTCAGGATGATCTGCTACACCGCCGGTCACCGCGGCGAGCTGACCCCGGCGAGAGAGATCGCCGAGAAGGCGTGGTTCCGGTACGCCGACCGGGACCGGGTCTCGGCCGTCGACGCGATGGTCTTCGACGCACTCCACGGGTCCGGGCGGCTTCCCTGATCCCGCGACCACTGAAACCGCAGGTCAGCGCTCCAGCACCTAACGCGTTTCCGCCCAGGGGTAGCCGTACGGCAAGATGGGGTGTATCTGCCCACTGCCAGATTTCAAGCTGCCGGACGGTTTCTCTTGGCTGAGTTCATTTACACCATGCGCAAGGCGCGCAAGGCGCACGGCGACAAGGTGATTCTCGACGACGTCACCCTGAACTTCCTCCCGGGTGCCAAGATCGGCGTCGTCGGTCCGAACGGTGCCGGTAAGTCGACCGTGCTGAAGATCATGGCGGGGCTGGAGCAGCCGTCGAACGGTGACGCGTTCCTCTCGCCCGGTTACAGCGTCGGCATCCTGCTGCAGGAGCCCCCGCTGAACGAGGAGAGGACGGTCCTGGAGAACGTCCAGGAGGGCGTCGCCGAGGTCAAGGGCAAGCTCGACCGGTTCAACGAGATCGCCGAGCTGATGGCGACCGACTACTCCGACGCGCTGCTCGACGAGATGGGCAAGCTGCAGGAGGAGCTCGACCACGCGAACGCGTGGGACCTCGACGCTCAGCTGGAGCAGGCCATGGACGCGCTCGGGTGCCCGCCCGGCGACTGGCCCGTGACCACCCTCTCCGGTGGTGAGAGGCGGCGCGTGGCGCTGTGCAAGCTGCTGCTTGAGGCCCCCGACCTGCTGCTCCTCGACGAGCCCACCAACCACCTCGACGCCGAGTCGGTGAACTGGCTGGAGCAGCACCTCGCCAAGTACGAGGGCACCGTCGTGGCCGTGACCCACGACCGGTACTTCCTCGACAACGTCGCCGGATGGATCTGCGAGGTCGACCGCGGCCGTCTGCACGGCTACGAGGGCAACTACTCCAAGTACCTCGAGACCAAGGCCACCCGCCTCAAGGTCGAGGGCCAGAAGGACGCCAAGCGGCAGAAGCGGCTCAAGGAAGAGCTGGAGTGGGTGCGGTCCAACGCCAAGGGGCGGCAGGCCAAGTCCAAGGCGCGACTCGCGCGCTATGAGGAGATGGCCGCCGAGGCCGACAAGATGCGGAAGCTGGACTTCGAGGAGATCCAGATCCCGCCGGGCCCGCGGCTCGGCAGCGTCGTGGTCGAGGTGAACAACCTCAGCAAGGGCTTCGGCGAGAAGCTCCTCATCGACGACCTCAGCTTCACACTGCCGCGCAACGGCATCGTCGGCGTCATCGGCCCGAACGGTGCCGGCAAGACCACCCTCTTCAAGATGATCCAGGGCTTCGAGGAGCCCGACTCCGGCTCGATCAAGGTCGGCGAGACCGTCAAGATCTCGTACGTCGACCAGAGCCGCGAGAACATCGACCCGAAGAAGACCCTGTGGGCCGTCGTCAGCGACGAGCTGGACTACATCAACGTGGGTCAGGTCGAGATGCCGAGCCGCGCGTACGTGTCCGCCTTCGGCTTCAAGGGCCCCGACCAGCAGAAGCCCGCCGGTGTCCTGTCCGGCGGTGAGCGCAACCGGCTCAACCTCGCGCTCACCCTCAAGCAGGGCGGCAACCTGCTGCTCCTCGACGAGCCGACCAACGACCTCGACGTGGAGACCCTCAGCTCCCTGGAGAACGCGCTGCTGGAGTTCCCCGGCTGCGCCGTGGTCGTCTCCCACGACCGGTGGTTCCTCGACCGGGTCGCCACCCACATCCTCGCCTACGAGGGCGACTCCAAGTGGTTCTGGTTCGAGGGCAACTTCGAGTCGTACGAGAAGAACAAGATCGAGCGGCTCGGCCCGGACGCGGCGCGTCCGCACCGTGCCACCTACAAGAAGCTGACCCGGGGCTGATCGGTCTTGCGCCACATCTACCGCTGCCCGCTGCGCTGGTCCGACATGGACGCCTACGGCCATGTCAACAACGCCGTCTTCGTCCGGTACCTGGAGGAAGCCCGCATCGACTTCCTGTTCCGGCCGGAGAAGGACTTCAAGCAGGGGTCGGTGGTGGCGCGCCACGAGATCGACTACAAGCGGCAGCTCGTCCACCGGCACCACCCGGTTGACATCGAGCTGTGGGTCACGGAGATCCGGGCCGCGTCCTTCACCATCACCTACGAGGTGAAGGACGACGACCTGGTGTACGTACGTGCCTCGACGGTGGTCGTGCCGTTCGACTTCGAGAACGAGCGGCCGCGCCGGATCACCGCCGAGGAGCGTGAGTTCCTCTCCGAGTACCGGGACGACGACGAGGCCGTCGCCGCATGACGGTGCTCCACCTCGCCGACGAGGGGGAGGCGGCGGACCTCGCGGCCTTCCTCTCCCGGCTGCTCCACTACGACCGCGCGGCGGCCGTGCGCCTGCAGGCCGCCGGCACCGCGCTCGCCGTCTTCGGGCGGCCGCCCTCCTTCGAGGTGCTGGCGATCCGCGCGGCGCGGCTCGCGAAGCCGTACGAGAACGGGCTGGACGTCACGCTGGACGTGACCGTGTCCGCCGGTGAACTGCTGGAGTCCGTCGACGAGCCGGCCGCCACGGCCGCCGTGCCAGCCGCGGTGACCGGGCCGCCGTGGGCGGGCGTGCTGCCCCCGCGCGGCGGCTGGCGGGCCGAGCCGGGGCTGCCCGCGCCGGACGCGCTGCTCACCACGCTGGCCTCGGCGGTCGCCGAATTCCGCTCCCGCACCGAGGAGTTGCCGCCCGAGCGGCGCACCCGCGCCGAACTCGACCGGATCGGGCGGGAGATCTGGTCCCGGACGGTCGGCGACACGCGCCTTCCGGTCCGGGCCGTGCACGCGGCCCAGTCACTGCGGTTCCTGCGCCCCACGCAGAGCGCGCGGGACCTGGCGGTGTTCTCCTCCGGCGCGTGGCTGCGGCTGCGCACGCCGTACGGGTCGATCGCCGTACGCCAGGCGGGACTCGGGGCCCTGGACGTCAGCGTCCGCTAGTGCCGCGGCACTGGCCACCGGTCCGCTCACTTTCCCCGCTGTCGTCCGGCCATACGGCGATGTGGTCCGGTTCCAGTTCGAGGGCCACGCGGTCCCGCATGCCCAGGGTCTCCGTGTACTCGGCGGGGAGCTGGAGGCGGCCGGCCCGGTCCAGCATGGCGTACTCGCGGGCGACCACCGTCTCGTGGCCGGTCGTCTCGTCGACCTCGCTGCGGCGCAGGACCTCCGTGGAGGTGCGGCCGTCGCGGATGGCGACCGTGCGGCGGACCTCGCCGGCCACGGCCTGGTCGTGGGTGACGATCACGATGGTGGTGCCGAGGCGTTCGTTCGCGGTGCGGAAGGCGGCGAAGACCTGTTCCGCGGTGTGCGAGTCGAGTTCGCCGGTGGGCTCGTCGGCCAGCAGGACCGCGGGGTCGTTGGCCAGGGCCACGGCGATCGCGACGCGTTGCTGCTGACCTCCGGACATCTCGTGCGGGCGGCGGTCCCGGCAGTCGGGTATCTCCAGCAACTGGAGGAGTTCCAGGGCTCGTTCGGACTGGGCCCGGCGCTTGCGGGCCCCGCTCAGCTGCATGGGCAGGGCGATGTTCTGGGCCGCGGTGAGGTAGGGCAGGAGGTTGCGGGCGGTCTGTTGCCAGACGAAGCCGACGGTGGTGCGGCGGTAGGTCAGGCGGTCCTTCGCGGTCATCGTGAGGAGGTTGTGGCCGGCCACGCGGGCCGCGCCGGCGGTGGGGGTGTCCAGGCCGGCGAGGATGTTCATCAGGGTGGACTTGCCGCTGCCGGACGCGCCCACCAGGGCCATCAGCTCCCCCTCCCGGACCAGCAGGTCCAGGCCCTGCAGGGCCTGGACCTCGATGCCGTCCGTGGTGAAGATGCGGACGAGGCGGTCGCAGGTGATGAGGGCGTCGTGGCCGTAGGTGGGCCGGTCGCGGGCCGACCGTGCGCGCTGGGCCAGGTCGGCGAGGGTGGGCTTGGACGTGGTCATCACGACCTCCTCGGCAGCGGGTCGTCGGAACGGGCCGGGCTCGGGTTCCCGTCGTGGCGTTCGGGCCCGCGGTACGGACGTGGGCGGCGGTGCTCGTGCTGGGTCGCGGTGCGGCGTGGCTCGCTCATCGGGCGTCGCCCGCCCGCAACTCTGTGACAGCTCCCCGCCGCCCCGTCCACCACGCCTGCACCCCGGCGACTCCCACCGTCACCAGCACGGTCGCCAGCGCCGGCAGCAGCAGGGACGGTGCGTCCGTGCGAAGCGCCGCGGCACCGTCCGGCGAGGGGCGGCTCGCCAGCGCGATCGTGGTCAGGTCCAGCCCGGGGGACAGGAGCCGGATCGTCGCCCAGCCCGTCAGCATGCCACCGGCCGCCGCCAGGCCCGCCTGGGGCAGGGACTCCAGGACCAGCAGGCGGCGGGACTGGGACCGGGTCAGGCCCATGGTTCGCAGCCGGGCGAGGAGGGCGGTGCGCTCGGGGGAGGTGCGCAACAGGGTGAGCATGAGGGAGAGGACGGCGTAGCCCGCGCCTGCCGCCACCGCGGCCGTGTACACGTGTTCCGCGCCGGACTGGAGGGGCGAGTCGGAGTAACCGGCGCGCTCCTCGGACCGCAGCTGCACCTGCAGCGCGTCGGTGGCGACCCGGCGCAGGGCGGGGCCGTCGAGGTGGGACCCGGTGAGGAGGAGCGCGGTGGGGCGGGCCGCCTCGGGGGACAGGGCGGCGCGGTCCACGACCAGGAAGTCCTCGCCCAGCACCGCCGGGGTGCGGGACCGGACCGCCGTGACGCGGACGGTGATCGTGCTGCCGTCATCGAGGCGGAACGGGAGAGGACCGCGGCCGTAGCGCGACGCGACCGACGGGGAGGCCAGCGCGGGTGCCGTCCCCTTCGCCGACCGGCCCCTCAACTCGCCCTCGCTGAACGCCCCGAGGCCGGTTCGGTGCGCCAACTCGGCGTACCCGCGCGGGTCCACGCCCACCACCGGCACCGACTCGCTTCCCGCGTCGGTCGTGTTCGGCCTCGCCTGGTAGGCGATGCTCACCGCGGTCACGCCCCGCACGCCCGGCGTCCGGCCGATCCGGTCGGGCAGCGACGCCGGCAGCGGCCCCTCGGCCGTCTCGACGCGGCCGTCGGCGCCGACGGCGAGGAGGGCCGCCTGGTCGCGGGCCTGGTGGACGCCGGCCAGGACCGAGCCGCCGAAGGCCGCCGTGGTGAGGGCGGTGAGCAGGGCGAGGAGGGGCAGCACCGCGGAGGCGGAGGTGCGGGCCGCCCGGGCCAGCGACAGGTGCGCCACCGTGCCGCGCAGCCGGGCCGTCGGGCGGGCCAGGGCGCGCAGCGGCAGGGGGTAGAGGCGGATCAGCAGGAGGGCGGCCGCCACTGCGGTCAGCACCGGGGCCAGGGCGGCCAGTTGGTCGCCCTCGGCGCCCTGCCGGCGCAGGGTCTCCACCGCGCCCAGGGTCACCACGAACAGCGTCAGTTCGGCGACCGTGCGGCGCCGGGAGGGTCGTACGGAGGCGACGTCCGCGCGGTCGGTGTGCGTCCGGACGGTGCGGTACGCGGCCGCCGCGCGCAGGGGCAGGGTCGCGCAGGCGAGCAGGGTGACCGCGGCGGCAGCCGCGACGGCGTAGCGGGCGCGGGCGCCGGGCAGGGCGAGCAGGGCGACGCCCAGGCCGAGCGCGCCGGCCGGGAGGGCCGCCACCGACGTCTCGGCCAGCAGGCGGCCCGCGAGGCCCCGCAGGGAGGCGCCCCGGGCGCGCAGCAGGGTCAGTTCGGCGCGGCGGCGGTCGGCGGCGAGGCCGCCCGCCATCAGCAGGACCACGACGGCGACCGTGCCCGTGCCGAAGGCGGCGACCGCGACGAGCGGCCGGACGCCGTCGCGCAGGGTAGTGAAGCCGGCGAGGACCTGGTCGAGGTGGGTGCTCACGGTCGTGGACGGGTCGGTCAGCGTGCGCATCACGCGCAGGACCGGACCGCCCGCCAGGGAGGCGACGGCGGACTTCAGCCGGTCCACCTGGTAGGCGTGCAGATGGGTGTCGGCGGGCGCGAGCTGCCAGTAGCGCCAGGGGTTCGCGGGCGTGCCGAGCAGGGCCGGCGCCGCCTCGGGTGCCAGCAGCAGCCCGCCCACCCAGTACTTGTCGCCCTGGCCGCCCGGGACGAGGTTCAGGCTGGGGGTGCGCAGGAGGGGCTGGGTGGCCCAGTAGGCGCCGTCGGGGTCGCGCGGGGTGACGATGCCGGTGACGCGGACGGCGAGCGCGGGCCGGCCCTGGCCGGGCACGTGGATCACCGAACCGACCTTGATGTGCAGCGACCTGGCCGTGCTCTCGGTGACGGCGGCCTCCACCTGGGGCGTCCTGGCCGTCACCGACGCATTGGCGCGGGGCAGCCGGCCGGTGACCTTCCCGACGTGCGCGCCGAGGCCGTTCTGCGCGGCGAGCGAGAACAGCGCGGGCAGCCCGCTCGGCTGCGGCAGCCAACGGTCCGAGGAGGCCAGCGGCAGGGCGGTGCGCACTCCGTACGTCGACTGCGTGCGGTCGGCGACCAGGGGGCGCGGGAGGGCGCGCAGGACGGCGGCGTACTGCGCGGCGAGGATGTCGGGGCGCAGCGCCTGCTCCCGCTGTTCGGGCGACCGGAGCGGTGAGGGTCCCTGGGCCCACAGGCCCACGCTGGTGCTCTGCGGCCGTGCCCGCTCGACCGCCCGCCTGAGCCCGGCGTCCTCGTACCGGTCGACCGCCCGCGGCAGGGCCGCGGCCAGACACGCGGTCAACGCCACGAGCAGGGCCAGCGCGAGCGAGGCGAGCGGAGCGGAGCGCAGCCGCGTACGGACCCAGGGAGCAGGCACCGCGCTCACGTCACGCACCGCCCGCCGGAGCGGACTGCCCGCGCGCCGGTTTCCCGCGACCACGCCATGTCACTCGCCCCCCTGCTCCCGCAACGACACCACCGGGTCCCCGCGCCGCACCGCCAGCGCGGCCGTCACCACCAGCGGCGTCACCGCCACCGCCGCCAGCAGCGAGGCCACCTCGGGCAGCGGCAGCCGGACCAGTACCGTCGGCACCGGGCGGGTCGCCCGGGTGGTCAGGACGATCAGCGGGATCACCGCGCGGGTCAGCACCGTGCCGAGCGCCGTCCCCACCACCAACGCCAGTGCCACCAGCACCCCTTGCTCGACGGCGATCATGCGGGCCAGGCGGCGGCGCGGGGCGCCCAGGGCGCGCAGCAGCGCGAGTTCCGCGCGCCGTTCGCGCAGCGAGCCCGCCGCGCTGACCGCGAAGCCCACCGCGGCCAGGGCCGCCGCCACCTCGGCCGCCGCGGCGAACGCCGCCTCCGGGCCCGCCCCGAACGGGTCGTCCCGCAGCTGCGCGGCGGCCTCGTCCCGCACGACGACCTGCCCGGAATCCAGCTCGGGCAGCGCGCGCAGGGCCGCGGCGACCCGGCCCGAGGCGCCCGCGTCGGTGCGCAGCCACCATTCGGTGGGCGTCACGCTCACCCCGTACCGCGCCTGCAGCACCCGGTTCACCGCCCGCAGGTCCATCAGCAGCGCACCTCCGTCGGCGTCGCCGGCCGTCGGCAACTGCCGCACGGCGCGCACGATCCGCACCGGTACGGTCTGCCCGGCGAACGTCACGTCCAGGCGCTGTCCGGGGTGCGCGCCGGCCGAGGCGAGGAAGCGGTCGGTGGCCAGCGCGGTGATCTCGGGTGGGGCGGGCCGCGCGACCTGGAGCCGTAGCGTCAGCGACGCGAGGACCCAGGTCTCCTCGACAGGCACGTACCCCGTGCCGTAGGCGACGGTGAGCGGACGCGTCGAACTCACCTCGGGCGGCGTGGGGTTGGTGCCCGCATCGGGTGACGGCTCCGCCCCGTCGGTGGTCGAGACGGCCTCCCAGGAGGCCGGCAGCGCGATCCGCCGCTCCGTCCCGTCCGCTCCCGTGGCGGTCAACCCGTCGATGACGAGCCGCTGTTGCTCCCGCTTCCCGAACGGCACCGGCACCACCAGCTGCACCCCCGTCAGCTTCAACGGCCCCTTGGACCCGGGGAGTTCGAGGACGTGCGGACGGCCGTCGGCGGGGAGTTCGCCCGCCGGGACCGCGTAGGGGGTGCCGTAGGAGTCCTCCAGGGTCACCGTCACGTCGGCCGGCGTGGCCACGGCACCCGAGCTGCGCAGGGTCGCCGCCAGCCGCAACCGAGCGGTCCCCGCGGGCACTTGGGCTCCGGCGGAGGACGACTTCGGGCCCAGGGGAGCCAGCAGCCGCCGTACCGGTTCGGGAGCCAGGTCGCGGCGCAGCAGCAGGGTGTCCTTCGCGTGCGCGGTGTCCACGGCCAGCAGGGCCGCCGTACGGTCGCCGGAGAGCGGGAGTTCGGTGCGCACCGCGGGGGCCGCCT
Source organism: Streptomyces sp. NPDC101152 (assembly GCF_044768275.1). Lineage (NCBI taxonomy): Bacteria > Bacillati > Actinomycetota > Actinomycetes > Kitasatosporales > Streptomycetaceae > Streptomyces > Streptomyces sp. NPDC101152. Next base: position 276,971 of record NZ_JBIWPO010000009.1, on the reverse strand, counting down.
CGCGTACGCCGCTCAGGGCCGCGTAGCTGTCGGTGCGGCCCACCTCGTCCTCGCCGGCGGCCAGGACGCGGATCGGGGCACCCGCCGCGAAGTCGGCCTGGTCGCCCTGCGAGCGGCTCCAGGAGGCGTCCTGGCCGATGGCCAGCATGCCCAGCGCGACGGCCAGGACCAGCAGCAGCACCGGGCCCGCCCCGCGCATCGGACGGCGGCTGAGCTGCCAGCCCGCCAGCGCCGCCGTCAGCCCACGCCCGCCGGCCGCCCGGCGCTCGGCGAGCCGCGCCACCAGGGGCAGCAGGCGCAGGGTCAGCACCGTGCCCGCGAGCAGGGCCAGCGCGGGAGCCGCGACGAGGAGCGGGTCGATGCCCAGCGTGCCGGACCGGCCGGCGGTCACCGCGCCCGACGTCTGCCGTCCCAACTGCCAGTACGCCACCCCCGCCACCGCAAGCAGCCCCAGGTCCGCGCCCGCCCGCACCGCACCGGGCAGCACCCGCGCCCGGCGCGGCCCGAACCCCTCGGCCGTCAGCGCCGGCAAGGTCACCGCCAGCGCGCACCCCAGGGCCACGCCCACGGCCACCAGCCACACCGCGAGCCGCCCGCCGGCCGGCGCGTCCAGCCGCAGCCCGATCCGGGCCAGCGCCCCCTGCCCGGCCAGCCACCGGGTCAGCGGCCCCGACAGCAGCGGCGCGCACACCACCGCGGGCAGCGCCAGCAGCAGTGCCTCCAGGGCGGCGAGCCCCGCGATCCGGGCCCGGGAGGCGCCGCGGGCCCGCAGCACCCGGGTCTCACCGGTGCGTTCGGCGCTCAGCAGCCGGGCCACCAGCAGCAGCGCGCAGCCGGCGAGCAGTCCGAGCTGCAGGGCGATGATCAGCAGGGTCGAACGGGCCACGAGCAGCGAGCGCTCCACCCGGTCGAGGACCTCGGGCAGGTCGGTGGTCGCCGCTGTCGAACCGCTGAGCGCGGACTTGGTGCGCAGGGCCGCGGCGCCGGAGCGGGCCGCCTCGCGCAGGTCACCGATCCCCGCCGTGGTCAGCTGCGAGAAGTCGGCCGAGGCCAGCCAGCCCGAGGGACCGGCGCTCACCCGGCCGCCGGCCAGCACCTCGGGGGCGGCGAGCAGGGGGCCGTAGGTCGTGAAGTCGACGGTCCTGACGCCCCGGCCGCCGAGGTCGTCCAGCCTCCAGTAGGGCGCGTTCGCCGCCGTCGGCCGGTACAGGCCGGTCAGGGTGATGTGCAGCCGCGGGCCGCCGAGGCGGTCGACGAGGGTCAGACGGGCGCCGGGACTCAGGCCCAGGGCCCGGGCGGCGGTCTGCGGGAGGGCCGCCTCGACGTCGTGCGCGGTGTCCCGGGGGGCCCGGCCGGCGACGATGCGCACCTGGGTCGCGTCCAGCGCCGCGACGTACGTCAGATAAGGGTCGCCGGAGCGGGCGGCAGGGGGCTGCAGCGAGCGGGGCAGGGCGTACGGGCCCGACCGCACGAGCGTCCGCACGGTCACCGGCAGCCCCTCGAAGGTGCGGCGCGCGCCCTGCCGTACGGCGGCGTCGGCGGCCCCACGACGGGAGGCGGGCACGTCGGCCTTGACGATCAGCGCGCTGTCGGCGGCGTTCTGGGGGCTGCGTAACGAGTGGCGCAGGGCCGCGTCGCCGATCGCGGAGGAGTAGGCGGTGAGGGCGGCGAGGACGGCCGTGGTCAGCAGAACGGTGAGCAGGGCCGCGGCCAGCAGCAGGCGGTGCGCGCGGGCACGCAGCAGGACGAGACGCGTCACCGCCGCCAACGCCGTCACCCCGACCCCCCGTGGTCGTCCGGAAGTGGTCCGGACCTGCGGGTGATGCTGTCAGAGGGGCAGGCGGATGAGTAAGCGCTTGTGGATCGACCTTGACCGGATTGTGACCGGGTTCAGTCGGGAGTGTTGATCATCGAGGCCGCGGCGTAGGTCAGATACCGCCACAGCTCCTCCTCGTGCTCCTCGGACAGACCGAGGTCGTCGAGGGCGTCGCGCATGTGCCGCAGCCACGCGTCGTGCGCCTCGCGGTTCACGGTGAAAGGGGCGTGGCGCATCCGCAGCCGGGGGTGGCCGCGGTTGTCGCTGTAGGTCGTGGGGCCGCCCCAGTACTGGATCAGAAAGAGCGTCAGCCGCTCCTCGGCCGGGCCCAGGTCCTCCTCGGGGTACATGGGCCGCAGGACCGGGTCCTCGGCCACACCCTCGTAGAACCGGTGCACGAGGCGACGGAACGTCTCCTCCCCACCGACCCGCTCGTAGAAGGTCCGCGTCTCAACCGTGCCTCGCCGGATCTCAGTCACGTTCCCATGGTCTCAGACGCCGGGAACCAGGACCCGAGCCCTAGGACCACCACCGGACCGGCCGGCTCCGGTACTCGCCCCGGGCCGCGTCCGGCAGGACAGTGGAGGTATGGGCACGCACGTACTCGACAAGGACCTGGGGGGGCTCGCCGCGTCCGCGCGGGCCGCGCTGGTGCGGGAGATCGCGGCCAGTGGGGCCTGGGACGGGGACCCGCTGTGGCGAGAGGCGTTCGAGGCGGTGCCGCGGCACCTGTTCGTGCCGTACTACTACGCCGGCGTCCGGGGCGGGTACGAGCGGCGCTGGGGTCAGAGCCCGGACCCGCGCAACCGGGAGCGGTGGGTGCGCGGTGCCTACGCCGACGTGCCGCTGGCCACGCGGCTGCGGGACGGGGAGCTGATCTCCTCCAGCAGCCAGCCCTCGCTGATGGCGCGGATGCTCGCCGAACTGCGGGTCGAGGACGGCGACCGGGTGCTCGAGGTCGGTACCGGCACCGGCTACAACGCGGCCCTGCTGGCCCACCGGCTCGGCGACGACGACCTGGTCACGACCGTCGACCTGTACCCGGACATCACGGAGGCGGCCCGGCAGCACCTCGCCGCCGCCGGGCATCATCCGACGGTCATGACGGGTGACGGCGCGCGCGGTGTGCCCGAGCGGGCCCCCTTCGACCGGATCATCGCGACCTGCGCGCTGACGTCGGTTCCGCACGCCTGGGTCGCCCAGTGCGTCCCCGGCGCCCGCGTCCTTGCCCCGCTCGCCACCGGACTGCTCGCCCTGGCCGTCTGGGACGCCGGCTATGCCGAGGGCCGCTTCCTGGACACCGCCGCCTACTTCGTGCCCCTGCGCGGGGTGAGCCGCCCCGAGCCGGAGCCCGCGCGCCTCGGCGGGGTCCCGCAGCCGGCGCGGGACAACGAACTCTTCCGCTTCCTGCTCGCCCTGACCCGCGGCAGCCTCGACCCGCGGGAGGCGTACGCCCTGTGGGAGCGCGAGCACCGGCCGCCGCGCGAGCGGTACGGCGTCACGGTCGCCGACAGCGGCCAGTGGGCGTGGCTGGACGACCCGGAGGGGCCGTACGTCTGGCCCCTCCCGTCCTAGTGCCCGGGGCGCTCAGCCCCTGCGGATCGTGATCGTCGTCCAGGCGCCCACGTGGACGCGGTCGCCGTCCTGCAGCGGTATCGGGACGAAGGGCTGGATCGGCTCCTCGGAGCCGTTGACGGTCGTGCCGTTCGTCGAGTTCTGGTCGACGACGGCCCAGGTGCCGTCCGGCTGCTGGACCAGGACCGCGTGCTGGTGCGAGACGCCCGGGTCCTCCGGCGGCACCGACAGGTCGATGTCCGGGGTGTCGCCGGTGGAGTGCCGGCGGCGGCCGATGGTGATCTGGTTGCCGGACAGCGTGCGCTGCTGCTCGGGCGAGTACGCCGGCAGGTTCAGGCCGGCCGCCTCGGGGCCGGAACGCTGCATCATCGCCATGAAGTACTCGCGGTCCGGGCCGATCGTGGCCGTCCAGGTCGCCGGACCGGCGGACGGCTGCCCGTAACCGGGGCCGGGCTGGGGCGGGGCCTGGGTGGCGCCGGGCTGCGGGTAGCCGTAGCCGCCGCCCGGGCCGCCGGGACGGCCGGGGGCGGACGGACCACCGGGGCCGGAGGACGGCGGGGAGATCACCCAGTCGTCGTCACCGCCGCCGAAGGACGGACCGCCCTGCGGTGGGCGCTGCGTCTCCTGGGGGAACGCGGGCGGGGCGGGCGGACCGGACTGGAACGCCTGCGGGCTGCCACCGGGGCCGCCGGGGGCGTTGGCCGGCGTCGGGCCGGGCGGGGGCGGGACCGGGCGGGACGGATCGGGGCCGAAGTTGGACGGGCCGCCGGGACGCGGGTCGCTGCCGAAGCCGCCGGGACGCGGGTCGTTGCCGAAGCCGCCGGGACGCGGGTCGTTGCCGAAGGCGCCCGGTCCACCCGGACCGCCCGGGCGCGGGTCGTTGCCGTAACCGCCGGGGCGTGGGTCGCCGAAGGGGGTCGGGCCGGAGGGTTCGCTGGTGAAGGGCGGGATCGGCTCGGCGGGGCGGTTGACCTGGGAGGGACGGGAGCCCTGGTACTCGTAGGAGTCACCGCCGCCGTACGACGGGCCGGGCTGCTGCTGGTAGCGCGCGTTCGGGCCGGGGGCCGGCGGGCGCGGGGCGGCCGGGGTGTACGAGGTGGCCGTGTTGGTGAGGAAGTTCCACCGGCACTCCTCGCAGAAGGGCGCGCCGCCCTCGCGGGGCGTACGGCACTGCGGGCACAGCTCCGGTTCCGGGTCGGGGACCGCGGACAGGTGCGGGCGGCCGCCGCCGGGCTGGGTGGCCTGCGGAGGCGGGAAGCCGTAGCCACCGCCGGGCGGGGGCGGGGGCGGCGGGGGCGGAGGCACGGCACCGGCCATGCGGTGACCGCAGACCTCGCACCAGTCGTCGGAACCCGACTGGTGTCCGTTCGGGCAGGTCGGCATGTCGGCGCTTCCCCCTCTCCTTCAGGGTCCTACGGTCGTAGGAGGGTCGTACTCGGTGGGTGATACGTCACTTCTTTACACGAACTGTCTTTGTGGACCGAGTCTCGAGAGTCATCTCGTCGGCCTCCTCGACCTTCGCCTTCAGTCGCACAGTACCGGTCGCGGCGTCGACCACGTCCACCACCTTCGCAAGCAGTTTCGCAGTATCCGCGTTTCCGGACGCGCTGGCGAGCTGAACGGCCCGGCCCAGTTTGGCCGTTGCTCCATCCATATCGCCCGCTTTGCGGAGATCGAGACCCTGTTGGATGACCTGGGCCAGTTCGGCCTGGCCGGTGTAGTGGGCGACCTGCGGGTTGATCGACGTCGAGGCCGCCATGTCGTCCGTCCACACCGCCCTGACCAGGCCCTGGGCGCCCAGGTTCTCGGTCGTGCCGTCCGGCCGCGGGACGACCAGGGAGACCCGCGCGGCCAGCATCTCCTGACCGACGCTCGCGACCGGGACCTCGACGCAGACGTGGTAGTCACGGGACTCGTCTCCCCAGGAGCCGGTGGGGTAGTCCCCGGCCCGCGGGCCGGCCTCGGTGCGGCGGTCGGTCAACTCCTCCACGGTGGGAGCCACTTGCTTGACGAACCTGATGGTCGTGCCCACCGGCGTCCACACCCTGAGGGCGACGTCGGCGACCTCCTTGCCCATCGCCGTCTCCATCATCTGCGTGAAGTCGGCGGCGAGGGCCGCCGGGTCGGCGACGATGTCGGCGGTGCCGAGCAGGGCGGAGGCGATCCCTGTGACTTCTTTCACTTCCCAGTCGGTGCCCACGCCCCGTGCGTCACAGGTGAACCGTCCGGCGCAGTCGTCCAGCGCCCGCTTCAGGTCCTCCGGCGACTCGTGCTCGTTGCGGCCGTCGGTGAGCAGGATGCCGTGCCGGATGGCGACGTCCGCGGAGGACAGCAGCCGGTCGGCCAGCCGCAGCCAGGTGCCGATGGCCGTGCCGCCGCCCGCGCTCAGCTTGCGCAGCGCCTCCTTGGCCTGCGCCCGGGTGGTCGCGTCGGCGACGGCGAGGCGGCCGCCGCCGGGATACACCTCCTTGGCCACGTGCGTGCCGCCGATCACCGCGAAGTGCACGCCGTCGCGCAGGGTGTCGACGGCCGCGGCGGTCGCGTCCCGGGCGTTGCGCATCTTGGTCGGCGGGTAGTCCATTGAGCCGGAGCAGTCGACCATGATCGCCACCCCCGCCGAGGGGCCGTGCCCCCGCGAGTAGAGCTGCGGCGCGGCGACCGCGCCGCCGATCGTGCCGCCGCCGGTCGCGGTCACCGTGACGATCGCGTTGACCTCCCGGCCGCCCTCCGGCAGGAACTCGTTCTGGTACACGTCCATCGAGAACGTCGGCACGTTCGACTTCGAGAAATTGGCCATGCGTACTCAATCCCCCTCGAGACCCCGCGTTCGCGAGGCGACGACTGTGAGCGGACCGGTCCCCTCCGGCCCGCCGAGACCTTCCCCGTGCTCGGCCTCAGGCCGATCCTGCCCCCTGGGACACGGCCGGGAACGGGACGACGGCCACTGTTACGTTGTCGTGGCCCCCGCCGTCCAGGGCGTGACCGACCAGCACCTGCGCGCCGTGCAGTGGCCGCGCGGCGGCGTCGAGGGGCACGACCTCGGCCATGTCCTCGGCCGCCTCCGCGTAGTTCCACAGCCCGTCCGTGCACACCACCACCACTCCGGGCCGGTCCGGCTTGAAGGAGGCGGTGTGCGGCTCCAGTTCGTAGGCGTCCGCGCCGAGCCAGCCGGTGATCGCGTGGGCGCGCTCGTCGGCGTACGCCTCGGCCTCGTTCATCAGGCCCGCGGCGACCATCTGCGCGGCCCAGGAGTCGTCTTCGGTGAGCCGGGCCGGCGGTGTGGTGCGGTCCACCGGCACCCAGTAGGCGCGGCTGTCGCCGACCCAGCCGACGATCAGCAGACCGGAGGTGACGACGGCGCCGACGATGGTGCACGCGGGCGCGTTCTGGTGCGGGGAGTGCTCGCGGGCGGTGGCGGGCTCGGCGGCCAGGGCGTTGACCGCGTGCGAGGCGGCGACGATCGCCTCGTGCATCGCCTGCTGCGGGTGCGTGCCGCGCGGCAGGGCGGCCAGCAGGGACTCGCTCGCCGCGCGGGCGGCGGCGAGGGAGGCGTCGTCGGGGCGGGTCGCCGAGGAGACGCCGTCGCAGACGATCGCGAGGGTCGCCGGGGTGCCGTCGGGCAGGGCGGTGTGGCCGAGGCCGAAGGCGTCCTCGTTGCGGTGGTGGCGCAGCCCGCGGTCGCTGACGGCGGCCGTCGGGCCGCACTCCTGTTCCATGTGGTCGCGCTCCCGTGGCTGGGCGTGCCCGCAGTTCTCGCAGTAGCCGTCGCTGTCCACCCGCCCGGCGCGGCAGGCCACGCACAGCTTGGCCTCCCCGGCGGGCGCCGCGAGTTCGGCGAGGCGCGGGTCGGGCGCCTGCAGCGGGTACTCGTCGGGCTCCGGCGGCCGGTCGAAGCGCACCCCGGAGGCCGGGGAGACCGGCGATCCGGTCGGCGGCCGCTCCGGCGGCAGCGGGGTGCCGCCTGAGTCGGTGCCGCGCAGGTCGGTCGGCAGATGCGTGACGGCCGCGACACCGGAGCCCGGTTCGGACGCGCTGGGCCAGCCGGTGCCGTCGCCCTCGGGCGCCGGGCCGCCCAGCGTGATCGTGGGGTGGTCGTCCGGCCGGGGCGGCACGGCGGACAGGTCGTATCCGCACGCACCGCAGAAACGGTCACCCGACTCGAGCGGCCACTCGCAGCTCGGACAGTTCGACAGAGCTGCCTGCTGGGGCATCTGCGACATCAACTACACCCACGTCCGGGGGCGGTAACGGTTGGCACGTTCCACCAGGTCGATCCTCTCCTCGCCGCCCCGCGCCAGCCGGGCCAGCGTGCGGTACGAGCGCTCCAGGCCGAAGCGGAGTCCCCGCTCGTCCAGGTCGTTGCCGAGCACGCGCCGTCCGGCCGGCGCGGAACCCTGGCCCCCGGAGAGTATCCAGTCCAGCGCCGAGCCGAGGACCTCGGCCGACAACTGCTCCCTGCGGGCCGGGTCCAGACCGTACGCGTCCAGCGCCTCGACCTGCCCGGCGGCGGCCGTCAGGTCCTCCAGGAACGGCGCGTCGGAGGCGGCGGCGGTGCGTTGACGCAGCCGCGCCCGTACGGCCGCCACCCGCGCGGCCGTGTAGTGGATGGACGACTCCGGCACCGACTCCAGCGTCCGTACCGCGCCGCGCCGGTCGCCGCCGGCCAGCTGGACGCGGGCCAGCCCGAAGGCGGCGCTGACACAGCTCGGGTCGGTCGACCACACCAGGCGGTAGTACTCGGCCGCGTTGTCCAACTGGCCCAGCACCTCGGCGCACAGGCCGAGGGCCAGCTTGGGTGCCGTCTCGCCGGGGAAAGCGTCGTAGATCGCGTCGAAGGCGAGCGCGGCGCCCTCGTGGTCGTGGGTGACCAGCGCGGCCACGCCCCGGTACCAGACCACCCGCCAGTCGTCGGGCCGCTCGTCTTCCAGCGCGGCCAGCGAGGTCAGCGCCGCCTGCGAGTCGCCGTTCTCCAGCCACGCCCGGATCTGCCGGAGCCGGGTCTCCACCGAGACCGAGGGCGCGGCGGCCAGGGCGCCCAGCAGTTCGGCCGGCGCGGTCGCCATCAGCCCGGCGAGGAAACCGGCGTTGGGGTCGGCGGCATCCACGCGCGGCACCGGGAGGGCGAGGGCGGCGGCGGGGGAGTCGACCGGTTTGACGATGGCCTGGGTGCCGTCGGGCGAGGCCGCGAGCCGGGCCCGCTGCTTCTTCGGCTGCACCGCCCGCGCCCCGAGCCGTGAGACGTCCCCTTCGAGGCGGGGGAACAACTCCGCGTCCGTGACGCGCAGTTCGGGCCCGAAGAGGGTCGACAGGGCGGGCCGGGCGCGGCCCGTCTGCAGTGAGACGACCTCTCTGAGCACGCCGGTCAGCTGCTCGCCCATCTCCTGCGCGGAGGCGAACCGGCGGGCCGGGTCGGGATCGGTGGCGCGGACCAGCAGGCGGTAGAAGGACTCGTACTGGCGGAAGACCTCGATGTTGTCCGGGTCGGGCAGGGAGTCCACGAAGACGTTGGTGTAGCCCTGGAAGTCGAAGGTCAGCACGGCCAGCGTGCGGGCGACGGTGTACAGGTCGGACGCCACGGACGGGCCGACCTCGGCGACCTCGGGCGCCTGGTAGCCGACCGTGCCGTAGATGGCCGACTCCTCGTCGTCCATCCGGCGCACCGCGCCCATGTCGATCAGCTTGAGCTGGTCCTCGGTCTGGATGGCGTTGTCGACCTTGAAGTCGCAGTACAGCAGGTTGCGGCTGTGCAGGTGGCCGAGCGCCTCCAGGGCCTCGATGCCGTACGCGCAGGCCTGCTCCACCGGCAGCGGGTCGCGCTTGCCGTCCGGTGTGCGGCGGCCGTTGGCGATCTCCTTCAGGGACTTGCCGCCGACGTACTCCATGACGATGTAGCCGTCCAGGGAGCCGGTGCGCTTGTCCAGGTGCTCGACGAAGTTGTAGATCCGCACGATGTTGGCGTGCTCGATCTCGGCGAGGAAGCGCCGCTCGGAGATCGCCGCCGCCATCGCGTCCTGGTCGCCGGTGTCCAGCAGGCCCTTGAGGACGACCCAGCGGTCGGAGACCGCCTTGTCCACGGCGAGGTAGACCCAGCCGAGCCCGCCGTGCGCCAGACAGCCCACGACCTCGTACTGGCCGTGTACCACGTCGCCGGCCTTCAGCTTCGGCACGAAGGAGTACGGGTGCCCGCACTTGGTGCAGAAGCCTTCGGTGCGGCCCGGTCGGTCGCCGCGTGAACGGCCCACCGGCGCCCCGCAGTCGGAGCGCGAGCAGAACCGCTTGCGCTCGGGCACCTCGGGGTCGTCCTGCACCATCGCCCGCGGGTCGGGCCGCGGCACGTCCGGCACCTGCACCAGGCCCGCGCCCAGCCGGCCCCGGCCGGAGGAGGTGTTGGTGCCGGAGCCGGAGCTGCGCACCGACACCGAGCGGCCCGTGGCCTTGCCCGACAGGGAGCGCGAGAGGCGTCCCGACACCGAGCGCCGCGACTTCGAGGACTGCGAGGACGTACGGGAGCTGCCCCGGCTGCCGGTGCGGGAACTGCCGCTGCCCTGCGAGCCCTTGCCGCCGGCGGTGATGCCGGTGGGCGGCGAGGACACCATGCCGGACGACGAGACGACCGGCGCGTGGCCGCACGTGTCGCAGTACAGCGCGCCGCCGCCCACGTCCTCGTACGTGCCCTCGCAGTCGGGCCGCTGGCAGGTCTGCTGTGCCTGGCTCATGACTCCCCCCGACGCCTCATGACGACTCACCCCTGTGGTCGTGGCTGTCCCGCGGTGCGCCCTGCTCCGGCACCCGAGAGGAGCCGAGCGCCTCGGCGGCCGCCCGCTGGTAGCGCAGCACGGCCTGCTCGGCGACCCGCAGGTCGCAGGGCGCGCTCCACAGCATGCGGCGGGCCGCGTCGTACCGCTCGATCAGGAACGGGTCCTCGGCCAGCCCGTGCCGGGCCACCTTCGCCTTGTACGCGTCCAGCCGGCCGCGCAGCTCCGCACGGACCGCGAGCGGCGCCGTGACGGCCGTCAACGACTCGCGGGCGCGCAGCAGTTCGTCCTCCGCCTTCTGCTCCAGTGACTCCAGGAGCGGGGACAGCCGGTGCCACTGGGCGTGTCTGCGGTACTCGGCGGCCGTCGCCAACTGCTCCTGCAGCGCGGTCGGCGGGCCGCTGACCACGGGCACCTCCGTGGCGGCGATCTTCGCCAGGACCTCACCGCGCGCGGTGCGCGCCTCGGCGAGGGTGCGGTCCGCGCGGGAGAGCACGTCCCGCAGCCGCACCAGGCGCTGCTCGGCGTCCTGGCGGACGGTCAGCACGGCGTCGATCTCCCGGCGCACGTCCTCCAGGGCGCGCGCCTCACGGTCGTACACCGTGGTGTCGGGGCGGCCGCCGCCCGGCGCGGAACTGCCCTGCGCGGGGATCCAGTGGGCGAGCGGGTCGGAGATGACCTGCTCGCGCAGGGACGTCAGGGTGCGCGTGATGCGTTCGAGGTCGTCGCCCGCCGGATGCTCGCCGGGGCGCACGCCGACGGAGTGGGCGAGCGTGCGGGTGCGCTGGAGCTCGGCGGCCAGTAAATCTATCCGGGCGGGCAGCGCGGACCAGACCGCGTCGGCGGCGACGACCATGTCCAGGCTCTTCGCGTACAGCTCGTTCATCCGCTCGACCAGGTCGGTCAGCGAGAACTGCTCGCTGAGTCGGCCCGAAGCGCCGTGCAGCGTCTGCGCGTTCGCCAGGGCCGTCGCGGAGCCCGCGACCGTGACGGAGGAGCCGCGCAGCAACTCGGTCAGCTCCACCAGGTCCTCACGGCTGGACCAGCGGCGCCGCGAGCGGATCTCCCGGGCGGAGCGCAACGCGTCCGTGTACGCGTCGAAGTACGTCCACAGCAGCGTGATGGACGCCTCCGCGGCCGTCCAGCGCTCCTTGGTGACGCCGGTGAGTTCGGCGCCCTCGAGGAGCCTGCGGCCCGCGTGGTCCTGCAGGGCGAGGAGCGAGGTCTCGATCGCCTCGTGCTCCGCGCCGAGCCGCGCCAGCGCACGGTCCACCTCGTCCCGGTCCATCACCGGCCCGGCGGGGTCCGTGACGCCCATCGATCACCTCTCGCTGCTGTCGAGTTCCGTCTGCTGCCTGTCAGTCTCGATGGTCGGTCACCTGTAGTGCGCTTCGGGAGGGGTCGCCGAGGCCGACTTGGTGCCGGGCTGGTCCAGGGTCGGGTGCAGCCAGGTCGCGTACGAGGCCTGCCAGCCGCCGTCCTTGACGTAGTTCTGCAGGGTGCGGTTGACCTGGCGTACCAGATCGTCGGAGTGCAGCTTCATCGCCACGCCGTAGTACTCGTGGGTGAACAGCCCGCCCTTGAGTTCCACCGTGGGGTCCTGCGCGGCCTGACTCGCGGCGAGCGCGCCGTCGGTCACCACCGCGTCGACCTCGCCGAGCTGCAACTTCACCAGGCAGTCGAGCTGGTTGGGCACCTGGGTGGAGATGTCGGTGGAGGCGGGGATCTTGGTGCCCCGGTCCGCCTTGAGGGCGTCGTAGGCGGTGGACCCCTGCGCCGAGCAGACCTTTTTGTGCGCCAGGGACTGGTCGTACCCGGTGATCGTCGAGGTCTTGGGGGCGAGGACCTGCTGGCCGGTGCTGAAGTACGGGGCGGAGAAGGCGACGTCGGCCAGTCGCTTGCAGGTGATCGTCATGGTGCGCACCACCATGTCGACCTCGTCGTGCTGGATCGCCGGGATGCGCTGGTTCGTCGGTATGGCCTTGAAGGAGACCGCGCCCGGGTCGCCGAGGAGGTCCTTGGCGATCCGGTGGACCAGGTCGATGTCGAAGCCCTCCAGCTCGCCCTTGACGTTGTTGGGGTTGAGGTAGCCCCAGCGGTAGCTGTTGGTGTCGACGCCGACGATCAGCCGGCGGTCCTTGCGGGCCTTGATCCGGTCGATGGTCGGCGTGCTGCCGTCACCGCCGGACGGTGACAGGCTCTGGTCCTGCGGGTCCTTGCAGTCGTCGGCGGCCCTGGCCTGGGTGCCGTGCGCCAGCCGCTGGCCGGCGCTGTCAGTACCGCCGTCGGACTGGGTCAGCGGCAGCAGCAGCGCGAAGGCGACGGCGAGGGCGCAGACGGCCGCCATCGCGCCGACCCCGCCCCAGCCCCGCAGCCCCGACCGCAGACGCCTGACGAGACGCTGTGCGTTCATGTTCGCGCCCCCTCTCACCGGTACTCCGACAGCCTGCGCCCGATGCCGACGACGGCGCCGGCCGCGCCGAGCACCGCGAGGACCGCGGCGCCGTACGGCAGCCCGGTCAGCGCGTCCCGGCCGCCGCTCGCGGCCTGCTTGAACTCGGTCTGCTCATGGTCGAGGGCCTGCACGAGGGCTTTGTCGACGTTGTCGAAGCACACGCTCGTGGGGTCCTTGCCGACGCCGATGACCTTGTCGCGCGCCTGCTGGTACTCGCCCTTGTCGTTCAGGCTCTGGGCGACGCCGTGCCGGTCCTTCCACGCCTGCATGAAGCTGTCGGCGTTCTTCACCGGTGTGCGGCCGGCGGAGTCGTCGGCGAGGGCGTGCGCCTTGGTGAGCGCCTGGGAGAGCTTGCCGATCTGGTCGTCGTAGCCCCAGGAGTACGCGTCCAGCGTGGTACCGCCGACCGTCTTGGTGTCGGCGCCGCGGCGGATCAGGCTCAGGTTCTCGTCGCTGCGGGCGGTCAGGGACGCGATGCGGGCGTCGTGCAGGACGTTCAGGGAGCGCACGCCGTGGTCGTAGGAGTCGTTCAGGCCCATGCGGGCGACGGTGTGGCCGACGACCAGCCACAGCACCACCACCACACAGGCCGCCGACGCGGTGACCAGGCCGTGGTTGAGGACGCGGTTGGTGTGCAGGAAGGTGCGCCGCTGCGCCCAGGCCAGCGCCGCCAGGACCACGACGCCGAGGCCGACCGCAGCCCACGGGAAGGCCTTGGCGTCCGCGTAGTCGGAGTTCAGCCGCTGGTTCTCGCGCTGGTACAGGGACTCGGCCCGCGGCAGCATCTGCTGCTGCATCATCTCGTTCGCCGCGCGCAGGTAGGCGCTGCCCACCGGGTAGCCCTGCCGGTTGTTGGCGCGGGCCGTCTCCACCAGGCCCTTGTAGCGCGGCAGCAGTTCGTTGAGCTGGGCGATGACCGTGGCCGAGTCGGAGCCGGGATCGGAGTTGGAGGCCGCCGTGACGAGCTTGTCGGCGGCCGTGCGGATGTCGGTCTCGTACCCCTGCCGCACCTCGGGCTTCTCCTGGGGGCCCGCGAGATAGCCGCTGGCGGCGGCCGTGTTGGCGTCGGCGAGCGAGCGGTAGATGTCGGCCGCGTCAGAGCTGAGCGGCTGGCTGCTGGTGAGGACGTCGTTCGCGGCGTTCGAACGCTCCGTCATCTGCCAGGCGGTGACCGCGCCGAAGGCCACGACGACCACGGCGAGCAGCGCGCCGATGATGCGCAGCCGCCCCGGCTCGGTGGTGGCGGCCGTGCGCAGCCGCTCCACGCCCTCGGCGAAGGCGGTACGGCGCGCGGCTCCGGTCCCGGCTACGGCGGCGGGGCCCGGCGGCATGGGGGGCTCGGGCGGGCCCGGCTGCGGCGGCACGGCCGGGATCGTGGGCACCGCGGAGCCCGGTGGCGCCGCGCTGCTCTTCGGCGGGTGTGTCACTGTTGACCTCCCCCATGGTCATCCGTCCCCGCAAGTATCGCCGCCGCGACCGACATCCGCACCGGCCTTCACGGGATCTTGATCGGATCGCAGTGGCTTCGCCGCCCCACCGGCGCACGACACGGCGCTCCGTACCACCCCCCTGCCCATGAATACGCCGCCGGAATCAGTTCGGTTCCCACCGGGGTCACCTGAGGTCAACCCTCGAAGTGGGCCCGCACCCGTTCGTGCACCTCCCGCTGAGCCCCCACCCGGTCGAGGCCCAGCAGCGCCGCGCCCAGCACCGGGCTCGCCGTCACCACCCGCGCCACCGCCTTGGGCGCGCGGACCGCCAGCAAGTCCCTGATCCCGTCGTTCAGTCGGGGGTGCTGGGCGGCCAGGACGCCACCGCCGAGCAGCACCGGGGTCTCCTCCGCCAGCAGGTCGAGGCGGGTCAGCGCGACCGTCGCCATGGTCACCACCTCGTCCGCCAGCCGGTCCACCAGCGCGCGGGCGATCCGGTCGCCGTCCGCTGCCGTCGCGAACAAAACCGGCGTCAACTCGTGCCTGCGGACGGGCTCGACCTGCTCCAGGTGCAGCGCTTCGACCAGCGCGAGCATGCTGGCGTAGCCGAAGTGCGCCGGGAGCGTGCGGGCCAGCGCGGTCTCCTCGCCCCGGCCGTCCTCCGCGCGCGCGGCGTGCCACAGGGCCTCCTCCGCCAGGCCCCAGCCGCCGCCCCAGTCACCGGAGATCCGGCCGAGCGCGGGAAAACGGGCGGTCCGGCCGTCGGGGCGCATGCCGACGCAGTTGATGCCCGCGCCGCACACCACGGCGACCCCGCGCGGTTCGGTGATGCCCGCGCGCAGGATGGCGAAGGTGTCGTTGCGGACCTCCACCGAAGTCCCCCACGCGCGTGCGTGCAGCGCGGCCGCCAACTGCTCCTCCTCCACGGGGAAGTCGGCGTTGGCGAGACAGGCGGAGACGTGATCCACCGACGCCACTCCGGCGGCGGCGAAGGCCCGGCCGACCGCGTCGGCCAGCGCGTCCACGGCGGTCTCCACGCCCACCACCGGCGGCCGGAACCCGCCGCCGCGGGCCGTGGCGAGGATCGTCCCGTCGGCCGCCACGACCGCCACGTCGGTCTTGCTGTTGCCCGCGTCGACGGCGAGGACACGTGCGATCATGCCCACGCGAGGTGCTCCCGGTTGTGTGCGATCAGTCGGTCGGTGAGGGTCTCCGCGTACGCGTACTGGCCGATGAGCGGGTGGGCGAGCAGCGCCCTGAACACCCGGTCCCGGCCGCCCCGCAGGGCCGCCTCCAGGGCCAGGTCCTCATACGCGGTGACGTTCGCCATCAGGCCCGCGTACAGCGGGTCCACTGCGGGCACCGGCAGCGGGGTCGGCCCCTTCGGCCCCACCGCCGCCTGTACCTCGATCACCGCGTCGTCGGGCAGGAACGGCAGTGTGCCCCGGTTGTAGGCGTTCACCACCTGGTACGGCGACCCGCCCGCGCCCAGCAGCGAGGCCGCGAGGTCGACGGCCGCCTCCGAGTAGTAGGCGCCGCCGCGCTTGGCCAGCAGCTCCGGCTTCTCGTCGAGGGCCGGGTCGCCGTACATCTTCAGCAACTGCCGCTCCATCTCGGCGACCTCGGCGGCCCGGGACGGCTTGGTGCGCAGTTCCCGCACGACCTCGTCGTGCGCGTAGTAGTAGCGCAGGTAGTAGGAGGGGACCACGCCGAGGCGGTCCAGGATCTCGCGCGGCAGGCGCAGGTCGGCGGCGACGGCGTCGCCGTGCTCCGCCAGCAGCCTGGGCAGCGCGTTCTCGCCCTCGGGGCCACCGAGGCGGACGCCGGTCTCCCAGGTGAGGTGGTTGAGGCCGACGTGGTCGAGGTGGATGTCGGTGGGGGAGACGTCGAGCAGGTTCGCGAACTTCCTCTGGAAGCCGATCGCCACGTTGCACAGGCCGACCGCCTTGTGGCCGGCCTGCAGCAACGCGCGCGTGACGATGCCGACCGGGTTGGTGAAGTCGATGATCCAGGCGTCCGGGTTCGTCCGGCGCACCCGTTCCGCGATGTCCAGCACCACCGGCACCGTGCGCAGCGCCTTGGCGAGGCCGCCCGCGCCGGTGGTCTCCTGGCCGACGCAGCCGCACTCCAGTGGCCAGGTCTCGTCCTGCTCGCGCGCCGCCTGCCCGCCTACGCGCAGCTGCAGCAGCACCGCGTCGGCGCCCTCGACGCCGGCGTCCAGGTCGGAGGTGGTGACGATACGGCCGCTGTGGCCCTGCTTGGCGAAGATGCGCCGGGCGAGCCCGCCGACCAGCTCCAGGCGCTCGAAGGCCGGGTCGACCAGCACCAGCTCCTCGATGGGCAGGGTGTCGCGCAACCGGGCGAACCCGTCGATGAGTTCGGGCGTGTAGGTCGACCCTCCGCCGACCACGGTGAGTTTCATATCGGGGTTAACCCTTCACTCCGGTGAGCGTGACGCCTTCGACGAACGCCTTCTGGGCGAAGAAGAACACGAGGATCACGGGGGCCATGACCAGCACGGTCGCGGCCATGGTGAGGTTCCAGTCGGTGTGGTGCGCGCCCTTGAAGGACTCCAGGCCGTAACTGAGGGTCCACGCGCCCGGGTTCTCCGAGGCGTAGATCTGCGGGCCGAAGTAGTCGTTCCAGGCGTAGAAGAACTGGAACAGGGCGACGGCGGCGATGCCGGGCCTGGCCATCGGGATGACGACCTTGAGCAGCGTCCGCAGGTCCCCGCAGCCGTCGACCTTGGCCGCGTCCACGTACTCGTTCGGGATGGTCAGCAGGAACTGGCGCAGCAGGAAGATGGAGAACGCGTCGCCGAAGGCCATCGGGATGATCAGCGGCCACAGCGTGCCCGACAGGTCCAGCTGCTTCGCCCAGAACAGGTACATCGGGATGATGATCACCTGCGGCGGCAGCATCATCATGGAGATGACCAGCATCAGGGAGAGATTGCGGCCCCGGAAGCGGAACTTGGCGAGCGCGTACGCCACCGGGATGGAGGAGACGACGGTGAGGACCGTTCCCAGTCCCGCGTAGATCAGCGTGTTCTTCCACCAGGTGAGGAAGCCCGGGGTGTCGAAGACCTTCCGGTAGTTGCCCCACTCCCAGGTGTGCGGGATCAGGTCCCGGCTGAGGGCCTGACTGTCGCTCATCAGGGAGGTCAGGAACACGAACACGAACGGCAGGGTGAAGAAGAGCGCGGCAGCCACCCCGAGGGAGTGGACGGCGATCCACTCGAACAGGGACCTGCGGCGGGCCGTGCGCTCGGCGGGCGAGACCGGGGCGTGCACCTGCACCGGCTTGTCCAGTACTTGGGCCATGGTCAGTCACCTGCCAGGTTGAGACCGCCCCGGCGCCGCATCAGGAACGCGGTGAACACCATGGACAGGGCGAACAGGACGAGGGCGACGACACACGCGGAGCCGTAGTCGAAGCGCTGGAAACCGAGGTTGTAGACGAGCTGCGGGAGGGTCAGCGTGGACTTCTCCGGGTAGCCGGGCTCGAACTGGGTGCCCGCGCCCTGGATCACCCCCGAGGCGACCTTCCCCGCGATCAGCGGCTGCGTGTAGTACTGCATGGTCTGGATCACGCCGGTGACGACGGCGAACATCACGATCGGCGAGATGTTGGGAAGGGTGACATACCGGAACCGCTGCCAGGCGGAGGCGCCGTCCAGCTCGGCGGCCTCGTACTGCTCCTGCGGGACGTCGAGCAGCGCGGCCATGAAGATGACCATCAGGTCGCCGATGCCCCACAGGGCGAGCAGGGTCAGGGCCGGCTTGGACCAGGACGGGTCGTTGAACCAGCCGGGGGCGGGGATGCCGACCTTCTCCAGGATCGAGTTCACCGGGCCCGTACCGGGGTTGAGCAGGAACGCGAACGCCATGGTCGCGGCGACCGGCGGGGCGAGGTAGGGCAGGTAGAACAGGGTGCGGAACACCCCCGTGCCCGTCTTGATCTTGGTGATCAGCAGGCCGACGCCGAGTCCGAAGGCGACCCGCAGGGTCACCATGACGACGACCAGCCACAGGGTGTTGCGCAGCGCGGGCCAGAAGTAGGGGTAGTGCTCGAAGACGTACGTCCAGTTCTTCGCGCCGCTCCACGTCGGCGCCTTGAAGCCGTCGTAGTGCATGAACGAGAAGTAGACCGTCGAGATCAGCGGGTACGCGAAGAACACCGCGAAGCCGATCAACCAGGGCGACATGAAGGCGAGGGTGCGAAGCGCCTGCTTCCGCTGCTTCGCGGCGAGGCCGGGGGTGCGGCGCTTCGACGCCAGGGTGATGGTGCTCATCGTCGGGACTACTTCGCCTGCGCGATGTCGGTGTCGATCTGCTTGGCCGTGCTCTGCAGGGCCGACCGGAGGTTGGTGACCTTTCCGCTCTCGTAGTCGTAGCCGAGGTTCTGGATGGTCACGAGGTACGAACCGCCGTTGATCGAGGCGGGTGTCGTGGTCGAGTTCGGGTTCGCGGCGATGTCGAGGAACGTCTTGAAGCGCGGGTCGTACTTCAGCTTCGGGGACTTCAGGGCGGCCAGCGTGGAGGGCACGTTGTGGATGCCGTTGGAGAAGTTCACGACCGCGTCGGTGTCCGTGGTGATGTACTTGACGAACTCCCAGGCCGCGTTCTGCTTCTTGCTGGTGGCGGCGATACCGGCGATGGTGCCGGTGATGTAGCCCTTGCCGTACTGCGAGGCCTGGTTGTCGGGTACGGGCAGCGGGGCGACGCCGATGTCGAGCTTCGGGTTGGCGTCCGTGGCCATCCCGAGCCGCCACTCGCCGTCGAGCTGCATGGCGACCTGGCCGGTGTGGAAGGGGTGCTTCTTGCCCCACTCGTCGCCGAGCGTGGAGCGGTAGGTCTCCAGCTTCTTGAAGCCGCCGAGTTCGTCGACGAGCTTCTTCTGCAGCTGGAACCCGGCGGCGAACGCCGGGTCCTTCGCGAGGTCGGACTTGCCGGCCTGGTCGAAGTACGTCGGCGAGAACTGCGCGAAGTAGTGCTCGGTCGTCGTCTCCCAGCCGTGGTAGTCCGGCATGAAGCCGAGCTGCTTGTAGGTGTCGCCCTGGGGGATCGTCAGCTTCTTGGCGTCGGTCTCGAACTCGGACCAGGTCTTCGGCGGGCTGGTGATGCCGGCCGCCTTGAACTCGGTCTTGTTGTAGTAGAGGCCGTAGGCGTCACCGAGCAGCGGCACCGTGCAGCGGTTGCCGTTGAACTGGGTGTACTCGTTCATCGGCTTCGGGAAGGTGGTCTGCGGGTCGATGCCGTCCTTCTTGAAGAAGGGGTTGAGGTCGACCAGCGCGCCCGAGGAGCAGAACTTGCCGACGTTGTTGGTGGTGAAGGAGGAGATGACGTCCGGCGCCTTGTCGCCGCCGGTGCGCAGCGCCTGGTTGATCTTGTCGTCGGTCACGTTGCCGACGACGTTCACATGGATGTTGGGGTGGGCCTTCTCGAAGCCGCTGATCAGTGCTTTGACGGCCGCGACCTCGTTCGGGGCGCTCCAGGCGTGCCAGAAGTTGATCGTCGTGTTCTTGGAGGCGTCGTCGCTCGAGCCCGAGCTCGACTGACCGGTACAGGCGGTGGCGAGGAGGGCGAGGGAAGCGGACGCGGCGAGCGCGACCACCGTCTTCCGGGTCGCTTCGGGGGTGACTTTCCTGGACTTTTCGGGCATGGCAGGGTCTCCCAGGGGCGGGACGGGACAGGTGAGGAAGGCGCGGGGGGTGAGTGCGAGGTGCGGGGCGGGGGTGCCGCGTCAGCGCGAGGTGTCGAAGACCTCGTCGCGGGTGGCCGCGAGGGCGCTCTCCAGCGCGCCCCGCAGCACGGGATGGTCACGGACGTCACCGACGACGAGCCGGGGACGGGCCGCGGCCAGTTCCTCCAGCTCGTCCTGGACGAGGGAGCGCAGCAGCTCGCCGCCCGAGGTCAGGGAGGCGCCGCTGAGCACGACGAGTTCGGGGTCGAGCACGGAGACGAGGGAGGCGAGACCGGTGGCCAGCCGGGTCGCGTACGTCTCGAGGAGCTTGCGGTTCAGGACGGTGTCCTCGGCGGCGGCCCGCTCGAGGAGCGCGGCGGCAACCTCGGCGTACGGCCCCGAGGGGATCCGCTCGATGCCGAGCTGGCGGGCGAGGTGCGGGACGGCCTGGGAGCCGGCCAGCTCCTGGTAGCCGCCACTGTTGGCTTTGGTGACCTGCCGGACCAGGGGTGCGCCCGGAACCGGAAGGAAACCCACCTCGCCCGCGCCGCCGGTCCAGCCGCGGTGCAGCCGGCCGCCCAGGACCAGGGCGGCACCGAGGCCCCCCTCGTTCCACAGCAGCACGAAGTCCTCGTGCCCGCGGGCCGCGCCCAGCCGTTGTTCGGCGACGGCGACGAGGTTGACGTCGTTCTCGTACTCCACCGGCATCGGCAGCGCGGCGGCGATCTCGTCGAGCAGGGCCGGGGTGTGCCAGCCCGGCAGGTGGGAGGCGTAGCGCAGCCGGCCCGTGTTCGGGTCGAAGGCGCCCGGGGTGCCGATGACGAGGCGGTGCACGTCGTCCCGGGCCAGCCCCGCCGCCTTCACCGCGCCGTCGAGGGCGTCGGTGACCTGCCGCACGACGGGCTGGGCCGGACGCCTCCCGGGGGTGGGGAGTTCGTACGAGCCCACCGTGCGGCCGGTCACGTCGGCGACGGCGGCGAGGATGCGCTCCGGGGTGACGTCCAGGCCCGCGGCGTACCCGGCGGCCGGGTTGACCTCGTACAGCTGGGCGTTGGGTCCCGGTCGTCCCTCGGTGGTGCCGGTGGCGAGGACCAGGCCCGCCGCTTCGAGGCGGGCGAGCAGTTGGGAGGCGGTCGGCTTGGAGAGGCCGGTGAGCTTGCCGATCCGCGTGCGGGACAGCGGCCCGTGCTCCAGGAGGAGGTCCAGGGCGGCGCGGTCGTTCATGGCGCGCAGGACGCGCGGGGTGCCCGGCGTACCGGCGGATCCTGCCATGTGTCGACACCTGCCTTTCGACTGTCCAGCTTCTCATCCAGCCACTGTTAGGAAAGTTTCCTATCGGCTGGAGAGGAACGTAATCCCAGGGCGAAGGGGGCGTCAATAGACGCCGCCCCCGAGGCAACACACTCGTTACCTCGGGGGCGGTGGGACTTCGGTGGGACTGCGGTAAGACTGCGGGGGGACTCCGGTGGGGCGAGGAGAGCGGGCGGCTACTTCGGCACGGTCCGCTGCTGGACCATGGGTGACGCCGCCGCCGACTGCGGGGAGTCCGGGGCGGCATGGACCGAGGGGGCCGCGACCGCCTCCGTCGCGTCGGGGGCGTTCGTGGCGTCCTCCACGGCCGTCTCGCCGCCCACGATGTGGATGTCCGCCGCGTCGAAGGCCCGCTTGACGCGCCAGCGCAGCTCGCGTTCGACGGCCAGGGACTTGCCCGGCATGGTCCTCGCGGAGATGCGGATGACCATCGAGTCCAGCAGCACGCTGTCGAGGCCCAGGACCTCGATCGGGCTCCACAGGAGCTCGTTCCAGGGCTCCTCCGCGCTCATCTTCTCGGCGACCTCGTCGAGGGTGGCCTTCAGCCGGTCCAGGTCCTCGTTCGCCTTCACGGTGACGTCGACCCCGGCCGTGGCCCAGCCCTGGGAGAGGTTGCCGATCCGCTTGACCTCGCCGTTGCGGACGTACCAGATCTCGCCCTCGGAGCCGCGCAGCTTCGTCACGCGCAGGCCGACCTCGATGACCTCGCCGGATGCCACGCCCGCGTCGATGACGTCACCGACGCCGTACTGGTCCTCCAGGATCATGAAGACACCGGAGAGGAAGTCGGTGACCAGGTTGCGGGCGCCGAAACCGATGGCGACACCGGCGACACCGGCGGAGGCCAGCAGCGGGGCCAGGTTGATCTGGAAGGCGCCCAGCACCATGAGCGCCGCCGTGCCGAGGATCAGGAAGGACGCGACCGAGCGCAGCACGGACCCGATGGCCTGGGAGCGCTGCCGGCGGCGTTCGTTGTTGACCAGCAGCCCGCCGAGCGCCGTGCCGTCCACGGCCTGCGCGGTGCGGGTCATCCGGTCGATCAGCTTGGTGATCGCCCGCTGCACGACCGCTCTGAGTACCGCCGCGACCACCAGGATGAGCAGGACCCGCAGGCCGATGGCGAGCCAGGTCGACCAGTTCTGCTCCACCCAGCTGGCGGCGTTGGTCGCGCTCTTCTGGGCGTCCTGCACGGTGGGGAGCGTCACGGCCGTCGACTCCGAGGAGGACGGGGACGGCGACGAACCGGCGGCCAGTAGGACGGCGGTCAAGGACACGGCGGGTACCTCCAGGTGCACACGTCCGCCCTCCGGTACGCGACGCGGTCAAGGTCACGAAAAGGTCACCGGGCGGGCAGGTTCACCACACTATCGGGGCACCGTGTGTGAATCCTTGCCAACTTCCGAGGAGAGACCGTGCGCACTCCGAGATGAGCAGGTGGGATAAAGCGCAGCCGGTCCGGGGGATGCATCAGATGTGGTCGAAAACACTCCCAGCCCGTTACCGGGACATGGTGGCGCTTCCACCAGGCAAGAGGGGAGACTGACTACAGATCGTCCCGGCGCGAGCCACGCGCCGCCGACGCCCAAGGAGGCATCCGTGCCGCATGTCCTGGTCCTCAACGCGTCGTACGAGCCACTCGGCGTCGTACCGCTCCGCCGCGCGCTCGTCCTCGTCCTGGAGAACAAAGCGGTCTCCCTGGAGGAATCGGGCGCCTTCATGCACAGCGCAACCGTCACAGTCCCCGCACCAAGCGTGGTCCGGCTCAAGCGATTCGTCCGGGTTCCCTATCGGGGGCCCGTTCCTCTTACCCGCAGGGCGCTCTTCGCCCGTGACGGGGGCCGGTGCATGTACTGCGGTGGCGTCGCAACCAGCGTCGACCACGTCATCCCGCGCAGCCGCGGGGGCAAGCACGTCTGGGACAACGTGGTGGCCTCGTGCCGCCGCTGCAACCACGTGAAGGCCGACCGGCACCTCTTCGAGATCGGCTGGCGGCTGCGCCACAAACCAGCCCCGCCCACCGGTCTGGCCTGGCGCATCATCGGCACCGGCCATAGGGACCCGCGCTGGCTGCCGTACCTGCAGCCGTACGGCGCGGACGACGCCCTGGCCCGGATCGACGGCATCTCCGCCTGACGTCCGGGCCTTCGCACAGCCGTGCGCGCGCGGGCCATGCGGCCACAGGGTGTCCGGCCCCGGGGCTCCCCCCCCCGCGCCCCGGGGCCGGAACGTCATGAGCGGCGCAGCTCGGCGGGTGGGCCGTGCGCCGCGGAGCCAATGGAGCCCAGAATGTGAGGAGAGGCACGGAGTTCCTCGTTGTACGTCTGCCGTCGCGTTCGCTGGGTAGGGCTGCGTTGATCCCGCAAGGTCGCCGTACTCAGCCAAAGGAGGCCCTCGTGGCCGCACCGGCATACCCCCTCTCCAAACCCGTGGCGCAGTTGCCCTCCCTCGAACCCGAGCCGCGCTTCTGCGTCTTCAGCGCGGAGGGCGCCTGTGCCGGGACCCCGCTCACCAGCGAACCGCCCCTGCCCGACGCCGAACCCCTGACCAGCGAACCCCCGCTCGCCGAGGCCGCGCCGCTGACCAGCGAGTCGGTGGCCCCCGAGCCGGACTGCACGAGGCCGTAGATGGCAGCGCAGGGGCCGGCCGAACCGCCCTCCGAGGAGCTGACCAGGCTCGCCGAGCTGCACGGCGTGGCCACCTCCTACAGCCCGTCGCCGGACCGTACGGTCGCGGCCTCGGCCACCGCCGTCACCCTGGTCCTCGCCGCCCTCGGCGTCGACGCCGGCACGGAGCAGGCGGCCCACGCCGCCCTCGCCGCCCGCGAGCGGGAGCTGGCCGAGCGGCTGCTGCCGCCCACCGTGGTGCTGTGGAGCGGCGGTACGTCCCCCGCGCTGGACGCCCTCCCGTCCGGCACCCGGCTGAGCGTCGAGACCGAGCAGGGCGAGACGCGGACCGGCGTCGACCAACTCCCGCCGGGTGTCCACCGGTTGACGGCCACCGCGCCCGACGGCCGCACCGCCGAGGCCCACCTGGTCGTCGCCCCGCCCCGGCTGCCCACGCCCACCGTCCGCTCGTACGGACTCCTCGTCCAGCTCTACTCCCTGCTCTCCCGGCGCTCCTGGGGCATGGGCGACCTCGGTGACCTCGCCGAGCTCACCGCCTGGGCCGGCCGTGCGCTCGGCGCCGGCTTCGTCCAGGTCAACCCGCTGCACTCGGCCGTCCCCGGCGCCCCCACCGACCCGTCCCCGTACCGCCCCTCCTCCCGCCGTTTCCCGGACCCGGTGTACCTGCGCGTCGAGGACCTGCCCGAGTACCCGTACGTCGAGGACCGCGAGAGCCTGCGGGCGCTGTCGTTGAAGGCCGCCGCACTGCGCGACTCCGTCCTGGAAAAGGGCGCCCTGATCGACCGGGACGCCGTGTGGGAGCTGAAGCGGGAGGCGCTGGAGCTGGTCCGCGAGGTGCCGCTGGGGCCGGGGCGGCGGGCCGCCTACGCCGACTTCCTGGCCCGGGAGGGCGAGGCGCTCGAGGACCACGCAACGTGGTACGCCCTCGCCGAGGTGCACGGTGCGGACTGGCGGAGCTGGCCGGAGGGACTGCGCGATCCCCGGTCGGCCGAGACCGCGCGCGCCCGGGCCGAGCTGATGGACCGGGTGGACTTCCACTGCCGGCTGGCCTGGCTCACCGACGCCCAGCTGGCGGCCGCCCAGCGCACCGCGCGCGACGCCGGCATGGCGGTCGGCGTCGTGCACGACCTCGCCGTGGGCGTGCACCCCGAGGGCGCCGACGCCTGGGCGCAGCAGCGGTACTTCGCGGCCGGTATGTCGGTGGGTGCCCCGCCGGACGCCTTCAACGCCCGCGGCCAGGACTGGGGTCTGCCGCCCTGGCGCCCGGACCGCCTGGCCGAGTCCGGGTACGAGCCGTACCGCCGCCTGCTGCGCGCCCTGTTCCGGTACGCGGGCGCCCTGCGCATCGACCACGTCATGGGCCTGTTCCGGCTCTGGTGGGTGCCGCAGGGGCATCCGCCCACCGAGGGCACCTACGTCCGCTACGACGCCGAGGCCATGCTCGCGGTCCTGGTGCTGGAGGCCTCCCGCGCCGGGTCCGTCGTCATCGGCGAGGACCTGGGCACCGTGGAGCCCGGCGTGCGGGAGAAGCTGCGCGAGCGCGGGGTGCTCGGCACGTCGGTGCTGTGGTTCGAGCGGGACTGGGAGGGCGACGGCCGGCCGCTGCCGCCCGAGGCCTGGCGCGCCGACTGCCTGGCCACCGCCACCACCCACGACCTGCCGTCCACCGCCGCCCGCCTCACCGGCGAACATGTCGAACTCCGCCACCGCCTGGACCTGCTGACCCGCCCGCTGGAGGAGGAACGCGCGGAGGCCGCGGCCGACACGGGGGAGTGGCTGGCCGTGCTCACCCGGCTCGGGCTGTTGCACGCCACCGGCGGCGGGCAGGCCACCTCCGAGGAGGAGGCCGAGATCCAGGCCGTCCACCGCTTCCTGCTGCGCACCCCGTCCCGGCTCGTCGGCGTCTGGCTGCCGGACACGGTCGGCGATCGCCGCCCGCAGAACCTGCCGGGCACCTGGGACCAGTACCCGAACTGGCGGCTGCCGGTCGCGGACGCGGAGGGCAGAGCGGTGACCCTGGAGGAGCTGGCCGGGTCACCGAGGCTGCACGCCCTGATCGACGTGCTGCGGACCGGGTAGCGGCGGGGTGGGGCCGTACGGTACCCCCCGCACGCGCGGCCCCGTTCGTCGTTCGATACTTTTGTCACCGTGGACAAGAAGAACGCCCTGCGCGCCGGCGCCCTGGCCGCCGGTACGACGCTGATGATGCTGCTCATGTCGTCCCCCGCGCTCGCGCTGACCCGCGACGACGGCGACGACCCCGGCCACGGCCTGAGCGTCATCCAGACGCTGGGCCTCTATGTCGCCATCCCGCTCGCCCTCTTCGGGACCATCGCCGGGCTGGTGATGGTCCTGGACAAGTCCAAGATCCGCACGGTCAAGCCCGGCGCGGAGAAGACCAGGGCGAAGGCCTGACTTCACACTCCGTCGAGGGCACCGGCCCCGCCGCCCGTTCGCGCACCAGGCGTACGAGGGCGAGACCGGTGCCCTCGACGTGTTCCGGCGGCTAGGGGCTCGGCGCCGTGAGGTACCGCTGCAGCGTGGGGGCCAGCCAGGCGACGAGCTCCTCCGGGTGCAGGTCCACCGCCGGCGTGATCCGCAGCACGTAACGCGTCAGCGCCAGCCCCAGCAGCTGCGCCGCCACGAGCGCGGCCCGGGCCGGCACCTGTTCCGGGTCCGGGCACACCTGACGGGTGGCCGGCAGCAACTGCTCCCGGAAGATCCCCTGCATCCGCTCCGCCCCGGCCCCGCTGGCCGCCGCGACCCGCAGCAGGGCGGTGAGCTCCTCGTTGTTCTCCCATACGTCGAGGAAGTGCGTCACGAGCGCCCGGCCGACGTCCTGGCGGGGCACCGCTCGCAGGTCCGGCAGCTCCAGGTCGACGGCGACGGCCGCCGCGAACAGACCCTCCTTGTTGCCGTAGTAGCGCATCACCATCGACGGGTCGATGCGCGCCTCCCTGGCGATGGCGCGGATGGTGGCGCGCTCATAGCCGTCGGCGGCGAAGCGTTCACGGGCGGCGGTGAGGATCGCCTCTCGGGTGGCGTCGGAGCGGCGGTGGGATTGCCTCGGGTCAGGGCTGGATCTCATGCCAACAAGCGTAGGCCAACGAGTGTGGGCCAACAAGTGTTGACTCCCCTGAGTCGCCCGCGCTACCTTCGTCAACGAGCGTTGGCAAACAACCGTTGGCAAACACGCGTTGGCCCCGGAGGTCCTCATGAACGGCACCCCGAACCCCGTGATCGTCGTCGGCGCCGGCCCCGCCGGTCTCCTGCTCGCCGGTGACCTCGCCACCGCCGGCGTCCCCGTCACACTTCTCGAGAAGCGCCCGCACGGCATCAGCAACCTCTCCCGTGCCTTCGTCCTGCACGCCCGCACCCTCGAACAACTCGACGCCCGGGGCCTGGCCGACCAGTTGGAGGCCGTCGGCCGCCCCCTCGACCGCCTGAACCTCTTCGGGCGCCTCACCCTCCGGCTCGAGACCCTCCCCTCCCGCTTCTCCCACCTGCTCGTCATCCCGCAGTACGAGGTGGAGAAGGCGATCGAGCGGCGTGCGGTCGAGGCCGGGGTGGACTTCCGGTACGAGACCGAGCTGACCGGCCTGACGCAGGACGCGGACGGCGTGACGGTCGAGGTGCGCGGACCCGGCGGAACCGCGCGGTCCCTGCGCGCCGGGTACGTCGTCGGCACCGACGGCATGCGCAGCGCCGTACGCGAGGCGGTCGGGCTGCCCTTCCCGGGGCGCTCCGTGATCCGTTCCGTCGTCCTCGCGGATGTGCGGCTGGCCGAGGAGCCCGGCAGCCTGCTCACCGTCAACGCCGTCGGTGACGCCTTCGCCTTCCTCGCGCCCTTCGGCGACGGCTACTACCGGCTGATCGGCTGGAACCGCGCCCGTGACGTCGCGGACAGCGAGCCCCTCGACCTCGACGAGATCAAGGAGGTCACCCGTCTCGCCCTCGGCCGTGACTTCGGCATGCACGACGCCCGCTGGATGTCCCGCTTCCACAGCGACGAACGCCAGGCGCCCGCCTACCGCGTGGGCCGCGTCTTCCTCGCCGGGGACGCCGCACACGTCCACACCCCGGCCGGCGGTCAGGGCATGAACACCGGCCTGCAGGACGCGGCCAACCTGAGCTGGAAGCTCGCGCAGGTCGTGAACGGCCACGCGGACCCGGCCCTCCTCGACACCTACCAGGCCGAACGCCACCCCGTCGGCAGGTCCGTCCTGCGCAGCAGCGGCGGCATCGTCCGCCTCGCGATGGCCAAGGGCCCCTGGGAACTGGCGTTCCGCGCCGCGCTCACCACCTTCCTCGACACCGTCGCCCCGGTCCGCCGCAGGATGGCCGCCCAGATCACCGGCATCGGTTACCGGTACCGGGCCCCGCGCGGCGCCCACCGCCTCACCGGCACCCGGGTCCCCGACGTCGCCCTCGGCAACGGCCGCCTCCACGAGGCCCTGCGCGGCGGCCGCTTCGTACTGATCACCCCGGACGCGGACGCGTACGGGGACCAGGGCGGCCGCAAGGACCGGCTGGCCGTGGACCGCTGGGCGAGCGGCCGCCGTACGACCGTGCTGGTGCGGCCCGACGGGTATGTGGCGTGGGCGGCGGACTCGGCGGACGCCCCGGCGGTCGAGCGGGCCCTCGCCGCCCATGTGGGGTGAACGGCTCTTCGGCCACGGGACTCCCACGTCCCGGCGGGCGGCCCACTCATCGCCCCGCCCGCCCCTCGCCTACGCGCTGAAGTAGTGCCCCTCCTCCAGGTCCTCCAGCAGCTCCGGGCCGGTCGGTTCCCAGCCCACCCACTTGCGGGTCAGGACGTTGGACGCCGGTACGTCGAGAGGGGCGACGTGCGCGAGCCAGCCGAAGTGGGAGGCCGCCTCCTCGGGGGAGACGGAGCGGACCGGCAGGTCCAGGTGACGGCCGATGACGGCGGCGATGTCGCGAAACGGCACACCCTCCTCGCCGACCGCGTGCAGTCGGGTGCCGGCCGGCGCCGACTCCAGGGCGAGCCGCACCAGACGGGCCGCGTCCGAGCGGTGCACGGCGGGCCAGCGGTTGGCGCCGTCGCCGACGTGGGCCGCGAAGCCCTTCTCGCGGGCGATGTCGATCAGCATCGAGACGAAGCCCTTGTCGCCCCGGCCGTGCACGGTCGGGGAGAAGCGGACGGCCGCCGACCGGACCCCGCGGTCGGCCAGCGCGACGGCCGCCTCCTCGTTGCGCGCCCGGACCGCCCCGAACGACTCGGGCGGCGCGGTGTCCTCCTCGGTGGCGACGCTGCCCGGCTTCAGCAGCGCCGTGCCGGAGGAGATCACGAACGGCTTGTCCGAGCCGGCCAGCGCCGCTCCGACGGCCTCGATGGCCCGCAGGTCGGCCGCGCAGGCGGCGGCGAAGTCGAAGGTCCCCGAGAAGTCGTGGATGAAGGCGAGATGGGCGACGCCGTCGGCCGCGGCGGCCCCCGCGGCGAGGGTGTCGGGGTCGGTCAGGTCCCCGCGGTGCACCTCGGCCCCGGCGGCCGTCAGCGCCGCGGCGGACGCGTCGGAGCGGGCGAGCCCGGTGACCTGATGCCCGGCGTCGAGGAGTTCGCGGACCACGGCGGAACCGATGAAACCGGTGGCGCCCGTGACGAATACACGCATGGTGCGGCCCTTCGGAAGGGTGGTGGGTGGGTGTGCGTCCATCCTCCGCAGGAGGCGGCGGCCGCGTCCAAAGCCTGTTCCGCATGGCGCAATACGATCCGGGCATCACCCCAGGTGAGTACGCTGGATGACATGGCCGACCTCGATCTCCGGCTGGTCCGGTACTTCATCGCTGTAGCCGAGCACCGCCACTTCGGCCGTGCCGCCGAGGCCCTGCACGTCACGCAGCCCTCGCTCAGCCGGCAGATCGCGAGCCTGGAGCAGCAGATCGGCGCCCGGCTCCTCGACCGCACCCCGCGCGGTACCCGTCTCACCGAGGCCGGCGAGGTGTTCCTGCCCCGCGCGAGGACGCTGCTGCGCTCCGCGGAGCAGGCCACCGCGGAGGCCCGCGCCGCCGCCGAGCCCGGCCGGTTCACCGTCGGCTTCACCAGCGGCGTGATCGTCACCGACGCCGTGCGCGAGCTGCGGCGCCGGCATCCGGAGGCCGACGTGCGAAGCCGGCACCTGCGCTGGGACGGGGCGCGCCCGGCGCTGCTCGACCACCGGGTGGACGCGGTGGTGACCCGGCTGCCCTTCGCCACCGACGGGTTGGACGTGACCGTCCTCTACGACGAGCCCAGGGCCGTGGTGATCCCCGTCGACCACCGCCTGGCCGGCAAGGAGTCCGTCACCGTCGACGACATCGCGGACGAGCCGATGCCCCGGATCATCGGCGCCGACCCCGCCTGGGCGGCCTTCTGGCGTCTCGAACCCCGGCCGGACGGCCGCCCGGCGCCCGAGGGCCCCGAGATCCAGGACCTGGAGGACAAGTTCGAGGTCGTCGCCGCCGGGGAGGCCCTGGTCGTCACGGCCTACCCGACCGGCATCCGGCTGCGTCCCGACCTCACCAGCGTCCCGCTGCACGGCGTGGAGCCCAGCCAGGTCGTCCTCGCCGTCCGCGCCGGCGACCGCGGCCGCCTGGTGACCGCCTTCCGGAAAGTCGCGCGCACCCACATCACCCGCCCCGACCCGCGATAGCGTCACACCGTCCCCGTGTGACGCAACCTGCGGAGGTGCCCGTGGTCGGCGATGTCTGCGCGGTCTGTGGCAAGCCGCTGCCCGCCCGGGCCGGCCGCTCCGGCCGCAGCTCCCTGTACTGCTCGGCGGCCTGCCGGCAGAAGGCGTACCGGCAGCGGCACGGGCCCGAGGAGAGCGGAGTGGAGGGGCTGATCGAGGACATCGCGCGGCAGGTGAAGGAACTGGCTCCGCAGCCGCCCTCCGTCCTGTACTCGGGGGCGAGCGAACTGTCCTCGGCGGTCGCCCGGCTGCGCCGCGTGGCACGGCTGGCACGGGACACGGCGAAGGAATCCGTCACGCCTGCCGCCGTTACGCAACCCGGCACCGGGCCCCTGCTCACCGAGACCGACTTCGCCGCCCTCACCGAGTCCCACCGGCGGGAGATCCAGGTCCACTGCTACCGGATGACCGGCTCCTACGACGACGCCGAGGACCTGGTGCAGGAGACGTTCCTGCGCGCCTGGCGGGCCCGGGACGCCTTCGAGGGACGGGCCGGCGCGCGCACCTGGCTGTACCGCATCGCCACCAACGCCTGCCTCGACTTCCAGCGCCGCACCGCCCGCCGCCCGCAGCGCTACGAGCCGGTCCCCGGCATGAACCACGGCACCGGCGAGCCGCCCGCCCGCGTCACCTGGCTCCAGCCCTACCCCGACGACGAACTGCCCTCCCCGGACGAGCAGCCGGAGGCCGCGGCCCTCTCCCGGGAGACCCTGGAGCTGGTCTTCCTCGCCGCCCTGCAACACCTGCCGCCCCGCCAGCGCGCGGTGCTCATCCTGCGGGACGTGCTGGGCCTGACCGCGGCCGAGACCGCCGAGGCCCTCGGCCTGACCGTGGCCTCCGCCAACAGCGCCCTGCAACGCGCCCGTCCCACCCTCCGCGACCACCTGCCGGCCCGGCGCGCCGACTGGACCGCCGCCGGGCCGACGCGGGCCCAACGCGCCGTCCTGCAGCGGTACATGAGCGCCGCCGAACAGCTCGACCTCGCTGCGATGACCGACCTGCTCGCCCAGGACGTCACGCTCACCATGCCGCCCAACCCGTTCTGGTTCACCGGCCGCGACGCCCTCCTCGACTTCCTGCGCCCCACCCTCGACCCGGCCTCCCCGATGTTCTTCGGCCACTGGCGCCACCTGCCCGCCCGCGCCAACGGCCTGCTCGCGGCGGGCGGCTACGTCCGCAGGCCCGGTACCAACGTCCACCGCGCCCAGGTCCTCGACGTGCTCCGTTTCGACGCCGACGACCGGATCGTGGAGATCACCTCCTTCGAGCCGCACCTGTTCCCGGCCTTCGGGCTGCCGCTGCGGCTGTGACCCCGCCGACCGATGAGCGGCCGCCGTCCCGTGCGTCTGTACGACCGACCGCTACGGAACACCCCTGAGGGAGATCACCATGCTGCTCACCGACAAGACCGCGATCATCTACGGCGCCGGCGGTTCGATCGGCGCCGCGGTGGCCCGCGCCTTCGCCGCCGAGGGCGCGCGGGTGCACCTCGTCGGACGGACCCGCAAGACGCTGGAGGCGGTGGCCGACGGCATCGAGGGCGCCGAGGTCGCGGTCGTGGACGCGCTGGACGAGACGGCCGTGGAGGAGCACCTCGCCGGTGTCGGCGCCGTCGACGTCTCCTTCAACCTGGTCTCGCGCGGCGACGTGCAGGGCGCCCCGCTCACCGAGATGCCGGTGGACGACTTCCTGCGGCCCGTGCTCGCCGGCACCCGCGCCAACTTCATCACCGCCCGCGCCGCCGGGCGCCGCATGGCCGAGCGGGGTTCCGGGGTGATCCTCACCCTCAACAGCGGCTCCGCACACGGCAGTCCGATGATGGGCGGTACCGGCCCCGCGGACGCCGCCACCGACACCCTCGTACGCAACCTGGCGATCGAGCTGGGCCCGCGCGGGGTGCGGGCGGTGGGCCTGTGGGCGGCCGGTGTGCCGGAGACGTTCACCGTCGAGAAGCTGTCCGCGGTCAACCCGGCGATCGACGAGGCCGCCGTCCAGGGCATCGTCGCGGGCCTCGCCGGGATGCGCATGACCCACCGCAACCCCACCCTCGCCGAGGTCGCCGCCACCGCGGTCTTCCTCGCCTCCGACCAGGCGGCCGGCATCACGGGCACCTTCGTCAACGTCACCGGCGGCATGGTCGTGCGCTGAGGAAAGGCAAAGGGCGCCCGGCAACAAACACCGGGCGCCCTGAACGCCCTCAGGGGCGCGGGACCCTGTCTACATGCGGCTCCGCCGCGTGGGCGCGACAAGCCACGACGGCGCCGCAGACGACCGACGACCTGTGCCGGCCTTCCAGCGGAGCGCCTACGCCGCCGCGTCCGCGGCCTGGGCCTTCAGCGCGCGCTCCACGCCCGAGCGGGACTCCGAGACCAGGCGGCGCAGGGCCGCGCCCGGCTCGGCCTCGGCCAGCCAGGTGTCCGTGAGCTCCAGCACCTCCTGGGACACCTGGACGGACGGGTACAGGCCGACGGCGATCTGCTGGGCCATCTCGTGCGAACGGGACTCCCAGATGCCCTTGACCACCTCGAAGTACTTCGCCGTGTACGGCGCCAGCAGCTCCCGCTGGTCCGTCTGCACGAAGCCGCCGATGACGGCCTCCTGGACGGCGTTGGGCAGCTTGTCGGACTCGACGACCGACGCCCAGGCCTCCGCCTTCGCCTCCGCCGTCGGACGGGCGGCACGGGCGCTGGCCGCGTGGCGCTCGCCGGCCGCGGTCCTGTCCCGCTCGTACTCGCCGGCGATCTCCGCCTCGTCGAATCGGCCGACCGCGGCGAGCCGCTGCACCAGCGCCCAGCGCAGCTCGGTGTCGACGGCCAGGCCCTCGACGGTCTGCGAACCGTCCAGCAGGGACTCGAGCAGGTCAAGCTGCTCCGGCGTGCGGGCGGTGGCCGCGAAGGCCCGCGCCCAGGCCAGCTGGTGGTCGCTGCCGGGCTCGGCCGCACGCAGGTGGGCGAGGGTGGCGTCGGTCCAGCGGGTGAGCAGGGACTCGCGGGCGGTCGGGTCGGCGTACAGGTCGATCGCGAGCTTGACCTGGCGGTGCAGCGACTGCACGACACCGATGTCGGACTCCTTGCCGATGCCCGACAGGACCAGCGAGAGGTAGTCGCGGGTGGCGAGCTCCGCGTCCCGGGTCATGTCCCAGGCCGACGCCCAGCACAGGGCGCGGGGCAGGGAGGACTCGAAGTCGCCGAGGTGCTCGGTGACGAACGCCAGAGACTGCTCGTCGAGGCGGACCTTGGCGTACGACAGGTCGTCGTCGTTGAGCAGCACGACGGCCGGACGGCGCCGGCCGGCCAGCTGCGGTACGGCGGTCAGCTCGCCGTCCACGTCCAGCTCGATCCGGTCCTCGCGCACCAGCTTGCCGCTGGTCTCGTCGAGTTCGTACAGGCCGACCGCGATGCGGTGCGGACGCAGGGTCGGCTCTCCCTTCGCCCCGGCGGGGAGGGCGGGGGCCTCCTGGCGGATGGCGAAGGAGGTCACGACGCCCTCGGCGTCCGTCTCGATCTCCGGGCGCAGGACGTTGATGCCGGCCGTCTGCAGCCACTTCTGCGACCAGGTCCCCAGGTCGCGGCCGGAGGTCTCCTCCAGGGCGCCCAGCAGGTCGGACAGGCGGGTGTTGCCGTAGGCGTGACGCTTGAAGTACGCCTGGACGCCGGCGAAGAACTCGTCCATGCCGACGTAGGCGACGAGCTGCTTGAGGACGCTGGCGCCCTTGGCGTACGTGATGCCGTCGAAGTTGACCAGGACGTCGTCGAGGTCGCGGATCTCGGCCATGATCGGGTGGGTGGAGGGCAGCTGGTCCTGCCGGTAGGCCCACGTCTTCATGGAGTTGGCGAACGTCGTCCAGGAGTGCGGCCAGCGGGAGTCCGGGTGGTGGGCCTGGCAGGCGATGGAGGTGTAGGTGGCGAACGACTCGTTCAGCCACAGGTCGTTCCACCACTCCATGGTGACCAGGTCGCCGAACCACATGTGGGCCAGCTCGTGCAGGATGGTCTCCGCGCGCAGCTCGTACGACGCGTCGGTGACCTTGGAGCGGAACACGTACTGGTCCCGGATGGTCACGGCGCCGGCGTTCTCCATCGCGCCCGCGTTGAACTCCGGTACGAACAGCTGGTCGTACTTCTTGAACGGGTACGCGTAGTCGAACTTCTCCTGGAACCACTCGAAGCCCTGGCGGGTGACCTCGAAGATCCCGTCGGAGTCGAGGAACTCGGCGAGCGAGGGCCGGCAGTAGATGCCGAGCGGCACGGACTGGCCGTCCTTCTCGTACACGCTGTGCACGGAGTGGTACGGGCCGACGATCAGGGCGGTGATGTAACTGGAGATCCGCGGGGTCGGCTCGAAGACCCAGACGTCGTCCTTGGGCTCGGGCGTCGGGGAGTTGGAGACGACGGTCCAGCCCGTGGGCGCCTTCACGGTGAACTGGAAGGTGGCCTTCAGGTCCGGCTGCTCGAAGCTCGCGAACACGCGGCGGGCGTCCGGTACCTCGAACTGGGTGTACAGGTAGGCCTGTTGGTCGACGGGGTCGACGAACCGGTGCAGGCCCTCGCCGGTGTTGGTGTACGCGCAGTCGGCCACGACCCGGAGGACGTTACGGCCCTCGAGCAGCCCCGGCAGGGCGATCCGGGAGTCCTTGAACACCTCGTCGGGCGCCAGCGGGTCGCCGTTCAGCGTGACCTCGTGGACGGTCGGGGCGACCAGGTCGATGAAGGACTCGGAGCCGTTCTCGCGGACGTCGAAACGCACCGTCGTCACGGACCGGTACGTACCGCCCTCCTGCGCGCCGGAGAGGTCGAGATCGATCTCGTAGGACTCGACAGTGAGCAGCTGAGCCCGCTGCTGAGCCTCTTCGCGGGTCAGGTTTGTGCCAGGCACGCGGTCATCTCCTCGGTAGGTGGGTCCGGCGGTGCGGCCATCCTTCCACGGCGGCGAGGGGAAGCGCGATGTCCATTTACCGCCGGTCGTCAGGCCCGCACCGCGCGAGCCGGGGACGTATGACGACCTACACCGCACGCCCCGTCGCCCGAGCCACCCTTGATGAACTGCGCGTCACCGACGACGCGGGTCACCCGATGGCCCCGTTCACCGACGACGAGGGCGGCGCACCCCTGCGCTGCTGTCTGCGGCGCAGCGAGCCGGGGGAACGGATCGCGCTCGTGGCGTACGCGCCGCTGCGCCGCTGGGCGGCCGAGACAGGCGCCGAGCCGGGAGCCTACGACGAGCAGGGGCCCGTCTTCGTCCATGCCGACGAGTGCCGGGGACCGGACACCGGCGCCCCCTACCCCTTCGGGGGTGCCCACCGCACCGTCCGCCGCTACTCCGCCAGCGGTCACATCCTCGTCGGCAGCGAGCTGGTCGACGCCCTCGACGACGCGGCCTTCCGAAAAGCGTTCGACGACCCGGAGGTGGCACTCGTCCATGTCCGGGCCGTCGAGTACGGCTGTTTCCTCTACGAGGTGCGCAGACCCCGGCCCCGCAGTTCGGCCGCCACCAGCTCCGCGATCTGTACCGCGTTCAGTGCGGCGCCCTTGCGGAGGTTGTCGTTGGAGATGAACAGGGCGAGACCGTTGTCCACCGTCTCGTCGCGGCGGATGCGGCCGACGTAGGCGGGGTCCTGGCCGGCGGCCTGGAGAGGGGTCGGGATGTCGGAGAGTTCGACGCCCGGGGCGGCGGCCAGCAGCTCCGTCGCGCGCTCGGGGCTGATCGGGCGGGCGAAACGGGCGTTGACCTGCAGGGAGTGGCCGGAGAAGACCGGGACCCGGACGCAGGTGCCGGAGACCTTCAGGTCCGGGATCTCCAGGATCTTGCGGGACTCGTTGCGGAGCTTCTGCTCCTCGTCCGTCTCGTTCAGGCCGTCGTCGACGAGGTTGCCGGCGAAGGGCAGCACGTTGAAGGCGATGGGGCGCTTGTAGACGCCGGGCTCGGGGAAGTCGACCGCGGAGCCGTCGTGGGTCAGCTTGTCGGCGTCGGCGATCACCTTCTGCGCCTGCCCGTGCAGCTCCGCCACGCCCGCGAGGCCCGAACCGGACACCGCCTGGTAGGTGGCGACGACCAGCGCCTCGAGGCCCGCCTCGGCGTGCAGGACCTTCAGCGCCGGCATCGCGGCCATCGTGGTGCAGTTCGGGTTGGCGATGATGCCCTTGGGGCGGTCGGCGATCGCGTGCGGGTTCACCTCGGAGACGACCAGCGGGACCTCGGGGTCCTTGCGCCAGGCGGAGGAGTTGTCGATCACGACGGCGCCCTGCGAGGCGACCTTCTCGGCCAGCGCCTTGGAGGTCGCGCCACCCGCGGAGAACAGCACGATGTCCAGGCCGGTGTAGTCGGCCGTGGCCGCGTCCTCCACCGTCACACCGTCCAGCTCGGTCCCGGCGGAACGGGCCGAGGCGAACAGGCGCAGCTCGGTGACCGGGAAGTTCCGTTCCTTGAGGATCCTGCGCATGACCGTGCCGACCTGACCGGTGGCTCCGACGATTCCGACCCTCACGGCGACTCCTTCTGCGTGTACGTGCGTGTCTGCGGCTTTTCCATCATGCGGCCGACCCGGGCCCGCCTGTCCAATTCTTTGCGCCCCATGCCCGAGGAGTGGAACGCCGGACGGTGTGACCTACGCCTCCACACAACTTCTCGGGACCGGCCCGAACGTTTCCGGGTGCTGCGGCGTCGTAGAAGAAACGCGGTGAGGGGGTGGCTCGTGCTGCGCAGAAAGGCCCGCCGCGCGCCGGAGGGTGACGATCCTCTGGACGCGGCTCAGGAACGCCGGGTGCGGGCGGTGCTCGCGCTGGGCGGGGTGCCGCAGGCGGACCTGCCGGACGGGGTGCAGCAGGTCCGCCTGCGGTTGCTGGAGCGCGCCGCGAAGGGGTACGAGGCCCCGCGTGACGTCTCCGCGTGGGCGGCCGTCGTCGCCTCCAACCTGGCCATGGACTGGCACCGCGCCAAGCGCCGCCAGGAGCGGATCGGGGAGCGGCTGGCCTCGCTGCGCCAACTGGAGCACCCGTCGGGGGAGGACACCAGCGTGCTCTCCCTGGCCGTCGCCCAGGGGCTCGACGAGCTCCCCGACTCCCAGCGCCAGGTCCTCGTCCTGCGCTTCTACGCCGACCTGCCGGTCCGCTCGATCGCCGAGGAGCTCGGCGTCCCGGAGGGCACGGTCAAGAGCCGGCTGCACACGGCGGTCCGGGCCCTGCGCGCCCGTCTGCACGA
The DNA here is from genome assembly GCF_044768275.1 of Streptomyces sp. NPDC101152. Taxonomy (NCBI): domain Bacteria; kingdom Bacillati; phylum Actinomycetota; class Actinomycetes; order Kitasatosporales; family Streptomycetaceae; genus Streptomyces; species Streptomyces sp. NPDC101152. Next base: position 239,431 of record NZ_JBIWPO010000009.1, on the reverse strand, counting down.
GGACGAGGTGGTGTGAGATGACCGCCGACGACCAGACGTACGACGGCGCCGACGCGCTGATGGCCGCGATCACCGGCGAGCGGCCCCCGGACGGCGCCGACGCCGCCTTCCTCGCCGAGCACCGCGCGGCCGAGGCCGACCTGGCGCTGCTGCGGGAACAGCTCGGGATCATCGGGGACGCGCTGGCCGGGGAGCAGCAGGCCTCGAGGACGGCGACCGCTCCGGTACGGCCGTCCCGCAGCCGGCGCCAGGTGCGCCGGTTCGCCTTCGCCGGCCTCGCCGTGACCGCCGTCGCGGGCCTGCTGTCGGGGGTGATCTGGCTGCTGGGGCAGGCTGCCGGGGACAGCGCGAACTCCGCGTCGGGCACCAGCGCCGACGCGGGCGGCAAGTCGATGGAGTCCGCCGCCCGCGCCCCCCTGTCCAGCCCCGGCTACCTCGCCTGCACCCGTCTCCTCGTCGAGGGCACGGTCACGGCCGCCGAGCCGGTCCCCTCGGCCACCGGGCAGGTACGGATCACCGTGCACGTCACCCACGCCTACAAGCCGCGCAGGGCCGAGCCGGAAGTCACCTTCGTGCTCGACGCGCGTCAGCTCGCGGGGCCCCTCCACCGGGGCGACCACGTCCTGGTCGCGTTGCCACGGCACGCGGCCGTCCCGCAGCAGGTCCTGGTCGGTGAGGCGTCCATCGCCCGCGAACGCGCGGGGATCGAGCGGGCGCTGGGTGAGTCGGCCGGCGCGACCTGCGGATGAGGAAGGGCGGGCGCCCGAACGGACGCCCGCCCCTACCGCCGTACCCACCGGTTACGGCGTGACCCTCTCGATCTTCACGCTGCCGGTGCCCGCGACCGTGCCGCGGCCGTTCACCAACTGGACCTGGCCGAAGAACTCACGTCCCGCGGGTGCCTCCGCCGTGGCGGTGACGCTGCCGGAGACGCTCGCCGAGGCGCCCGTGCCGAGCCTGACCGGCGCCGAACCGTCCACGGTGACCGTGCCCAGGGACGGGGAGAAGAAGACGTCCCGGTAGTCGTACGCGGTCGAACCGGACGGCACGGAGTAGCCGTCGACCTCGATGGTGTACGTGCCGGCGGCGGGCGAGGCGATGGAGACCGCTTCCTCCGAGTCGCCGTCGGCGGACTGGCCGACGACCGTGCCGGCCGCGTTCCTCACGGTCAGGTCGAGGTCGGCGGCCCCGTCGGAGACGTTGCCGATCGCCACGTCGAGCGACTTGGCGCCCTCCGGCACCTCCACGGCCGTGGTCTGCGTCTGCCCCTGCCCGATGGTCGGGCGGGCCGACTTCGCCGAGCCGAGCGGGCCGCCGACCAGGTGGCCGTCGATCGCGGCGAGCCGGTTGGTCACCTTCCAGGAGGCGGCGGCCGGGGTGCCGGCCTTCGCCTCGGGCACGGTCACCGTCGCCGGGTCGAAGGCGGCGCCGTACACGGCGAGGTCCAGCCGGTACGGGTTGTCCAGCAGCGGCGAGGTGCGGCGCGACTCGACCTCGATCTCCCAGACGCCCGGCTGCGGGTCGGCGTACGCGCGCACGTCGGGCTTGCAGCCGTTGCCGTCGAGGTAGTTGTTGTAGCAGTACGGGGTCGAGGTGTTGTCGACCGGGACGCCGTACGGGTGGATCGCGATGAACCGGGTCTGGCTGCTGTCCTTCAGCCCGCCGATCGCGACCTCCAGCGACTTCGCGCCCTCGGGCACGGTCACGAAGTACGACCGCGTGCTGTTGCGCTGCACAGAGCCGGCCGCGGCGTAGGTGTACCTCACCGGCGTGGAGACCACGACGGTGGTGAGGATCTGCCGGTCGACGCCCTCGGTCCGCGGGTCGTCGACCTCGAGTATCGCGCTCTTCAGGCCGGCCGACCCCGGGTTCGCCTGCACCTTCACCGTCACCGGCTGGTTCAGCGGCAGCCGCACCTCGTGCGAACCGAGGACCTTGAAGGTGTCACCGGCGTTGTTCGTCAGGCGCAGCTCGTGCCGGATCGGCTTGTTCGCGCCGGAGGTGCGGGTGATCGTGACGTCGTACGTCTTCTTCTGCCCGGCCTTCAGGCCGCCCTCGCGGTCGTAGAGGCCGCTGCCGAAGCCCGGCGTCTTCAGCGCGGAGTCGAGCGCGGTGTCGACCGGCGCCTTCACCGTGTAGTCGTGGGCGGTGGCGCCGGCGCGGACGGCGTCCCAGGCGTCGACGACGTCGATCAGCCCGGCGCCTTCCTCGTACGCCTGAACTCCCTTGATGTGGTGGGCGGTCGAGGTCAGCGCCGTGCGCAGGTCGGCGGGCGTCAGCTCGATGCGCTTCTGCTTCGCGGCGCTCAGCAGCAGCGCGGTGGCGCCGGTGGCCTGCGGGGAGGCCATCGAGGTGCCCTGCAGCATGGAGTAGCCGGCCGGCAGCGGGTAGCCCGCCTCGGCGACCGGGGAGCCCGGCAGCCAGGTCTGGGTGGTGTTGATGGCGGCACCCGGCGCGGACAGGGTCGGCGTGAAGCCGCCGTCCTCCCGCGGACCGCGCGAGGAGAACGGCATCATCGCGTACTTCTTGTCCACGACCGAGCCGTAGTTGGCCGCCCAGGTCTCCTTGGAGATGGTCGCGCCGACCGAGATCACCTTGTCGGCCAGACCCGGGTCGCCGATGGTGTTCGCGCCGGGGCCGGAGTTGCCGGCCGAGATCACCAACTGCACGCCGTAGGTGTCGATGAGACGGGTGTACAGCTCGGCGCGCGCGTTGTTGCCGTCGTTCAGGGCCGGCAGGCCGCCGATGGACATGTTGACGATGTCCACACCGCGGTTGACGACCAGGTCGATCATGCCCTCGGTGAGCGCGACGTTGGTGCAACCGCCGGTCCAGGTGCAGGCGCGGGAGGAGACGAGCTTCGCGCCGGGGGCCGCGCCGTTCATCCGGCCGCCGAACAGGCCGCCTGCGGCGGTGATGCCGGCGACGTGCGTGCCGTGCTCGGACTCGATGACGCCGATGTTGACGAAGTCGGCCTTCTTGCCGACCCAGTCGCCGCCGTAGGGGTCCATCGGCACGTCCTTGCGGATCTGCACCACGAACGGCTGACGCTCCACCACATCGGTCTTCGGGTCGTCGGTCCCGAAGTAGCCGACCTGGTACCCGTCCTTGTACGGCTTCATCGGCGTGTCGTCGCTGAAGTCGAAGTTGTTGTTCAGGTCCACACGGACGGTGCCGGCGGCGGCGTCGTAGAGGACGCCCCACTTGTCCGTCGTGTCCCCGTCCCGGTTGGCGTCGCCCTTGGCGTCACCGCCCGCGGTGGCGGCCTCGCTGAAGGTGCTGACCTGGTACGACCCTGCGGGCGCCGTCCAGGTGCGGCCGCCGTAGGTGAAGGTCGGGCCGGAGACGGAGGTGACCATCGGGCGCCAGGTGGCGTCGTTGTCGACGATCGGGTCCGTCGCCGTCACCCAGTCGACGATCTTCCGCTCACCTGTGGTGGTCTTCTGCAGCGCGGGGTGACCGAGGTCGACACCGGAGTCCAGGATGCCGATGGTGACACCGCGTCCGTCCGCCTTCGGGTGCTCCTTGACGAAGTCGACCGCGCCCGTCTCGAAGGACGGGTTGTAGGGGTTGCGGGCCGGGGTGTTCTTGCCGGGCGCACGGTAACTGGGCTTGGACGGACCCGACTTGGGGCCGCCGCCCGCGCTCGGGTCGTCCAGCGGTATCTCGTCGCGCAGGTCGATGCCGTGCACGGAGGACAGCTTCGCGGCGGCGGCGATGGCCGCGTCCGCCTTCGCGGTGGGGACGGTGGCGCGGACGTAGCCGAGCCGGTCGTAGGTCCGGCCCACCGAGCCGCCCTTGACCGCGTCCAGTTCCTGGGCGACCTGCTCGGTCTGCCCGGGGGCGGTGGCGATCATCATCGTGACGTTCTCGGCGCCGTCGGCCTTGGCCTCGGCGAGCAGGTCCGCGTCGTGGGAACCCAGCTTGTCCCGCGCGGACTTGACGGTGCCGTCCGCGGGCGTACCGGTGGACGGGGCGTCGGCGGAGAAGGCCAGGGGTATCGGCCCCGCCGCGCAGAGCGCGGCGACGAGTCCGGCGGCCACCGCTGTGCGGGCCACGGGTCTGAGGGTCATCGGCATCCCTTGGAGGTGAAGGAACGGGCGTCAATGACCGCTCAGCTTTACCCAACCGACAGTTGTTTGGGAAGTGTTGACCGACGGGATACGAGTGTATGGGGAAAACCCCCGGTGTGCTTTAGGTACGTCGGTAACCAAGCCGGGCAAATCGTGCGCGGGTTCATGGTTCCTTCGAGCGTGCGTAATGCCGTGAGGTCCGCACCCGGCTTCCGTACCGTGCCTGTGTGAGACGGAAACTGAGGGTGGCGGCCTACGCCATGTGCGTCCGCGACGGCCAACTCCTGCTCGCCCGCTGGACCGGCCGTGACGGCGTGCCCGAATGGACCCTGCCGGGCGGCGGGATGGAACACGGCGAGGACCCCTACGACACGGTGCTCCGGGAGGTGGAGGAGGAGACGGGTCACCTCGTCGAGATCACGGCCCTGCTCGGCGTCCACACCCACCGCCTCCGCCTCCCCGGCCGGTTCGGCCGGCCCGTCGACCAGCAGGGCCTCCGCCTGGTCTACGAGGCCCGGATCACCGGCGGCGAACTCCGCCCCGAGGTCGGCGGTTCGACGGACCTGGCGGCCTGGCATCCCCTGGAGGCGGTGGGCGGGCTGAACCGGGTCGGGCTCGTCGACGTCGGGCTGGCGCTGTGGCGGGAGCGGCCCGTGACGGGTCGGGTACCCGCGAAGATGAACACCGCGTGACCGCCTCCGGGCGGCTCGTCGAGCGGTCATGGACACGCAGGGTGCGCCAAGATCCACGTACGGTGATCGGCGTCGGTCGTTGCCGTCTCGTTCACGCGCAGGTCATTCCCGGTGCCAAGCATCATCGGCGAGCGGGTCGTTCGCGTCAGCGAAAACCCGCGACCACTGCCGACGCGTTCGCACTCGGGGAGACCGCGCCATGTCGCGCACACGCTCTGTCGCCGGCCCCAGGCCCGCGATCAACCGCCGTACCGTCCTCGCCGCCGCCGGCGCGACAGCCGCCTCCGCAGGCGTCGGCTTCGCCCTGCGGCCCACCGACAGCCAGGCAGCCACCACGGGCGCCCACGAAGTGATCGTGGCCCACTCGCGCCAGGCCGAGGCCGCACCCCTCGCGCCGTACACCAAGGGCACCACCCTCGCCACGGTCGCCGCCCCGCGCAACAGCTCCGGCTACCGCCGCCTCGGCGACGGACCCGGCTGGAGCCGCGTGGTGCGAAGCGAACTCGCCGCCCCCAAGGCGGGGCGCGCCGGCCGCCGTACGACGCTCGCCGCGTTCGTGCAGCTCACGGACATGCACCTGTGCGACTCCCAGCACCCGCTGCGCCTGGAGTACCTGCGCTCCACCGACAAGGACACCTGGCGTCCGCACGAGGCGCTGTCCGTGCAGGGCGCCGTCTCGCTGGTCGAGCGGATCAACGCGCTGCGCGGCGCCCCGGTCACCGGTTCGCCGCTGCACTTCGCCATGACCACCGGCGACAACACGGACAACAACGCCAGGACCGAGCTGGACTGGTATCTGTCCGTCATGAGCGGCGGCCGGATCACCCCCAACTCCGGTGATCCGCGGCACTACGAGGGCGTCCAGAACAGCGGCCTCAAGCTGTACTGGCAGCCCGACTCGGCCGTCCGCGACGGCGACAAGCAGCTCGGCTTCCCGCACCTGAAGGGCTACCTGGCGGCCGCGATCCGCGAGGTCCGCAGCCCCGGCCTGAACCTGCCCTGGTACTCCACCGTCGGCAACCACGACGCCCTGCCGCTGGGCTGCTACGGCCACGGCGACTCCTGGCTCGCCGAGTACGCCGTCGGCGGCAAGAAGCTGATGACCCTGTCCGCGTCCGAGGCGAAGAAGCTGCGGGACACCATCCGGGGCGGCCGGGACCCGCAGGGGACCGCGTTCCGGGACCTGCTGAAGGCACACGCGCGCAGCATGCGTTCCGTCACGCCGGACGAGAGGCGCGCCCCCTTCACCCCGGCCGACTACATCAAGGCCCACCTGGACCCGGCCCACCGCGGCCTCGGTCCCGTCGGTCACGGCTACTCCACCGCCAACCTCGACGCGGGCACCCAGTACTACACCTTCCGCATCTCCGACGACGTCATCGGCATCAGCATCGACACCACCGACCCCGGCGGCCACTACAACGGGTCCATCGGCACGGCCCAGTTGAAGTGGCTGGACCAGCAGCTGCGGGACAACAAGGACGCGCACGCCGTCGTCTTCAGCCACCACACCAGCCAGTCGATGTCGAACACGGCCGTGGTGGACCCCGCCCACCCCAACGAGCGCCGGCACAACGGTGACGAGCTGGTCGCCCTGCTGGGCAGCCACGCCAACGTCCTGGCCTGGGTGAACGGCCACATCCACCGCAACTACGTCATTCCGCACAAGGGGTCCGCCGGCCGCTCCTTCTGGGAGATCTCCACGGCCTCCCACGTGGACTACCCGCAGCTGGCCCGGATCATCGAGATCGCCGACAACAAGGACGGCACGATCTCCCTGTTCACCACGCTCGTCGAGTCGGCGGCCCCGCACCGCACCAGCTTCTCCGACCTCAGCCAGACCGGGCTCGCCGCCCTGTACCGCGAGCTCTCCTTCAACGCTCCCAACCGCAGCACGATCCTGGGCGGCGACCCGGGCGACCGGAACACCGAGCTGGTGCTGAAGAAGGGCTGACACCCACGGCCCGGCTAGCGGCTCGCCGCGATCGCCGCGCGCAGGTGTCGTACGGCCTCCTCCACCATGCCGTCAGCGAGGTTGCCGTAGCCGAGGACCAGGCCGTGGTCGGCGTGGTCCTCGGTGGCGTGGTAGGCGGCGAGGTCGGCGACCAGGAGGGAGCGGGCCGCGGCCGCAGTGACCACGGTGCGGGTGTCCACGTCGGAGGGCAGCCGGAGGATGAGGTGGAGGCCGGCCGCGACGCCGGACACCGGCGCGTCCGGCAGCTGCTCGGTGAGCGCCCGCACCAGGGCGTCCCGCCGCTCTCGGTACCGCTTGCGGCAGGCGCGCAGATGACGGTCGTAGGCGCCGGACTCCAGCAGGTCGGCGAAGGCCAGTTGGTCGAGGGGCGGGGGCTGGGCCGCCGTCTGGTCGGCCAGGTGCAGCGCGCGGGTCCAGCGTGGCGGCGCCACCAGCCAGCCGATGCCGAGCGCCGGGGACAGGATCTTGCTGAGCGACTTGAACAGGACGACCCGGGACGGGTCCATGCCCTGCAGCGCCGCGACCGGCCGCCGGTCGTAGCGGAACTCGGCGTCGTAGTCGTCCTCGAGTACGACGCCGTCGACGTCGACTGCCCAGCGAAGCAGGGCAGCGCGGCGCTCGGGGGCCAGCACCGTGCCCAGCGGGAACTGGTGCGCGGGGGAGGCGAGGACGGCCCGCAGTCCCGGGTGCCCGGCGAGGTCGTCGACGCGCAGGCCGCCCGCGTCGACCCGTACCGGCACCGGCCGCAGACCCGCCGCGCTCACCACCTCACGCAGCCGCGTCCAGCCGGGCTCCTCGCAGCCGACCGCGGTGACGCCCTCGGCGCGCAGCACCCGGCACAGCCGCCGCACCCCGTCGGTCACGCTCGTGCACACCGTGACGTCCTCGGGGGAGGCGGACACCCCGCGGGAGCGGTTCAGGTACGCGGCGAGCAGGCGCCGCAGGCGGGGATGGCCGCCGGGCGGCGGATAGCCGAGCTCCGTGAAGGCCACGGTCGCCGCCTGCGCGCGGACGGCCTCGGCCCAGCGGCGGCGCGGGAACGCCCGTAGGTCCGGCAGGCCCGGGGCGAGGTCGAAGCGGGCGGCGGTGGCCGGGCGGGACGGGCTGCGGGCCCCTTCGTCCTCGTCCGCCGGGTTCGACCAGCGCACGCGGGTCGCGGAACCGGTCCGCGCCTCCAGATACCCCTCGGCGACGAGCTGCCCGTACGCCTCCGTCACCGCCCAGCGCGAGACGCCGAGGTCGGCGGCGAGCTGCCGGCTGGGCGGCAGGGCGGTACCGACCTCGATCCGCCCCGACCGGATCGCCGTCCGCAGGGCGCGCTTGACCCGCTCGTGCAGCGGTCCGGTGCCGTCCCCGCCGAGCCGGAGCAGCAGATCGCCCGTCAGCCCGGCCGGATTGGTCTGTGTTTCCCGCATGCCATTGGACGGTAGCAGCGGGCCGTTTCTCCCTACCGTCGAACCATGGCAGACCTCAGGCGCTCCCGACCGACCCCACCCCACCAACTGCTCTCCGCCGTGTTCGAGGACTGGTCCACGAAGGCCGGCGTCTTCTCGGCTCTCCCCGACGCACCGGTCGTCCCCCCGGCCGAGAACCGGCCGAAAAACACCCAACCGTCCCGCGCCCCGTCAACCACCACAGCACCAGCCGTGTCCGTCTCTGCAGAACCGGTGTTGGTGACAAGGGGGAAGACATGCGTGTACGGACGATCCTGGTGGCGACGACGGCTCTGGCTCTGACGGCCGTCCTGGCCGGCCCCGCCGTGGCGGCATCGCCCGCCACCGACCACGCGGCGACCCGTGCGGCCGTGGAGGCGGCCGTACGGGACGGGGTCCCGGGCGTCACGGTGACGGCGAGGGACGCGCACGGCACCTGGTCGACGACGGCCGGAGTGGGCGACATCCGCACGGACAGGCCGCGTTCGGCGCACGACCGCTACCGCGTCGGCAGCGTCACCAAGACCTTCGTGGCGACGGTGATGCTCCAACTGGAGGCCGAGGGCAGGCTGTCACTGGACGACACGGTGGAGAAGTGGCTGCCGGGCGTGGTCCACGGCCACGGCCACGACGGCAGCCGCATCACACTGCGCCGACTCCTCAACCACACCAGCGGTATCTTCAATTACACCGAGGACGACCATTTCCTCAACGCGTACTTCGTGAAGGACGGCTTCTTCAAACACCGTTACGACCCCAAAACGCCCGAAGATCTCCTCGCGATGGCGATGTCCCACCGGCCGAACTTCGAACCGGGCACGTCCTGGAGCTACTCGAACACGAACTATCTCGTCGCGGCGCTGGTGATCGAGAAAGTCACGGGACATTCTTACGGTCAGGAAATCCACGACCGGATCATCGCCCCGCTCCACCTGACCGCCACCTCGGTCCCCGGCACCCGAACCACCGTCCCGCGGCCCAGCAGCCGCGCCTACTCGAAGTTCTCCGGGTCGGCCACGGACCCGTCCTACGACGTCACCTACCTCAACCCCGCCATCGCCTACGGCTCGGGCGAGATGATCTCCGACTCGGCCGACCTCGGCCGCTTCTACCGGGCCCTGCTGACCGGACGTCTCCTCCCGCCCCAGCAACTGAAGGAGATGAAGACGACGGTCCAGGTCGCGGACCACGCCCGCTACGGCCTCGGCCTGATGGACCGCACCCTCTCCTGCGGCGTCCACGTGTGGGGCCACGACGGCGGAATCCTCGGCTCCGTCACCGAGGCGGTGACGACGGCCGACGGCAGCCATTCCCTCGCCTTCAACCTCAACGGCGACTGGGTGGGGGACACCGACACGGTGATCGAGGCCGAGTTCTGCGGCAGGTGATCGCCCGTTCACAAAGCCCGGTAAAAAACGCCGGGTGTAATCGACAGGACTCCGACACGAAGCGCTCCGTTAATCCGTACGCAATATTCATGCCGCCTCATATCGGCTAACCCGCACTTCACGGGGATGGCTCGATTTCTCACAAGGCGGGTGGTCGTGTGCGTGCGAGGCGCGGACTGCACGTGCTCTCGGTCTACGAGGGTTTCTTCTCCGGCGGCGCCCGGATCGTTCACACGGACGTCGTCCTCGGCCTTCAGGAAGGTGACCAGCACCATCGCGTCCTGAGCCTGCACGGCGAGGTGCACCGCGAGGCCACCCGCCAGCGCATGGAGGACGACGCCTGCTACCGGTCGCTGACGGCGGCGGGCGTCGGCGTCACCTCGCTGGGCCGCAGCTTCGGACCGGGCGGCGCCGGCACCGATCCGGCCGTCTTCACCGGGCCGGAACTGGCCGATACGGCACGGGCGACGGCGGACGCGGACGTGATCCTCTCCCTGAAGGAGCAGCCCCTGCGCCTCCTCAATCAGGCAGGCCTGCCCCGCCGCCCCGTCGTCGTCTGTCTGCACCGCTCCGACCCGGAGAACCAGGGCGCGGCCCTCGACGAACTGAAGGCCGCCATCGCCGACGGGACGGTCGTCGCGTGCGTGTGCTGCGCGGAGTCGACGCGGGCGGCGTACGAGGCGGCGGGCGTGCCGGGGGAACTGCTGCACGTCATCCCGAACGGCGTGGACCTCCTCCGCTTCCGCCCCGACCCGGCCCGCAGACTCGCCCTGAGAACCGCCCTCGGCATCCCCTCCACCGCCCCCGTGGTGGTCTTCGCCGCCCGCTACGACGCCATGAAGAACGTCCCGCTGTTCCTGCGGGCGGCACGGCAGTGGCTGGCGCGGGAGCCCGAGGGGCACGTCCTGATGTGCGGCGCGGGCATGACACCGGTCAACCTCGGCCTCGACGCGGACATCGCGCTCGCCTTCGACGAGGCGCGGGGCCTGACCGACAGACTGCGCCTGCTGGGCGTCCGGCACGACATGGAGCAGGTGTACGCCGCCGCGGACGTGGTCGCCCTCACCTCCTCCTGGGGCGAGGCGGCCCCCCTCTGCCTCGTCGAGGGCATGATGTGCGGCGCCGTACCGGTCGCGACGGACGTCGGCGACAGCGCGGCGATCGTGGCGGGCCACGGCTTCGTCACCCCACCGGACCCGGTGGCGATCGCGTCGGCCTGGACCGAGGCGGCCACCGCCCGCCCCGACCTCGCCCCGGCCCTGACAGCCAGTCGCGAACGCTTCAGCCGCACCCGCATGATCGCGGCCTACGCCGCCCTGATCGACGGCGTCCACCTGAGGGCGACGATGCCACCGGCACTGCCTGATCCGCTGTGAGACGTCGCTCCGGCCCACCCAGGCATGACGAGGAGGGGCCGCCCCCGTCAAGTCGGCGGCCCCTCCTCTCCCCTCCTGGTGCTCAGGGCCTGCCCGGCGGATCATGTCGGCGTCGCGGGGGCTGTGGCACGCTCCCCCAGAGGGGGTGCCCCCAGCGGCGTTGTCGTCGGTTGCCGACTCCCCCACGCTCGAACAGCCTCGCGCGGGGGACCCCCATCGCGTCGACGCCCTCCTCCGCCTTGCAGTTGCACGCCCCAGACCCCGCTCGGGTCGGCCAAGCCGCGACGTGCCTCCAGGCCGACCTGATCCACCGGGCAGGCCCTGCCCCGGTCCGTCACTACCGGGGCAGCACCACGACGTAGGCGGCCGGGTCGCGGTCGGCGGAGGCCATCAGGGCCGTGCGGACCACCGTCGCCTGTTGGTCCATCGCTTCGCGGAGCTTCTTCGGGGTGATGTGGACGACCGTGATGCCGAGGCGTTCCAGGGTCTCCCGCTTGCGGGCGTACTCGGACCACATCGCGTCCTCGTCCTGGCGGGGGGCGCGGGTGTCCAGTTCCACCGCGACCGCCTGCTCCGGCCAGTAGGCGTCCAGGCCGCCGAGGTGCGGGCCGCCGGGCAGCCGCAGGTCGACGTTCCAGACCGGGTCGGGCAGGCCGTGCTCTCGGACCATGCGGTAGAGGCGGTCCTCGGCGATCGCCCGGCCCTCGGCGAGCAGCGAGTCCACCGCGTCGACCACGTGCGGCCGGCTCAGCAGCTTCGCGTTGGTCAACTCCCTCACCACCGAGGCCGGTTCGCAGTGGCCGCCGCGGACCGCCTCGGTCAGCAGCCGTCGTACGGCACCGGCGTCCGCCAGTTCGGACACCGCGTCGGCCAGGGCGCGCGGGACCGGGGCGAGGGGAACTCCCGTGACGTGCCGGGGAGTCGGCAGGGACGGCGTGCGGACGATCCTCGCGCAGCCCGCCGAACGCAGGCGGCGCAACCGCGGGACCAGGACGTCGATCTTCTCGATCGACAGCAGCGGGGGCGCGGAGGTGAAGCCGTGCAGGGTCAGGGCCGCCAGGCCCGTGATCATCGCCTCCGCGTACACCGGGTGCGGGGACACGGCGCTCGGCTGGGCCGGCACCGCGGGGCCGGCCGACTCGCGGGCCGCGTACATCAGCACCGCGTGCAGCCGCTCCTCGCTGGTCGGCGCGCCCGGGTGGAGCAGGAAGACTCCGGGGAGGATCTGCTGCCAGGGGCCACCGGCGCGGCACTGCTCGGCCATCTCCGCCGAGGGGACGCCGTGCGCGCGCAGCTGGGCCGTCGTCATGACCCGGCGATGCACCTCGGACAGGTGGCGCACGGGGCGGGGGGAGGCCGGGGGGAGCGGGGAGCGCTGGGTGTCGTGGTTCATGACTCGGGGTTTCCCGCGCCCGAACCGCCCTTTAACCGCTGTTACACGTCCGTCGACGAATACGGACAAGGCGGCACTAAAGGACGGGTGTTCGGGTGCCGATGGGGCACCGAAACCCCTGGTCCACATGGGTGGGGCCAGGGGTTACGGGTGTGATGGAACGTATTCCGTAACGGTCACCGCCGGCTTAGCCGTTGGCCACAGCTTGGGCTCGGAGCGCCCGTGCGAGATCGTCCCGGGCCTCCAGCACCAGCCGGCGCAGCGCGGGCGCCGCCCCCTCGTGCGCCGCGAGCCACGCGTCGGTCGCCTCCAGCGTCCCCGGCGAGTCCTGCAGCGCCGGGAACAGGCCCCGCACCACGTCCATGCCGATCTGGATGGACCGTTCCTCCCAGACCCGCTCGATCGCCGCGAAGTACTTCGGCGCGTACGGCGCGAGCAGCTCCCGCTGCGAGGGCTGTGCGAAGCCCGCGATCGTCGCCTCCACCAGCGCGTTGGACAGCGCGTCCGACTCCACCAGCTGGGCCCACGCCTGCGCCTTGACCGCCTCGGACGGCCGCGCGGCCAGGCACCTGACCTGGTGGCGCTTGCCGGAGGCGGTGTCGTCGCGGGCCAGTTCGGCGGCCAGCACCGCCTCGTCCGCGACCCCGTGCGCGGCCAGCGGCTCCAGGAACGTCCAGCGCAGCTCCTGGTCGACCTCGAGCCCCTCGACCTTCTCCGTGCCCTCCAGCAGCCCCCGCAGCAGCCGCAGCTCCTCCGGAGCGGACGCCACCGTCGCGAAGAACCGCGCCCACGCCAACTGGGGCTCACTGCCCGGCTCGGCCGCCCGCAGCTCGCGCAGGGCGCCCTCCGCCAGCAGCCGCCCGCCGGTCTCCCGCCATGCCGGTGCCACGTAGTGGACCAGCGCGGAGTCGGCCCACGCGTGCAGCATCTGCAGGACGCCGATGTCGGACTCGCGCCCCGCGAAGCGCAGCACGATCTCCACGAACTCCCGGGCCGGCAGCAGCGCGTCCCGGGTCATGTTCCACAGCGCCGACCAGCACAGGGCCCGCGCCAGCGGGTCGGTCATCGAGCCCAGGTGCTCGCGCAGGGCGGCCAGCGAGGTCTCGTCGAAGCGGATCTTGCAGTATGTGAGGTCGTCGTCGTTGACCAGCACCAGCTCGGGCGCCTCGGCACCGGCCAGCTCACCCACGACCGTCCGCGCCCCGTCGACGTCCACCTCGGCCCGCGCGTACCGCGCGAGCGCGCCCTCGGGGCTGCGCCGGTACAGGCCCACCGCCACCCGGTGCGGCCGCAGCTCCGGGTGCGACTCCGCGGCCTCCTGCACGACGGCCAGCTCGTCGACGCGTCCGTCCGCGTCCAACAGCACCTGCGGGGTGAGGGAGTTGACCCCGGCCGTCTGCAGCCAGGACCGCGCCCAGCTGCCCATGTCCCGGCCGCTGGTCTCCTCCAGTACCGACAGCAGATCACCGAGGCGCGTGTTGCCGTACGCGTTCCGCTTGAAGTAGCGGCGGGCGCCCTCCAGGAACGCGTCCTGGCCGACGTACGCGACCAGCTGCTTGAGGACGGAGGCGCCCTTGGCGTAGGTGATGCCGTCGAAATTGAGCTTGGCGTCCTGCAGGTCGCGGATGTCGGCCGTGATCGGGTGGGTGGAGGGCAGCTGGTCCGCGCGGTAGGCCCAGGCCTTGCGGCGGTTGGCGAAGGTGATCCAGCCGTCCTCGAAGCGGGTCGCGCCGACCAGCGCGAAGGCGCCCATGAAGTCCGAGAAGGACTCCTTCAGCCACAGGTCGTCCCACCACTCCATGGTGACCAGGTCGCCGAACCACATGTGCGCCATCTCGTGCAGGATCACGTTGGCCCGGCTCTCGTACGAGGCCTTGGTGACCTTGCCCCGGAAGATGAACTCCTCGCGGAAGGTCACCAGGCCCGGGTTCTCCATCGCGCCCAGGTTGTACTCCGGCACGAACGCCTGGTCGTACTTCCCGAAGGGGTACGGGTAGTCCACGTGGTCGTGGAAGAAGTCGAGGCCCTGCTTGGTGACCAGGAAGACGTCGTCGGAGTCGAAGTAGGGGGCCAGTCCCTTGCGGCACAGGGCGCCGAGGGGGATCTCCAGCGTCGTACCGTCCGCGAAGGTGCGGGAGTAGGAGTCGGTGGTGTAGTGGTACGGGCCCGCCACCACGCAGGTGATGTACGTCGAGATCGGCTTGGTCTCCGCGAACCGCCACACCCCGTCGGTCTGTTCGCCGACGCCGTTGCTCCACACCGTCCAGCCCTCCGGCGCGCGCACCTCGAAGCGGAACGGGGCCTTGAGGTCGGGCTGCTCGAAGTTCGCGAAGACGCGGCGGGAGTCGGCCGGCTCGTACTGGGTGTAGAGGTAGATCTCGCCGTCCTCGGGGTCGACGAAGCGGTGCAGGCCCTCGCCGGTGCGGGAGTAGGCGCACTGGGCGTCGACCACCAGCTCGTTCTCGCCCGCCAGGTCGTCGAGGAGGATGCGGGAGCCGTCGAAGACCTGGCCCGGGTCGAGGTCCTTGCCGTTGAGCGAGACGGAGGTCACACTCGGCGCGATCAGGTCGGCGAAGCTCGACGCGCCGGGCTCGTTGCAGCGGAAGCGGATCGTGGTGACCGAGCGGAAGGTGCGCGGACCCTCCCCGGTCTCGTCGCCCACCGCCGAACGCAGGTCGAGCGACACCTCGTACCCGTCGACGGACAGCAGCGCGGCCCGCTCCCGGGCCTCGTCACGGGTCAGATTCTCACCGGGCACGGGCGGCACTCCCTCGGCAGCTGTTCGGCATGTGGACAGGGCTGATCCTGCCATGCGCCCCTGACAGCGGGCAGCAGGGAATGAGGGCGGCCGACCGGGAATGGGGACGGCGACGCCCGGTGTTGGTGGTTGAAAAGAGCACTTTTCCTAGGAGAGCCATGTCCGAGACCTCGACGAGCACCGCCAAGACCCCCGTCGACTTCTGGTTCGACCCGCTGTGTCCCTGGGCGTGGATGACCTCCCGCTGGGTGCTGGAGGTGCAGAAGGTCCGGGACATCGACATCCGCTGGCACATCATGAGCCTGGCGGTGCTCAACGAGGACCGGATCGACGAGCTGCCCGAGGAGTACCGGGAGATGCTCGCGACCAAGGCGTGGAAGCCGGTGAAGGTGGTCACCGCCGCCTGGCAGAAGCACGGCCAGGACGTCGTCGGCCCGCTCTACACCGCGCTCGGCACCCGCTTCCACAACAACGGCGAGGGCCCGACCGTCGAGGCCATCGCCGCCGCCCTCGAGGAGGTCGGGCTGCCCGCCGACCTGATCGAGTACGCGGACCAGGAGGACTTCGAGTTCGAGGCCGAGCTGCGCGCCTCCCACAAGGAGGGCATCGAGAAGGTCGGCCAGGAGGTCGGCACCCCGGTCATCGCCGTGCCCGGCGCCGACGGCGAGCAGATCGCCTTCTTCGGCCCGGTCGTCACCCCCGCCCCCAAGGGCGAGGAAGCGGCCAGGCTCTGGGACGGCACCCTCGCCGTCGCCTCGGTCCCGGGCTTCTACGAGATCAAGCGCACCCGGACCAAGGGGCCGGACTTCAGCAACCTGTAGGTCACTCGGGGGCGGCGGCCTCCTCGTCCTTCTTCTCCCGGAACTTCTCGGGGAGGACGCCGCCGTCGTCCTTCCGGAAGTAGGGCTGGTACCAGAGACAGCCCTTGGCGGTGCAGCGCCAGAGGTCGTGCACGTAGTGGCGGGGACCCTTCTCCTCGCGGACCGCGGCCCTCTCCGCGTCGTTGAGCTTCCGGAAGTCCTGTCTGCTCCTGCAGGTCGGGCACATCCGGCTCGTCGTCATGAACCCCTCCTCGCGTTCACCGCCGGGCGTCGGCCGACGTGCGTGCCCGCGCCAGGCGGTCCAGATGGTCCGCGTAGGCCTCCGCGTAGTACGCCGCCCGTGTCGCGTCAGGTTCCACCACTGATGTCGGTTTCGTCCATACCCTCGCGTCCAGCGGGACCCCGTACCGCTCCGCCGCAGCCAACACCGCGCCCCGCGCGCCCACTTCGCCCTCGACGACCCGCAGCGGGCGCCCCAGGACGTCCGCCAGCAGCCGCATCCACGCGGGGCTGCGGGTGCCGCCCCCGCAGACGGCGAGGGTGCCGGTGAGGCCGGCCGCCTGCAGACAGTGGCGGGCCGCGTAGCCGATGCCCTCACAGGTGGCGCGGACCAGGTCGGCCTTCGTGGACTCCAGGCTGACGCCGGTGAGTTCGGCACGCAGCCGGGGCTCGACAAAGGGGGCGCGCTCTCCGGAGGGGGCGAAGTACGGCAGGACGCGGACGCCGTTCGCGCCGGGCGGGGTGTCCGCGAGCAGGGCGTCGACCTCCTCGTGCCGGACGCCGGTCGTCGACAGCACCCAGTCCAGCGCCGCCGTGCCGACCATCGCCGGCATGGCGCGCAGCCAGTGCCCCGGACGGTCGGTGGAGATGTACAGGCCGGCCGGCTCGCCGGTCAGGTCCAGGTCGGTCGTCGCGACGAGGCTCGCGAGGCAGGTGCCGACGATCAGCAGACCGTCGCCGGGCGCGGTGACGCCCGCGCCGAGGGCACAGGACGGCAGGTCGTACGGCCCGTTCGCCAGCCGGGTGCCGGCCGGCAGGCCCTCGCCGAGCGCCTCCGCGATGGCGATCGGGTCGCCGACCGGGGCGAGGAGACCACGGCGGTGCGCAAGGCCGAGGAGTTCGACGACCCGGTTGTCGTACGTCCGGGTCCGCGGGTCGAGGAACGGCATCGACGCGTCCGACACGTCCGTCGTCACCGGGGCGCCGGTCAGGCGCCGGAACACCATGTCCTTGCAGTACACGGCGGTGGCCGCGGCGTCCAGGGACCGCGGTTCGTACCGGTCGAACCAGGCCAGCAGCGGGCCCGGACAGCCCGGGAACATGGCGCTCCCGGTCCGGCGGAAGACGGCCTCGAAGGTGCCGTCCGCCAGCCACTTGTCGAGGAGTTCGTGCGCCCGTCCGTCCATCCAGGAGGCCGCGGGCCGCACCGGCCGCCCCTCCTTGTCGACCAGCCACACCCCGTCCCCCTGCCCGGTGAGCCCCGCGAGCTCGACGGGTCCGGCGACCCGCGAGGTCAGCGCCTCGAGGACGGCGACGACGGCCCCGTACACCTCCTCCATGTCCTGCTCGACCACGCCCCCACGCAGGGAGAGCCCGACCGGCCGCGCCTCGACGGCCAACTCCCGCCCCTCTTCGTCGAACGCGGCGGCCTTCACCATGGACGTGCCCACGTCGATCCCGACGTACATCGCTCTCCTCCTTTGGCTTCGTTCGCCTCCGGGGGCGCTTGGTGCCGGTGTCGAGAGGCCGGGGGGGGGGGGGGGGTGGGGGCCCCGCCCCCGACCCCCCCCGCGCACCCCCCCCCCCCCCCCCCCCCAGCCCCGCCCCCGGGGGGGGGGGCGGGGG
>NZ_JBIWPO010000009.1:113612-221668 GCF_044768275.1 Streptomyces sp. NPDC101152 | reverse complement strand
GCTTCGCGCCTCCGCACGATCGGCCTCTCGACACCGGCGCGCCCCCCACGGCTCTCTCCGCGGCCGGTGTCGTGGGGACAGTTGAAATTGGTGGGCTCTTGCCGTTGGTCGCGCCGGCGTACCGGCACTCAGGTAAGCGCGTGTGCCAGTGGCTCCCCGCGTGCCCAGCGCCCCACCTCCGCCGCTGCGATGCGGGCCGCCTTCTCCGCCACCGCGCGGGAGGCGCCGCCCAGGTGCGGGGTCAGCACGACCCGGTCGGCCAGTGCGCGCAGCCGGGAGTGGGGCGGCAGCGGTTCCCGGGCGTAGGTGTCGAGGGCCGCCGCCGAGAGCTGACCGCTCGCCAGCGCGTCGCACAGCGCGTCCTCGTCCAGCAGCGGCCCGCGCGCCACGTTCACCACCACCGCCCCCCTGGGCAGCAGCGCGAGTTCGCGGGCCCCGATCAGGCCCCGGGTCTCCGGTGTCAGACGGGCGTGCAGGGTGATCAGCCGGGAGCGGCGCAGGAGTTCGTCGAGCGAGGGGACGCGCAGGCCGTGGATCTCGCCGCGGACGTAGGGGTCGTACACCGTCACCCGCGCACCGAAGGCGCACAGCACCCGGGCCACCCGGCTGCCCACCGCGCCGTAGCCGACGAGACCGACCGGCAGGTCCTCCAGCTCCAGACCGCTGTGCTCGTAGGTGTAGTACGTCGCCCCCTCCCAACTTCCCTGTGACGCGAGCAGGTTGTGGGCCTGCGGGATGCGGCGCAGGGCAGCCAGGAGCAGGCCCACGGTGAACTCGGCGGTGGCGGCGGCGTTGCGGCCCGGGGCGTAGCAGACGCGGACGTCGTGGCGCCGCGCCGCGTCCAGGTTGACGTTCACCGGTCCGCCCCGGCAGACGACGACCAGCCGGAGGTCGGGGCAGGCGTCCAGGACCCGTTCCGTCACCGGGCCCATCTGGGTGACCAGCACCGGGACGCCGGCCAGCGCCTCGATCAGCTCGTCCTCGGCGTCACTGGCCTCCGTCACCTCGGCCACCGGACCGAAGGGCTCCAGCGGCCAGCCGAGTTTCAACTCGCCGACCTCGCAGGCGACTTGCTTGCCGAGCGCCTCTCTGATCAGCGGCGGCAGGACGAAGTGGTCGCCGGCCGCCAGCACCCGCAGGGGATCGCTCATCACGGGGAGCCCTTCGTCGCGCAGACCTGATAGGTGACCTTGTGCTCGTCCAGGTCCCGCAGCGCCTCGGCCGGCGCCCCGTCGTCCACGAGGAGCAGGTCGAAGCGGGAGAGCGGGGCGACCCGGTGCAGGGCGGTGCGGGCGAGCTTGGTGTGGTCGATCAGCAGGACGTTGCGGGCGGCCGAGTCGAGCATCGCCCGCTTCACCGACACGATGTGCTGCTCCTGGTGGTAGGCGTACCCGCCGTGCACCGCCGACGTCGACGCGAAGCAGACGTCCACGCGCAGCGACTGGACCGCCTCGACGCAGGACACGCCGAGGAACGAGGAGTGCAGGGGGTCGTAGTCGCCGCCCAGGGCCATCAGGTGGATGCCCCGCTGGTCGGAGAGGACGTTGATGGCCTCCAGGAAGTTGGTGACCACGGTCAGCGGGGTGATCCCGCCGAGCCGCAGGACGCGCGCTATCTCCAGGGCGGAGGTGGAGTCGTCCAGCAGGACCGCCATGCCGGGCTCGATCAGCCGCAGCGCGTGCTCGGCGAGGGCCGCCTTCTCGGCGCGCATCGTCTTCAGCCGGTACTGCACGTTGGACTCGAACACCCCGGACGGCTGCGCGGTCACCCCGCCCCTGAACTTCCTGACGACGCCCTGCCGTTCGAGCTCGTCGAGGTCCCGGTGGATGGTCATCAGGCTCACTCCGAAGTGTTCGGCGAGCTGTGCCGCGCTCGCCGAGCCCTCGGCCAGGACCCGCTCGGCCAGGGCGGCCCGGCGGGCGGCGGGCCGCTGCGGGTGGGCGCCGCCCCCGCTGCTGTCGCTGCTGATCATCGTGTCCCGATCACCGTCGAGTCGGCTCGTCAATCGAGGGTGTAACGGTGGAAGTTGCGCGTCAATCCCTCGCGCAGGCGAGAAACCCGGGTCACTATCGAAGACGGGTGTGAAGTTAACAGGCGCGACCGCGATACCAGGGAGGCTCGGATGGCGGACGGGCGTGAGGCCTGGCTGGGGATCGACCTGGGCACGCAGAGCGTCCGGGTGCTGCTGGTCACCGGGGGCGGCACGGCCCTCGGCGGCGGCTCGGCACCGCTCGGCGGACGGCGGACGGGGGAGCGGCACGAGCAGGATCCGGACGACTGGTGGCGGGCGGTGTGCGCCGCGTCCCGGCAGGCGCTCAGCGGCGTGCGGGACGTGCGGATCGGGGGGCTCGCGGTGTGCGGCACCTCCGGCACGGTCCTGCTGACGGACCCCGCGGGACGGCCGGTGAGCCCCGGGCTGATGTACGACGACGGGCGCGCGGCACGCGAGGCGGCGCGGGTCCGCGCGGCCGGGGTGGACGTTCAGGACACCTGGGCACTGCCGAAGGCACTGTGGCTGGCGGCGGAGTACGGCGGGGGCGCGGGTGGCGGCCCAGCGCTCCGTGACGGCTCGCCCCGCCGCCACCGGCCCCACCCCCACCTCCGCCTCGTCCACCCGCCCCGCTTCCGGCTCGCCCACCAGCCGGACGTGATCGTCGGCCACCTCCTCGGAACGCCCCCGCCCACCGACTCCAGCCACGCCCTCAAGACCGGCTACGACCTCGAACGCGACACCTGGCCGCAGCAGGCCTTCGCCGAACTCGGCCTGCCCGACGGGCTGTTCCCCGAGGCGGTGCGCCCCGGCACCCGGCTCGGCGAGGTCCGCGCCGACGCCGCCGAGGCGACCGGCATCCCGGCCGGCACGCCCGTCGTCGCGGGGATGACCGACGGCTGCGCGGCGCAGATCGCGTCGGGGACGCTCAGGCCCGGCTCCTGGAACTCGGTGCTCGGCACGACGCTCGTCCTCAAGGGCGTCTCCGCCACCCCCGTCCACGATCCCGCCGGCGTGGTCTACAACCACCGTGCCCCGGATGGGACCTGGCTGCCCGGCGGGGCCTCCGGCGTCGGCGCCGGCATCCTCACGGCCGCCTTCGCGGGAGCGGATCCGGCCACGATGGACGCGCGGGCGGCGGCCCACGAGCCCTCGGGCGCGGTGGCGTACCCGCTGGTGTCGCCCGGCGAGCGGTTCCCGTTCCGCGCGCCGGGCGCCTCCGCGCTGGTGCTGGGCGAGCCGCGCGGCGACGCCGACCTGTGGGCCGCGCTCCTCCAGGGCGTCGCCTTCACGGAACGGCTCTGCCTGGACTACCTGCACCACCTCGGCGCCCCGCTGGGCGGCCCGCTCACCTTCACCGGCGGCGGCGCCCGCAGCCCGTACTGGAACCAGTTGCGCGTCGACGTCCTGGGCCGTCCGGCCCGTGTGCCGACGCAGACCGAACCGGCCCTCGGCATGGCCGCGCTGGCCGCCTACGGCACGGGCGCGGGCACCGGGCTGGCGGACGTCGCCGAGCGCATGGTCCGGATCGGGACCGTCCTGGAACCCCGCCCGGGACGCACGGCCCTCTTCGCGCCGGTGTACGCCCGCCTGGTCGATGAACTCACGGCCCGCGGCTGGCTGCCACCCCCGGTCGCGGCCCACGCACACGCCCGCCTGACCAGGGATACTGCGCACTCATGAGCACCACCACCCTCCTGCTGGCCCGCCACGGCCAGACCGTCTGGCACACCGAGAACCGGTACGCGGGGATCAGCGACGTGCCCCTCACCGAGACCGGGTACGCGCAGGCCGAGGCGCTCGGGCGGTGGATCGCCGCGCACCCCGTCGACGCCGTGGTGACCTCGCCCCTCTCCCGCGCGGTCGCCACCGCCGAGCCCGCCTGCCGGGCCCTCGGGATCATCCCGGACCGCGAACACGACCTGCGCGAATGCGACTTCGGGGTGGTGGAGGGCCGAACGCTCGCCGAGTTCGCCGCCGAGAACCCTGAGGCGGTGGAGGCGTTCCGCGCCGACCCCGTCGCCCACCCCTTCCCCGGCGCCGAGGACCCGAAGGCCGCCGCCGAGCGCGGTGCCGCCGCCCTGCGCCGCGTCGCCGCCGCGCACGAGGGCGAGCGTGTCCTGGTCGTCGCCCACAACACCCTGCTGCGCCTGGTGCTGTGCCGCCTGCTGTCCATCCCGCTCGGCGACTACCGCCGCGTCTTCCCGCGGCTGCGGAACGCCGCCGTCACCGAACTCCGGTTGACTCTCGATCACGTTGGGCTGATCTCGCTGAACGTCCCCTGCGATCAGGATCGGACGTAGGAGGATGTCCGCTGACGGAGATCGACACCTCGGTGCCGCATTCGGCCCGGTCTGGAACTACTACGCGGCCACGGACGTGTAGTGCGAGGCGTCGCCCTCGATCGAGTAGCTCTCCTTGCCCTCGATGCCGACCGGGATGTCACCGGCGACGGTCACCCGGTGCAGCCGGCGCGGCAGACCGTCGTAGTTGTCGACCGCGTAGTGCTGGGTGATGCGGTTGTCGAACAGGACGAGCTGGTTCTCCGACCAGCGGTGGCGCAGGATGTTCTCCGGCCGGGTCACGTAGGCCTGGAGCAGGTCGAGGATCTTGCGGGACTCGCCCGGGGACAGGCCGACGATCCGCTGGGCGAACCCGCCGATGAACAGGCCGCGTTCACCGGTCAGCGGGTGGACGCGGACCACCGGGTGGACCGTGCGGTACTTGATGGACGTGAACTGGGCGCGCTGGGCCGCCTGCCGCTCGTCGAGCTCCTCCTCCGGTACGGCGTAGTCGTAGTCGTTGGTGTGCTCCGCCCACAGCGTGTCCGCCAACTGCCGCAGCGACTCCGGCAGTTGCCGGTAGGCGGCGGCGGAGCTGGCGATCAGGGTCTCGCCGCCGTACGGCGGGATCGTGATGGAGCGCAGGGTGCTGGCCTGCGGCGGGTTGAGGACGAAGGTGACGTCGGTGTGCCAGTGGTTGGCGGCCCGGCCGCGCTCGCTGTCGACCGGGAGGACGTTGGGGACGCCGTCGACGGACGAGACCGTCGGGTGGGCGGTGGTGACCTCGCCGAGGTGGCGGACGAAGGCCTGCTGGGTCTCGTCGTCGAGGTTCACGTCGTCGAAGACGAGCGCCTTGTGGGCGTTGAGCGCCTCGCGGATCGCGGTGGCGGTCTCCTCGTCGAGCGGCTTGGAGATGTCGACGCCCAAGACACGGGCGCCGATGTGGGCGGTGACCTTCTGGACTTCGATGGACATGGCCGGGTCCTTTCAGACGAGGGCGGGCTCGAGGTACTGGTTGGCGGGGCGGGGGAGGCCGTAGCGCTCCCGCAGGGTCTGGCGGGGGCCGTACTCCGTGCGGAGCAGGCCGCGGGCGCGGAGGATCGGGACGACGTGGTCGACGAAGGCGTCGAGGCCGGAGGGCAGGACGGCCGGCATGATGTTGAAGCCGTCGGCGGCGCCCCGCGCGAACCAGCTCTCGATCTGGTCGGCGACCTGCTCGGGCGTGCCGGCGAAGGTGAGGTGACCGCGTCCGCCGCCGAGCCGACCGATCAGCTGCCGGACGGTGAGCCGGTCGCGCCGGGCCAGTTCCACGACGAGCGTGTAGCGGCTCTTGGCACCCTCGATGTCGTCCTCGGACGGCAGCTCGGCCGGAAGCTGGGCGTCCAACTCCAGGGTCCCGGAGGGCAGTTGCAGCAGGCGTTCCAGGTTGGCCACGCCGTGCCGGTGCACGATGTGGTCCTCCAGCGACTGCTCGTTGGCCCGAGCCTCGGCCTCGGTGGACCCGATGACCGGCACGATCCCGGGCAGCACCTTGATGTGCTCGGGGTCCCGGCCGGCCGCCTTCGTACGGGACTTGAGGTCGGCGTAGAAGGCCTGCGCGTCCTCAAGGGTCTGCTGGGCGGTGAACACGGCCTCCGCGTACCGGGCCGCGAACGTCTTCCCGTCCTCGCTGGACCCCGCCTGCACGAGCAGCGGGTAGCCCTGCGGGGAGCGGGGGACGTTGAGCGCGCCCTCGACACGGAAGTACGTCCCCTTGTGCCGGGGCGGATGGATCTTGCTGTCGTCGCCCCAGATGCCGGCCGCCTTGTCGGCGACGATCGCGTCGTCCTCCCAGCTGTCCCAGAGCTTCAGCGCGACGTCGAGGAACTCGGCGGCGCGGGCGTACCGCTCGGCGTGCGCGGGCTCGTGCTCCAGACCGAAGTTCCGGGCCGCCTCCGCGCCGGCGGTGGTGACGATGTTCCAGCCGGCCCGGCCGCCGCTGATGATGTCCAGCGAGGCGAACTTGCGGGCCAGGTTGTAGGGGGAGTTGTAGGAGGTCGACGCGGTGGCGACGAGCCCGATGTGCTCGGTGGCCGTCGCGAGCGCGGTGAGCAGGGTGAGGGGTTCCAGGGCGCCGGCGGGGCGCTGGGCGAGGTTGCTCCACAGCTGTGGACCGTCGGCGAGGAAGAGCGAGTCGAAGGTGCCGCGCTCGGCGATCCGGGCCAGGCGTACGTAGTGGTCCAGCTCGACGTGCGCGAGCGGATCGCTCTCGGGCAACCGCCACGAGGCCTCGTGGTGCCCGGTGTTCATGAGGAAGGCGTTGAGGTGGAGCTGGCGGGTCATTGGTGGTCCTCCGGGAAACCCAGGGTGATGGTCATGCGTGGTCCTCGGTGACGCCCAGCGCCGCGAGCAGTCGCTCCCGGTACTCGCCCAGCAGGGGGTCGCGGTAGGAGCGCGGGTGGGGGCGGTCGATGGTCAGGTCGAGGCCGATGCGGCCCTTCTCCAGGACCAGGACCCGGTCGGCGAGGACGATCGCCTCGTCGACGTCGTGGGTGACGAGCAGCACGGACGGCCGGTGCCGCTTCCACAGCTCCCGCAGCAGCGCGTGCATCTTGATGCGGGTGAGCGCGTCGAGCGCGCCGAACGGCTCGTCGGCCAGCAGCAGTTCGGGCTCCCGCACCAGCGACCGCGCGAGCGCCGCCCGCTGGGCCTCGCCGCCGGACAGCTCGTTGGGCCACGCCCGCTCACGCCCCGCGAGCCCCACCTCGGCGAGCGCCTCGCGCCCCCGCTGCCCGGCGTCCTTGCCGTCGAGCCCGAGGAGTACGTTGTCCAGCACCCGCCGCCAGGGCAGCAGCCGCGAGTCCTGGAAGACCACGGAGACCCGTTCCGGAGCGGTGAGCCGGCCGCTCCCGACGACGTTGTGGTCCAGCCCGGCGATGGCCCGCAGCAGGGTGCTCTTGCCGGAGCCGCTGTGCCCCAGCAGGGCCGTGAACTGCCCGGCCGGCAGGTCGAGGTCGATGCCGTCGAGGACGGTTCGCCCGTCGAACGACCGGGTCAGGCCGCGGAGTTGGACGGCGGGCCGGGTCAGCTGCTCAGTGTGCGGCGCCATGACAGCACCCTCCGTTCGACGAGACGGACCGCGCTGTCGGAGACCAGGCCGAAGGCGCCGTACACGAGCAGGCCGACGAGGATCACGCCGGACTGGCCGTAGTTCTGGGCCTGGAACATCATGTAGCCGAGCCCGCTGGTGGCGTTGATCTGCTCCAGCACCACCAGACCCAGCCAGGAGCCGGTCACCCCGAGCCGGAGTCCCACGAAGAATCCGGGCAGGGCGCCGGGGATCACGATCTGCCGGATGAACTGGAGCTTCGACAGCCCCTGCACCTCGGCCAGTTCGACGAACCGGCTGTCGATGCCGGAGAGCGCGGCGTGCGTGTTCAGGTAGATCGGGACGTAGACGACGATGGCGATGATGGCGATCTTGAAGGTCTCGCCGATGCCCAGCCAGAGGATGAACAGCGGGATCAGCCCGAGGGTCGGGATCGCCCGGTTGAGGTTCACCGTCCCGTCGATCAGCGCCTCCCCGACCCGGCTCAGCCCGGAGGCCAGCGCGAGGACGACCCCGGCGACGAGACCGATCGCGAAGCCGTACGCGGCCCGCTCCACGGAGGTCGCGATGTCGGAGGGCAGGGTTCCGGCGGTCCAGAGGCGCCCGGCCGTCCGGAACACCGTCCAGGGGGCCGGGATCGCGCCGGGGTCCAGCCGCCCGGCGGCCGAGGCGACGGCCCACAGGGCGAGCAGCAGGGCGGGGCCGATCAGGCGGGTGGCCGGCAGGCGCCTGCCGGGGGAGAGGCCGCGCCTCCGGCGCCGTACCCGGGGGGTCTCCTCCCGGATCGGCACCGGGACGGCGGTGGTCGTGGTGGTCACTGCGGTCACCTCCGGTATTCCGCCGGTACGGCCTTGGCGGCGATGGGCTCGAAGCGGTGGTCGAAGAGCGAGGACACGTCGAACTTCTTCACGAAGCCGCCCTCCGCCAGCAGATCCGCGGTCTCCTGCTCCCACTTGACGGCCTCGTCCCAAGTCGGCGGGAACAGAGGCTTGTTGGCGAGGTCGGAGATGGACTTGGCCTGCGCGGCGGTCAGGTTCTGCGTTTTGACGTAGAACTCCTCGTTCCAGACGGCGGGGTTCTCGTACGTCCACACCTGGCCCTTGGCCCAGTACGGGATGTACGCGGCGACGGCGGCGGCCTTGGCGGGGTCGCTCAGCACGGAGGTCGGCGCCCAGAGCAGGTTGAGCAGGTCGACGACGTCGGTGGTGATGACGCGGGCGCCCTTGGACGCGTACTGCTGCAGATAGGCGGGCGCCTGGCTGTTGGCGAGCGGGGCGATGTCCACCTGGCCGGACTGCAGGGCGGTGAGGAACTGGTTGCTGGTCAGCGGGACCAGCTTCACGTCGCCGTACTCGAGGGCCGCCTGCTTCAACGCCCGCAGCAGGACCACACCTTGGGCCTGCCCCTGCGAGAAGGCGAGCTTCTTGCCCTTGAAGTCGGCGACCGAGTGGATGTCGCTGCCTGGCTTGGTGGCGAAGAGGTAGTTCGGCTTGCGGGTGATGTCGATCGCGACGATCTTCGCGTCGAAGCCCTGGTAATGGGCCTGGATCGGCGGAATGCCGGCGTTGTTGGCGACGTCGAGGGATTTCGCGCGGAAGGCGTTGATGACATCCGGCCCGGCGCCGATGTTCAGCCAGTTCGACACCGTGAACGGCAGCGCGCCGAACTTGGCCAGTTTGAACTGGAGTTGTTCGGTGTTCTGGTACGAGGCGATCTTCAGGCTGGTGCCCGCCGGGACCTTGTCGGCGAGCGGGGCGGACAGGGCGGCCTTGCCGGTGTCGGCGGACGCGCTGCCGTTCGCGCAGCCGCTGAGCCCGGCGACCCCGGCGGCGGCACCGAGCAGGGAGGTGAGGAAGAGCCGTCGGTCGACACCCGGGACAGGCGAGGAAGGCATGGCGAAACTCCGTGAGGTCGGAAAGGAAGGAAGGAAAGAGGACGCGCGGAATTCCGGCCGGAACACGGCCCGGGAAGGGGTTTCACACAGAATTCACGCAGGGGGGAATGAGCGCTTCACACGCGGCGACGTGTCAGCAACAAAGGGTGCGACAGCTCACGAACAGGCTCATGACCAGGATGTTCCCGGCCATGAACGCCCCCTGTCAACATTCGGAGTTTCTGAATTAAATAGGCCGAGGTGAGGCCGCCAGCGGATCCCGGTAGAGCACGTCGAGCGCCACCGAGCCGCCTGCCACCGCGAGCACGGAATCGGGGAAACTCGTCGGCAGCACGGACGCGGCGCGTTCGGCGCCGACCCCTTCCCGCAGCGCGTCGAGGCAGTCCTGCCGGTGGATGATCCCCACCTCGGTCACCACGACCGTCTCCGGGTTCAGCACGTCCAGCAGCAGCCGCGAGGCCCGCCCGACGGCCCGGGCCCGCTCCACCAGCAGTCGCACGGCCTCCCGGTCGCCCGCGGCCGCCGCCGTGACCACGTGCAGGGGGTTCACGCCCTCCACGACACCGGCCGCCCGCGCCCGCCGCACCATCGTCTGCTCGCTCAACTCCGCCTGCAGGCAGCCGATCCGCCCGCACGCGCAGTGCTCCGTGCCGCCCGGCACCGGCAAATGGGCGATCGCGCCCGCCTGCGAACGCGGCCCGTGGTGCACCTCGTCGTGGGTGGCGAACGCCGCGTCGACCACGTTGCCCACGAACAGGTGCAGCACGCTCCCGCTGTCCTTCGCGCGCCCGAACAGCCGCTCACCGTTGACCAGGGCCCGCGCGTGCCCGTCCACGTGGACCGGCAGCCCGGTTCGCTCGCCGAGCACCTCCCGCACCGCGACCTCGCGCCAGCCGAGCAGCGGATGCTCGACGACGGTCCCGGACTCCCGGTCCACCCAGCCGCCGACGGCCACACCCACGCCCAGCGGCCGGCAGCGCGGGGCCCCGGCCAGCAACGCGCCCAGCCCCTCGGCGGCCCGTGCCAGCACCCATCCCGGATCGGTCCGCTCGTGCTTCACCTCGCGCCGGGCCACCACCCGGCCGCGCAGATCGAGCAGCGCCACGGTGGTGTACCGCACGGCCACGTGCACCCCGCCGACCACGAAACGCGAGTCGTCCAGGTCGACGGGAACGTGCGGGCGCCCCACGCCGTTCGAGCGGCGGGGCGCGGACGCCTCGCGGATCAGGCCGAGTTCGGCGAACCGGGCGCAGTAGTCCGTCACTGACGCCGGTGACAGCCCGGTCAGCCGGGCGATGGTGGAGCGCGCCACCGGCCCGTGCTCCAGCACGGACCGCAGGACGACGCTCGCGCTCGTCCGGCGCCGGGAGGAGGGGGTGGGGGAGGCGAGAGGGGGTGAGGCGGTACGGGGCATGGGAAAACGTCCTCGGGAAGGGAGCCGACACGTCTCGGGGACCGAGGCGCGCCGCAACCCGCCTCAGCCGCTGCTGATGACTCGTGCGCGGCTACAGGTCGCGGTGCCCTGGCGTCGCAGGTCGACATAGCGACGCGACGTGAAGTACCGGGACTGGGCGACCATGTCCCGAAGGGTAGGGGAGAAAAGGTGAATCCGACCAGACCACTAGGGTTCGTTTGGCGGAACCGGACAGTCCGCGCTCCCGTCCGTCAGGTGAGCGAAACGTCCCGGCCTCAGTGACCGTTGTCACGTCGAACCGGGTGTAACCAGCACCCTTTGTCCGGAGCCCACCAAGCTCCCGCCGCCCCCTTTGTCGAGCGCTGACGGTGATCGCCGCCACCGGCCTGGGTTAACGTCACCGTGTCCCAGCATGTCCCCGTCACCCGCGGAGTCCCCATGAGCACCGCTGTCGCCACCGCCCGCCCCCGCGAGGTCCTCGCCGACCTCCTGCCCGCGTCCCGCGTGAGGGACGTGGCGCTGGTGCTCGGCGGCGCCGCGCTCACCGGCCTCGCGGCCCAGATCTCGGTCCCCGTCCCGCACTCCCCGGTGCCGGTCACCGGCCAGACCTTCGCCGCGCTGCTGGTCGGCACGACGCTCGGCGCGAGGCGCGGCCTGGCCGCGCTCGCCCTGTACGCGCTGGCCGGACTCGCCGGCGTGCCGTGGTTCGCCGGCGGCTCCTCCGGTGTCTCCGTCTCCTTCGGCTACGTCCTGGGCATGCTGCTCGCCGCCACCGTGGTGGGCGCCCTGGCCCGCCGCGGCGCCGACCGCTCGGTGGTGCGCATGGCGGGCACGATGCTGCTGGGCGAGGCGATCATCTACGCGATCGGCGTCCCGTACCTCGCCTACGCGGCCGACATGTCCCCCACGGCGGCGATCGCGGCCGGCCTCACCCCGTTCCTGATCGGCGACGCCCTGAAGGCGGCCCTGGCGATGGGCGTCATGCCGGCCGCCTGGAAGCTCGTCAGGCGCTGACGCCGTCGTTCCCGCGGAAGAGGTTCGCCGGGTCGTAGTGCGCCTTCAGCCCGGCGAGCCTCTTGCGCGTCCCCTCGTCGTACAACCCCTCCGTCCGGTCGCCGGCCCCGAAGGCGAAGTTGACCGCCCGGCCCAGAGTGTCCGGCGCGAGCAGCGCGAACGCCGGATCCAGCACTGCACGCGCCTCCTCCCGGTCCCCCGACGGCCAGCAGCCGTACCAGGAACCGCCCTTCGCGGAACGACACCGAGTTGGGCGCGGGCCGCGCGAGGGCACCGCCCAGATGGTTGACCTGCACGACACACATGGGCCCACCGGCGTCCGGCCCGGTCCGCGCGAGCACCTCACCGGCCCGATAGGCGTCCAGCTCGCTCAGCACCACGCTGTCCCCGTAGTAGGCGTCTGGGAAGTCGGGATCACTGTGGATGGTGTGGCTCTCGGCGTACGGCATCTGACGCAGCGAGTCGCCGATCACCGGCCCGAACTCCCTGAGCGGCGCGGTGATCCGCTCACCGCCGGCCCCCGTGTGGGCGACCCGCACGCCATCGACCTCGTGGGCGCCATCGGCCGGGCAGTCCTCAACAACCTCATGCCCGCCCGCCGACTGCGCCTCGGTCCCCGCGCCGTGAAGCGACCAATGTCCCGCTGTGCCTACAAGAGCCTGCGCGTCGACCGACACACCTACAAGGCCACCGTCAGCATCGACATCCTGTTGACACCGCCCATCAGCCCATAACTTCATGGCCTTGGCCTAAAGCGTGGGAGGTGCCCCCATCCGCGGCGCGAGCCCGTACGGTTCGGCGGCGGCGACGACCTGGCCCCGGCGGACGCCGGCCTGGACGCGTGCGGTGCGGGCCTCGGCGTCGACGGTCACCCGGTCCATCCGCTTCGTCGTGACCAGGACGCCTCCTTCGGAGGCGCCGGGCAGGCCGTGCCCGGTGGCCTGGACGCCGATCGGCAGGTTCCGCTCCGCCGCGTACCGCACGACGGCGATCACGTCTGCGGCGGACCGCGCGGCGAAGACCACGGCGGGGCGCCGGCCGAACCCGGTCTGGAATCCGGCGAGTTCCTCCTGGTAGCCGGGGTCGCCGGGGCGGCGGACGGTCAGGTCTGCGGTGTCGTGGACGAAGGTCATGGCACGCATCGTGCCCGCACAACCTGACAACCACCGTCAGCTTTTCCGTGGAAGCGAAGGGCCCCGTGGACACACCACGAGGCCCCTCGTCACGCGGACGGCACCGCTGGGATCATCCCGCCTCGACCTTGTCCGGCACCTGTGCCGAGGCGACGGCCGCCCGGCCGCCGCGCACCCGCTCCTTCACCACCGCGACCACCAGGACGACCGCCGCCACCAGCAGCGACAGCAGCACGGTCTCCCGGCCGTCGTGCTCGGTGTCCGTGAGCATGTAGCCGAGCACGAACACGATCAACGCGGCCGTGGCCCAGGTCAGATACGGGTACAGCCACATCTTCACGACGAGCTTCTCCGGCGCCTCCGCCTGGATGATCCGCCGCATCCTGAGCTGCGAGAAGCAGATCACCAGCCAGACGAACAGGGCGACGGCGCCACTGGAGTTGACCAGGAAGAGGAACACCGAGTCCGGGAAGCGGTAGTTGAAGAACACGGCGACGAAACCGAAGACGACCGACGCGACGATCGCGGCCATCGGCACACCACGGGACGTCGTCCGGGCGAAGGCCCTCGGTGCGTCACCCCGCTCGCCCAGCGAGAAGGCCATCCGGGAGGCCGTGTACAGGCCCGAGTTGAGACAGGACAGCACCGACGTCAGCACGATGAAGTTCATGATCTGACCGGCGTGCGCGATACCGAGGGAGTCCAGGGCGGCGACGTAGGAGCCCTTCTCCTTGATCGACGGGTCGTTCCAGGGGAGCAGGGCGACGACGACGAAGATCGAGCCCAGGTAGAAGACCGCGATGCGCCAGATGATGCTGTTCGTCGACTTCGTGACCGCCCGCTGCGGGTTCTCCGACTCGCCGGCCGCCAGCGTGGCGATCTCGCTGCCCATGAAGGAGAAGACGACCAGCAGGACGCCGGTGAGGATCGCGCCGGGTCCGTGCGGGAGGAAACCGCCGTGGCCGGTCAGGTTGCCCAGGCCGGCCTTGTCGCTGTGGACCCCCGGCAGCACGCCGAACACCGCGAGCGCGCCGACCACGATGAACGCGCCGATCGCGACGACCTTGATCCCCGCGAACCAGAACTCGAACTCGCCGTAGGAGCCGACCGAGACGAGGTTGGTGGCGGTCAGCACCACCATCACGATGAGCGCCCAGCCCCACTGCGGGACGGCCGGGATCCAGCCCTGAAGGATCTTCGCGCCGGCGGTGGCCTCCACCGCGAGCACCACGACCCAGAAGAACCAGTACAGCCAGCCGATGGAGAACCCGGCCCAGCGGCCGAGCGCCCGGTCGGCATGGGCCGAGAAGGAGCCGGAGGTCGGGTTGGCGGCGGACATCTCGCCGAGCATCCGCATGACGAGGACGACCAGCGTACCGACGAGGGCGTACGACAGCAGGATGCCGGGTCCGGCCGTCGCGATGCCGGAGCTGGAGCCGACGAACAGGCCCGCTCCGATGACACCGCCGATGGCGATCATCGACAGATGTCGGTTCTTGAGTCCGGCCTGGAGACCAGTCATGGGGGAGTTCCTTTGCGCCGGGTGTGGGGACTTCCGTACCGCGCCGGAGGAGCGACGTACGAATCGGTCCAGTGAATCGGAGGCAAAAGGATTGGTGAACCTCTGAATCCAGATTGTTACTTGAGGTTTCTTTGAGGTTCCATGGTCTGGCTGGTATTTCTCCAGTTCGCCACCCGGAGCTGCTGCCCGGAAACAGCCATGTCACACTCGAAGTCATGCGCGTGTATCTCGGCTCCGACCATGCCGGCTTCGAACTCAAGAACCACCTCGTCGAGTGGCTGGAGTCGGCCGGCCACGACCCCGTCGACTGCGGCCCGCACCTCTACGACGCCCAGGACGACTACCCGCCCTTCTGCCTCCGTGCCGCCGAGAAGGCCGCCGCGGACCCCGACGCCCTCGCCATCGTGATCGGCGGCTCCGGCAACGGCGAGCAGATCGCGGCGAACAAGGTGAAGGGCGTGCGCGCCGCGCTCGCCTGGAGCGAGGAGACCGCCTCGCTGGGCCGTCAGCACAACAACGCCAACGTGATGGCGGTGGGCGCGCGCATGCACACCCAGGAGGAGGCGACGAAGTTCGTCGAGACCTTCCTGAACACCCCGTTCTCCGGTGACGAGCGCCATCAGCGCCGCATCGACATGCTCACCGACTACGAGACCACGGGCGACCTGCCCCCGATCCCCGCGCACCACCCGCAGCAGGACTGAGCCCCGCCCCGGGGGCTGGAAAGGACCACGCACCGTGCCAGAGGGGCACACGATCCACCGGCTGGCGTCGGACTACGCCGCCCGTTTCGCCGGCACGGCACCGCGGGTGACCAGCCCCCAGGGGAAGTTCTCCGACGCCGCCGCGCTGCTCGACGGCGCCGAACTCACCCGGACCGAGGCCCACGGCAAGCACCTCTTCCTCGGCTTCCGCGACACCGACTGGGTCCACATCCACCTGGGCCTGTTCGGCAAGGTCGGCTTCGGGGACGCCCCCGCCCCGCCGCCCACCGACACGGTCCGGCTGCGCCTCGCGAACGACAGCGCCTACGTCGACCTGCGCGGCCCGACCACCTGCGCGCTCGTCACCGACGACGAGAAGCGGGCGGTCCACGCCCGCCTCGGCCCCGACCCGCTCCGGGCCGACGCCGACCCCGAGGCCGCGTACCGGCGGATCTCCCGCAGCCGCACGACGATCGCCGCGCTGCTCATGGACCAGAAGGTGATCGCCGGCGTCGGCAACGTCTACCGCGCCGAGGTCCTCTTCCGGCACGGCATCGACCCCTACCGCGCGGGCCGGGACATAACGGCCGGCGAGTGGGAGCTGATCTGGGCCGACCTGGTCGAGCTGATGCGTGAGGGCGTGCGCGAGAACCGCATCGACACCGTCCGCCCCGAGCACACCCCCGAGGCGATGGGCCGCCCCCCGCGCGTGGACGACCACGGCGGCGAGGTGTACGTCTACCGGCGCGCCCCCCTGCCCTGCCACATCTGCGGCGACGGGATCCGCACCGCCGACCTCGCCGCCCGCAACCTCTTCTGGTGCCCCACCTGCCAGCCGGCCTGACCCGCCGGCCCCGGTACTAGAACCCGTACGGCAGCCACGGGGCCGTCGTGGAGCCGAAGGCCAGGGACGCCTCCGCGAGCGCGCCCCGCCTCAGCTCCCGTACCCGGCCGGCCGCGGCGAGCGCGTCCAGGGTCACACCGCCGAGGTAGGCCGAGCCCAACTCCCGTACCGTCAGCGCGAGATCGGCGGGGTCCTCGGTGCGCGCGCAGGACGCGCCCTTGGGGTCGCCGGACAGCCGCCAACGGCCGCTGTTCCAGGGGCAGAAGGCGTCCTCGACCGCCAACACCACGTCCACCGGCGTCTGGTAGGTCCGCGCCTCCAGCGCCGCCCCCACGTCCACCAGCCGCACGTGCAGCGAGTCCCGCACGAGCAGCGAGCAGCGCCGGACGTCGGACACCAGGTGCTGCCACGGCTCGTCCAGCGGTCGGCCCCGGGCGTGGATCCGCGAGGTCAGGTCGATGTCGAACAGGAACCGCCACAGCGCGGCGTGCGCCGCCGGGTCCAGTGCGTCCACGTCCTGCGTGACCACCGTGCCCCTAGGGCCCGCGGGCTCCCAGTCCGCCCTGACCCGGAACCGCGCGTACCCGACGACCTGCCCGTCCCGCTCCGCGAGCACGCACTGCAACGGCGACGCGCCGTCCCGCCCGCTCTGTGGATCCAGCAACCGCTGCCGCTCCCAGCCCGGGTTCCGCGCCACCATCCCCGGCCGCCGGGCCACCAGTCGGGCGTAGACGTCCTCACAGGCGTCGAGCGCGTCGACGGGCTCGGCGTACCGCAGCCGTACGTCATCCGTGCCGGGCGGCACGGACAGCCGCACCCGGGTCGTGTCGATCTCGGCGTTGACGTGATACGTCCCGATCCCGTAGCCGAACCGCCCGTAGATCGCGGGTTCCGAGGCCGTCAGCACGGCCAGCGGCTCGCCCCAGGACCGTACGTCGTCCAACTGCCGCCGCATCATGGACGTCAGCACCCCGCGCCGCCGGTGCGTTGCGGCCACGCCGACCATGGTCACGCCGGCGGCGGGCACCGCGGCCCCGCCGGGCACGGTCAGCCGGAACCGGAACGCGCTCGCCGTGCCCACGCACACGTCACCGTCCCAGGCGCCGATCGAGCGCTCCACCTCCGTCAGCTCGCGCCACAGCGTCCGCTCCTCGGCCGACTCCGGAACCCCGCCGAAGGCGCGGAGCAGGTTGTCGTACCACTCGTCCCAGGCGTCCGGCACCAGCGCCCGCAAGTCAGTACCCATGCACCATGCCTATCAGGGCACCCCGGGAACGGGCGAGGGAGTTTCCGCGGCACTCAGATCCCGGTAAGGTCCCGTACAAAACGGGGCGTTCGCGGCCTCAACGGTACCTGTGAAGTTGAACCTCGGATGGGGGACAAGTCGTACCTCCTGTGCCAACTGACGGGTCCGACGGATAAGGTCCCGAACTAATGGCAGCAGGACGAGAGCGGCGCGCGGCGGCCGAGACGTTCCCGGCCCGGTGGAAGATGCAGTGGCACCGGGTCCGCACCGGCCTGCGCCGAAGCGCCGTGGACTACTTCCGCGGGGACGGCTCGGACTGGGTCGCGCTGGCCGGACTGCTGCTCACCGTCCCGGTGATCGCGAGCGTCACGCTCATGAACTCCGTGTGGTGCTCGCCCGCCGCCCTGGTCATCCCGATCGTCGCGGGCGGACTGCTGCTGCGCCCCGCCAGCCTGCTCGGCCTGTACGCGGCCGCGGCCACCGCGCTGATCGTGGAGTCGGTGCGGCTCGGCCCCTACACCGAGGGGCCGTCCCGGGTCACCCCGGGCGTGGTGCTCGTGGTCGCCGCCTGCGGGTTCTTCGGACTGCTCGTCGCCCAGTTCCGCAGCCGCGTCGGCGTGCCCTGGCGACGCGGCGGCACCATGCTGTTCGACCTGCGCGAGCGCATCCGCGTGCAGAGCAAGCTGCCGACGCTCCCGGACGGTTGGCACCGGGAGATGGCCCTGCGGCCGGCCGGCGGCCAGTCCTTCTCCGGCGACTTCGTGGTGGCGGCCCGCACCAACGGCGGCCGCACCCTGGAGGTCGTGCTGACGGACGTCTCCGGCAAGGGCATGGACGCCGGCTCGCGCGCCCTGCTGCTGTCGGGCGCGTTCGGCGGCCTGCTCGGCTCACTGCCCCCGCACGCCTTCCTTCCCGCCGCGAACGGCTACCTCCTGCGCCAGGACTGGGACGAGGGCTTCGCGACCTCCATCCACCTGGTCCTCGACCTCGACTCCGGCGACTACGAGCTCTACTCGGCCGGCCATCCGCCGGGCCTCCAGCTCAGCGCGGGCAGCGGCCGCTGGGAGGAGAAGGCCGCCGAGGGCCCGCTGCTCGGTGTGTACGACGGCGCCCAATTCGACCCCGTTAAGGGCTCGCTGCGCCCCGGCGACGTGTTGATGCTGTTCACAGACGGCCTCGTCGAGACCTCCGACCGCGACATAGTCGAGGGCATCGACCGCCTGACCGGGGAGGCCGACCGGTATGTGGCCGGCGGTTTCCACGGCGCCGCCTGGCACCTCATCGAGGCGGTGGCGAAGGACGTCAACGACGACCGCGCCCTGCTGCTGATCTGTCGCGAGGGCCCGACCGCGGCCGCGAGGCTCGTCTGACTCACGGGCACACTGGACGGGTGACCGAGACGACCGGAAGACTCACCCTGGCCGAGGTGGAGGCCGTCGCCCGTGCCGCCCACCAGGGGCAGACCGACAAGGCGGGACGGCCGTACGCCGAGCATCTGCGCGCCGTCGCCGAAGGGGTACGCGCGCGTGGCGGCGACGAGGAGCAGATCGCCGCCGCCTGGCTGCACGACGCCGTGGAGGACGACGCGCTGACCGAACGGTGGCTGGACGGGGCGCCGTTGAGCCGCCGCACGAAGGACATCGTGCTCGCGGTCACCAAGCGCGCGGGGGAGGGCCCCGAGGAGTACGCCGGGCGGATCCTCGCCACCGAGGGCGCGCTGCTGGTCAAGGAGGCGGACCTGGCGCACAACGCCGACCCGGCGCGACTGGCCCGCCTCGACGACGCGGCCACCCGCACCCGCCTGACCGAGAAGTACGCCCGAATGCGCGCCCTTCTGGGCCTCGCCGAGTAGCCGACCGCGCTTACGCGTCGGCCAGTTGGCGCTCCCCGGCCTTCTCGCGGTCCTGCCCCGACTCGGCGGACCCGGACGCCTCGGGCCTGAACGCCCACTTCATCTCCGGCTCCATCGCGAACCGGAAGACCCGCCGCACCGGACTGGTGCACAGCAGCGTGACGACGGCGCCCGCGACCAGCGTCACGAAGACCTCGCCGAGCGGCCCGTGCAGCCACCTGTGGTCGAACCAGCCGTAGAAGTCACCGGCCTTCACCACGAAGCCGTGCAGCAGGTAGCCGTACAGCGTGCCCGCGCCGAGCGCCGTGAACCACGTCCTGCGGCCCGGCACCCAGGAGAAGAAGCAGGCCGTCAGCAGCAGCGAACAACCCATCAGGGCGAGCACCATGAGCGGCCCTGACCACCAGGGCGCCCCCAGTTCCTGCGCGGAGTCGCGGTGGTAGAACCACGCGGTGTCCATGCGCGGCACCGCCCACCAGCCGACCAGCAGCGCGAGAGCGAACACGGGCACCGACAGCACCCGCACCGCGCGGGTGCGCACCCTGCGGAAGTGCTCCGGCCGCAGGCACAGGCCCAGCACGAAGTACGGCAGGAACTGCAGCACGCGCTGCAGGTCCAGGTCGTCGCCGATCTGAGGCGAGACGGTCGCCAGCATGGCGATCACGAGGGCGAGGGGCAGCGGCCAACGGACCGCCTTCCACAGCGGGGTGGTCAGCCGCCACACGAACAGCGCGACCAGGAACCAGGTCAGGTACCAGGGGTCCAGCAGACTGATCGGCATACCCGGGTCGTGGTCGCCGTAGCGCTTGAAGAGCGAGTAGGCCGTCTCGAAGAGGACGTACGGCACCGCCACCCCGGTGACCAGCCGGCGCAGCCGGTCGGGGCGCATGTCGAAGCTCCGGGAGAAGTAGCCGGAGATGATGATGAACGCCGGCATGTGGAAGGCGTACACGACGGTGTAAGCGGCCTCCAGGACGCGGCTGTCGCCCTTCAGTGGCTCCCAGGAGTGCCCCATGGCCACCAGCACGATCGCCAGGTACTTGGCGTTGTCGAAGAACGCGTCACGCCGGACGGATGCCGGCGGCCGGGCCGGGGGCGGCGGAGTTCTGAGGTGACCGGAGGGCGGGGCGGCGTCGAACATCTGCGGAACCCTAGCCGCGCCCGCGGGTATTCGTAAAACCGTCGACGGCATTCCCGCATAACGCCCGACATAGGGCCTTCAAATGCAGGTGAATTACGAAGTCGACATCACCGCCCGCTGCCCACATGCACCGGTTAGTCCCGATTGTTCACGACAAACCGGCCGAATACCTCCCCGCGTTGCCGTGCCGTGCCGCCCATTCCCGTCACCTGCGCACACGTTGTGTGGGCATGGAAACGACCTCGGGGAATCACGTCGGCGGGTGCACCCCCGAAATACCGTGCGGGAGGCCCGAGTCGGGTCCGCCCGGCCGGTCCGGAACCCATGGGCGGGGCAAAGCTCGCGCACAGTGTGACCGACGATGTCCCACCCGCCGCATACGCGGGCCCGGTTGGTGGCACGATGGTTCTGGCGGGGGTGTGCGGGCCGGGCACCCCCGGGCCGGGAGAGCGGACCGACCGAGGGTGTGATCAGTTGTGGCCATTTCACTGTCTGTGGTGCTGCTGTTGGCAATCATCCTGGTGGTGTTGATCCGGGGAGGCTCCATCAAGGCGGGGCCCGCCATCGTCGCGATCCTGTTCGGCTTCTTCCTCGCGTCGACCGGCATGGCCCCGTCGATCAACCGGTTCCTCAACTCGATCGCGGACACCATCAACCAGATCAAGTTCTGACCGCCGGCAGGCGGCCGGCGCGACCGGGCGGCGCAACGCGCCGGGGCCGGACCGGAGGATCTCCGGTCCGGCCCCGAGCCGTACAGAGCGGGCGACGGGAATCGAACCCGCGTAATCAGTTTGGAAGACTGAGGCTCTACCATTGAGCTACGCCCGCACAGCGCGCGCCGCTGGTCGGACGACCGCGGCACTGAAGGCATCGTAGCGGGTCGGCCCGCCTCGCTGCACACCCCGTCGCCACGCGGTGCCTTCCGGGCGCTCCGCTCGGCAAATGCGGCAGCCGCACTGTCTGCGGGCATGTACCCTACGTGTCGCACCAGACGGGGTGTGGCGCAGCTTGGTAGCGCGTCCGCTTTGGGAGCGGAAGGCCGTGGGTTCAAATCCCGCCACCCCGACCACCAGCCGGTCGACACCGGCCACCGGCACGATCACCCCCCGGTGGGCGTGTCCCGTGATCGCCTTTGGGGCGTGTCCTCGCTGCCGTTACTATGCAAGCTGCACGCCCGTGTGTCTCTCCTTAAACGAAGTAGTCCTCCGGGCGGCGAATCCGCCGGAGCCGCTCTGGCCCCGGCAGAATCCAAGAAGTCAGCCATCAAGGAGACCGAACCGTGAAGAGCGCCGTGGAGACCCTGAACCCGACCCGGGTTCGGCTCACTGTCGAGGTGCCCTTCGAGGAGCTCAAGGACAGCCTCGACGCGGCGTACAAGAAGATCAACCAGCAGGTCACGGTGAAGGGCTTCCGCAAGGGCAAGATCCCTGCCCGCGTCATCGACCAGCGGTTCGGCCGCGGTGCGGTCCTGGAGGAGGCGGTCAACGACGCGCTCCCGAAGTTCTACACCGAGGCGGTCAACGAGGCGGAGATCGACGTCCTCGGCCAGCCCGAGGTCGACATCACGGAGCTGAAGGACGGCGAGACGCTGAACTTCACCGCCGAGGTCGACGTCCGCCCGGCCCTGGAGATCCCGGACTACTCCGGCATCGAGGTCGAGGTCGACGCCGTCGAGGTCACCGACGAGGACATCGAGAAGTCGGTCGAGCAGCTCCGCGAGCGCTTCGCCTCCACCTCCCCGGTCGAGCGCGCCGCCGAGGACGGCGACGTGGTCACCATCGACCTGGAGGCCAAGGTCGACGGCGAGGTCCTCGAGGACGGCGTCGCCAGCGGCGTCTCCTACACCATCGGCTCCGGTGAGCTGCTCGACGGCATCGACGACGCCGTGAAGGGCCTTCAGGCCGGTGGTGAGGCCACCTTCACCTCCGAGCTCAAGGGCGGGTCCGCGGCCGGCAAGGAGGCCGAGGTCACCGTCAAGGTCACCCAGGTCGCCGCGCGCGAACTGCCCGAGCTGGACGACGAGTTCGCGCAGCTCGCCTCCGAGTTCGACACCCTCGAGGAGCTGAAGGCGGACAGCCGCAAGCGCCTGGAGAACATGAAGCAGTACGACCAGGCCACGCAGGCCCAGGAGCGCGTCCTGGAGAAGCTGCTCGAGCTCGTCGAGGTGCCCGTCCCCGAGAAGCTGCTCGAGGACGAGATCAACACCCGCAAGCACAACCTCGAGCACCACCAGCTCGGCCAGATGGGCCTCACCCTCGACAAGTACCTGGAGATCCAGGGCAAGACCGCCGAGGAGTTCGAGACCGAGACCCGTGAGGCCGCGGTCAAGGGCATCAAGACCCAGTTCGTCCTCGACGAGCTGGTCAAGCAGGAGAAGCTGAACGTCAACCAGGAGGAGCTCACCGAGCACCTCATGCGCCGCGCCGCCTCCTCCGGCATGTCCCCCGACCAGTTCGCCCAGGCCGTCGTCGAGGGCGGCCAGGTGCCCCTCCTCGTCGGCGAGGTCGCCCGCGGCAAGGCCCTCGCGGTCGTCGTCGAGGCCGCCACGGTCAAGGACACCAACGGTGAGATCGTCGACCTGGACGACGAGGAGGAGGACGAGACGGCCGAGACCGTCGAGGCCGCCGCCGAGGACGCGGACGCCGCCCCGGCCGAGGCCGCGGAGAAGGCCGCCGAGGCCGAGGAGAAGACCGAGGGCTGACCTGCCCACGGCACCTCGAGAACATCGCGCGGAAGGGTCCGGGGACGCGTTCCCCGGGCCCTTCCCCGTGTCCGGCGGGCAGCCGCCCGCCGCTACGCCCCCGGCGAACACCCCCGTTACCGGGATTCCCCGGAGGGACCAGCGCGTTAGGGTCCATGAGTACGAGGGCAGGGGAGTCCCGTTGCCCCCGGCAGTACACGTGAGACGGCCCGGCGCCGTCGTAAGACGAGCAGGTGGATACGTGACGAATCTGATGCCCTCCGCCGCCGGCGAGCCTTCCATCGGTGGTGGCCTCGGCGACCAGGTCTACAACCGGCTGCTCAACGAGCGGATCATCTTCCTCGGCCAGCCGGTCGACGACGACATCGCGAACAAGATCACCGCACAGTTGCTGCTCCTTGCCGCGGCCGACCCCGACAAGGACATCAACCTCTACATCAACAGCCCGGGCGGCTCGATCACGGCCGGCATGGCGATCTACGACACCATGCAGTTCATCAAGAACGACGTGATGACGATCGCCATGGGCCTCGCCGCCTCCATGGGCCAGTTCCTGCTCAGCGCGGGCACCCCGGGCAAGCGGTTCGCCCTCCCGAACGCCGAGATCCTGATCCACCAGCCCTCCGCCGGTCTGGCCGGTTCGGCCTCGGACATCAAGATCCACGCCGAGCGGCTGCTGCACACCAAGAGGCGCATGGCCGAGCTCACGGCCCAGCACACCGGCCAGACCGTCGAGCAGGTCACCCGCGACTCGGACCGCGACCGCTGGTTCGACCCGCAGGAGGCCAAGGAGTACGGCCTCATCGACGACGTCATCACCACGGCTGCCGGTATCCCGGGCGGCGGCGGCACCACCGGGGCCTGAGGCCCCAGGACAGCCCCCAGCCGACCGCCACAGCCCCTAGGAGACAGACAGTGAACGACTTCCCCGGCAGCGGCCTGTACGACCGCACACGCGCCGAGTACACGGGTCCCGCAGCCGAGTCCCGCTACGTCATCCCGCGCTTCGTCGAGCGCACCTCGCAGGGCATCCGCGAGTACGACCCGTACGCGAAGCTCTTCGAGGAGCGGGTGATCTTCCTCGGCGTGCAGATCGACGACGCCTCCGCCAACGACGTCATGGCGCAGCTGCTGTGCCTGGAGTCGATGGACCCCGACCGGGACATCTCGGTCTACATCAACAGCCCCGGCGGCTCCTTCACGGCGCTGACCGCGATCTACGACACGATGCAGTTCGTGAAGCCCGACATCCAGACGGTCTGCATGGGCCAGGCGGCCTCCGCCGCCGCCGTCCTGCTCGCCGCCGGTTCGCCGGGCAAGCGCATGGCACTGCCCAACGCGCGCGTGCTGATCCACCAGCCCTACAGCGAGACCGGCCGCGGTCAGGTCTCCGACCTGGAGATCGCCGCCAACGAGATCCTCCGGATGCGTTCGCAGCTGGAGGAGATGCTGGCCAAGCACTCGACCACGCCGATCGAGAAGATCCGCGAGGACATCGAGCGCGACAAGATCCTCACGGCCGAGGACGCCCTGTCGTACGGCCTGATCGACCAGATCATCTCCACCCGGAAGATGAACAACGCGGCCGTGCGGTAGCGAGAAGGCTGTAATGTCTGCCGCCCCTTGGCACGGTTGGTGTGCTTTGACACGCTGCACGTCACAGTGAACCGCGCCAAGGGGGGCCCGAACGGGGGGCCCGGCAAGGTACCGTCGGAATAGGCAGCACCAGGAGCCGCTGGATCTAGGCGTCTCCCAGGCGAAGGGGAAGCACACCGTGGCACGCATCGGTGACGGCGGCGATCTGCTGAAGTGCTCGTTCTGCGGCAAGAGCCAGAAGCAGGTCAAGAAGCTCATCGCAGGGCCTGGTGTGTACATCTGCGACGAGTGCATCGATCTCTGCAACGAGATCATCGAGGAAGAACTCGCGGAGACCAGCGAGGTGCGCTGGGAGGAGCTCCCGAAGCCCCGCGAGATCTACGAGTTCCTCGAGGGCTACGTGGTGGGCCAGGAGGCGGCCAAGAAGGCCCTGTCCGTCGCGGTCTACAACCACTACAAGCGCGTCCAGGCCGGCGAGAACGGCGGCGGCAACGGCCGTGACGACGCGATCGAGCTGGCGAAGTCCAACATCCTGCTGCTGGGCCCCACGGGCTCCGGCAAGACACTGCTCGCCCAGACCCTGGCCCGCATGCT
Organism: Streptomyces sp. NPDC101152; assembly: GCF_044768275.1. Taxonomy (NCBI): domain Bacteria; kingdom Bacillati; phylum Actinomycetota; class Actinomycetes; order Kitasatosporales; family Streptomycetaceae; genus Streptomyces; species Streptomyces sp. NPDC101152. The sequence continues at coordinate 196,653 of NZ_JBIWPO010000009.1, read as the reverse complement.
CAACGTCCCGTTCGCGATCGCGGACGCGACGGCGCTGACGGAGGCCGGGTACGTCGGCGAGGACGTCGAGAACATCCTGCTCAAGCTGATCCAGGCGGCGGACTACGACGTCAAGAAGGCCGAGACCGGGATCATCTACATCGACGAGATCGACAAGGTCGCGAGGAAGAGTGAAAACCCCTCCATCACGCGCGACGTGTCGGGCGAGGGCGTCCAGCAGGCCCTCCTGAAGATCCTCGAGGGCACGACGGCCTCGGTCCCGCCCCAGGGCGGCCGCAAGCACCCGCACCAGGAGTTCATCCAGATCGACACGACGAACGTCCTGTTCATCGTGGGCGGTGCCTTCGCGGGCCTGGAGAAGATCATCGAGTCCCGGGCCGGCGCCAAGGGCATCGGCTTCGGCGCGACGATCCGCTCCAAGCGCGAACTCGAGGCCAAGGACCAGTTCGAGGACGTCATGCCCGAGGACCTGGTCAAGTTCGGCATGATCCCCGAGTTCATCGGCCGCCTCCCCGTCATCACCTCGGTCCACAACCTGGACCGCGAGGCCCTGCTCCAGATCCTGGTCGAGCCGCGCAACGCCCTGGTGAAGCAGTACCAACGGCTGTTCGAACTCGACGGCGTGGAACTGGACTTCGAGCGCGAGGCCCTGGAAGCCATCGCCGACCAGGCCATCCTCCGCCAGACCGGCGCCCGTGGCCTGCGCGCCATCATGGAGGAAGTCCTCATGTCCGTGATGTACGAGGTCCCGTCCCGCAAGGACGTGGCCCGCGTCGTCATCACGGCGGACGTCGTCCACTCCAACGTGAATCCGACGCTGATCCCGCGCGACGCGCGCAACGGGCGGGGGCCGGGAGAGCAGAAGACGGCGTAGAAGCGCAGTTCGGAAGTTGCGGGTGGTGCCCGGCACGTCACACGTGCCGGGCACCACCCGTTCACGCCGTTTGGAGCGACGATCACGCCAGGTTCACGTCATCAATTGAGGCTCGCATGGTTCGCTGATGGGATGAACCCGACCGCATCGGCCACACGTTCGAGTGGCTGTTGGCTGAGTAACGTGAGGGTTCCGAGTGAGGAAAGTGCAGCGGATTCTGGCGACGGTTGCGGTTGTTGTGGCGGCGGGGGGTGTCCCGCTGGTGACGGCTACGTCGGCGAGTGCCTCTCCGCGCGACTGCGAGGGCTACGTGGCCAGTGCGGGCTACATGGTGGGCCCGAAGGTGTGGGCGGCGTGTGGTTACAAACATCTCCTCGTCGGGGCGAACCCGCTGTGCATAACGAGGCTGGTAACCATCCACGTTGATGCCGCCACGGCACAGCGCGCGTGTGAGGTTGCCTGAAGCTGATTCACGAATGCGGCTGGTGCGCCCACGCAGTCAAGTGGGGCGCCCCAGCCGCTCGTTCGGATGCTTGTCCTGTCAGACCTTGACACGGACGTCGTCGCGGAGCTTGGCCGCGAGGGCCGCCGTGTCGTCGGTCGACGGGGCCGCGCCGGTGCTGAGCGAGGCGAGGCTGAAGGTCGTCACGTCGGCGACCGTGCTGTGGTCGCCCCAGATGCAGACCGGCATCTCGAAGGTCTTCGGGGCGCCCGCGCCCGTCGACGTGCTGCCGTTGTTCTCGAACTGGGCCACCTGGCACTTCATGACGCCGTTGGAGAAGCCCGCGGGGTGCACCACCTGCGGGCTGCCGAGCAGCTTGCCCTTGGTGGACTTGTCGGTGGCGGCCTCGGTCTTGATCTTCGCGAACATGGAGTCGACCACCGCCTCCGGATCGGCGATGGTGCCGTAGACGCCCTGGAAGGACAGGTTCGAGGCGGCCAGCCCGGTGCCCTTCGCGTAACCCGCGCTGACGTCCTGCGGGTTCTTCACGCCCCACTTCTCGAAGTCGGCCTTGTCCTTGCTGGTGAACGAGCCCGAACTGTCGGCGTTGCTCGACTTCTTGTACGTGCCGCTGATGACGGTCGCCGGCGCCGTCAGCTTGTGCGCACCGTCGTCCGCGATGCTGCTGCTGCCCTTGCCGCCGCCGATCACGAAGTACACGCCGACACCGATCGCCGCCACGACCGCCACCGCGCCGATGATCAGCCCCGTCTTCTTCTTGCCGCCGGCGGGCGCGGGCGGCTGCGGGACGGTGTTGTAGGGCTGCTGGCCGCCGTAAGGCGCCTGACCGTAGGGCGGCTGTTGCTGGCCGTACGGGTTCTGCTGCGGCGGCCCGCCCTGCGGGGGCTGCTGCGGGTAGCCATAGCCGGGCTGCGGGGCCTGCGGCTGCTGAGGGTAGCCATAGCCGGGCTGCGGGGCCTGCGGCTGCTGACCGTACGGCCCTGGCTGCCCGTACGGCCCGCCCTGCTGAGGCTGCCCGCCGTACGGGCCCGGCTGGTTGTAGCTCATTTCTGGGTTCCCCTCCAGATGCTTATGTGTTCCTGACATCCTGGACCAGGCGCAGCGGGCACATGGCGGCGGGGGCCCCACCGTTACAGAAGAAACGCGTTTCGGGACACCCCCGCGACACCCCTAAACTGACCCCGTGACCGAGAACGCTCAGCAGCAGCCAACAGCGACCGACCCCGAACTGCCGACCCAGTACGCGCCGGCCGATGTAGAGGGGCCGCTGTACGAGCGCTGGGTGGAGCGGGGCTACTTCGAGGCCGACGAGAAGAGCGACAGGCCGCCGTACACGATCGTCATCCCGCCGCCGAACGTCACGGGCAGCCTGCACCTCGGGCACGCCTTCGAGCACACCCTCATCGACGCGCTGACCCGCCGCAAGCGGATGCAGGGCTACGAGACGCTGTGGCAGCCCGGCATGGACCACGCCGGCATCGCCACGCAGAACGTCGTCGAGCGCGAGCTGGGCAAGGAGGGCAAGTCCCGGCACGACCTCGGCCGTGCGGCCTTCGTCGAGCGGGTGTGGCAGTGGAAGGCCGAGTCCGGCGGCCAGATCAGCGGCCAGATGCGACGCCTGGGAGACGGCGTCGCCTGGTCGCGTGAGCGGTTCACCATGGACGAGGGCCTCTCCCAGGCCGTCCAGACCATCTTCAAGCGGCTCTACGACGACGAGCTGATCTACCGCGCCGAGCGCATCATCAACTGGTGTCCCCGGTGTCTGACGGCGATCTCCGACATCGAGGTCGAGTACCAGGACGACGACGGCGAACTGGTCTCGCTGAAGTACGGCGAGGGCGATGAGACGGTCGTCGTCGCCACCACGCGCGCGGAGACGATGCTCGGCGACACCGCTGTCGCCGTCCACCCCGACGACGAGCGCTACAAGCACCTGGTCGGCAAGCAGATCAAGCTGCCGCTCACCGAGCGCACCATCCCCGTCGTCGCGGACGAGCACGTCGACCCGGAGTTCGGCACGGGCGCCGTCAAGGTCACCCCGGCCCACGACCCGAACGACTTCGAGATCGGCCAGCGGCACGACCTGCCGGCCATCACGGTCATGGACGAGCACGCCGTCATCATCGTCCACGGCCCCTTCCAGGGCCTGGACCGATTCGAGGCCCGCTCGGCGATCGTCGCCGCGCTGCGCGCAGAGGGCCGGATCGTCGCCGAGAAGCGGCCCTACGTCCACTCCGTCGGCCACTGCTCGCGCTGCAAGACCACCATCGAGCCGCGTCTGTCCATGCAGTGGTGGGTCAAGGTCGGCCCGCTCGCCAAGGCCGCCGGTGACGCGGTCCGCGAGGGCAAGGTCAAGATCCATCCGCAGGGGATGGAGAAGCGGTACTTCGACTGGGTCGACAACCTCCACGACTGGTGCATCTCACGGCAGTTGTGGTGGGGCCACCGCATCCCGGTCTGGTACGGCCCCGGCGGCGAGGTCGTCTGCGTCGGCCCCGACGAGGAGCCGCCCGGCACCGAGGCGGAGGGCTGGAAGCAGGACACCGACGTCCTCGACACCTGGTTCTCCTCGGGCCTGTGGCCGTTCTCCACGCTCGGCTGGCCCGAACAGACCGAGTCGCTCGCGAAGTTCTACCCGAACTCCGTCCTGGTCACCGGCTACGACATCCTCTTCTTCTGGGTCGCCCGGATGATGATGTTCGGCCTCTACGCGATGGACGGCACCCCGCCGTTCCACACCATCGCCCTGCACGGCATGGTCCGCGACCAGTTCGGCAAGAAGATGTCGAAGTCCTTCGGCAACGCGGTCAACCCGCTGGACTGGATGGACAAGTACGGCAGCGACGCGCTCAGGTTCACCCTGGCCCGTGGCGCGAACCCGGGCGTCGACGTCCCGATCGGCGAGGACTGGGTCCAGGGATCCCGCAACTTCGCCAACAAGATCTGGAACGCCACGCGCTTCGCCCTGATGAACGGCGCGACGGTGGACGGCCCCCTGCCGGACGCCTCCGCGCTGTCCTCGACGGACCGCTGGATCCTCTCCCGCCTCAACTCCGTGGTCGCCGAAGTCGACGCGTTCTACGAGGACTTCCAGTTCGCGAAGCTGTCGGACACGCTCTTCCACTTCGCCTGGGACGAGGTCTTCGACTGGTACGTCGAGCTGTCCAAGACGACGTTCCAGGCGGGCGGCGAAGCGGCCGAGGTCTCCAAGCGGGTCCTCGGCGAGGTCCTCGACGTCACGCTCAAGCTGCTGCACCCGGTCGTCCCGTTCGTCACGGAGACGCTCTGGACCACCCTCACGGGCGGTGAGTCGGTCGTCATCGCCGAGTGGCCGAAGGCTGTGTCCGTTCCTGGTGCTGACGCACCCGGCGGCTTCCGTGACGCGGCGGCGGAGAGGGAGATCGAGACCCTCCAGTCCGTCATCACCGAGGTCCGCCGCTTCCGCGGCGACCAGGGCCTGCAGCCGGGCCAGCGTGTCCCGGCCCGCCTGACCCTGGACGGCACGGCCCTGGCCCCCCACGAGGCCGCCATCCGTCAGCTCCTGCGCCTGCAGCCGGAGGGTGACTCCTTCGTGGCGACGGCCACCCTCCCGGTCGCCGGCGCCACGGTCGCCCTCGACCTGTCCGGCACGATCGACGTCGCCGCCGAGCGCAAGCGCCTCGCGAAGGACCTGGCGGCGGCCGAGAAGGAGAAGGCGCAGGCGAACGCCAAACTCGGCAACGAGGCGTTCCTGTCGAAGGCCCCGGACAACGTGGTGGAGAAGATCCGCACCCGCCTGGCCAAGGCGGAGGAGGACATCACCCGCATCCAGGCCCAGCTGGACAGGCTGCCGTCCGCCTGAGGACCCGGCCGTCGTCGAAGGCCCCCGGAAACGTCCAGTTCCGGGGGCCTTCGCCTACGTCTGTCAGTCCCGCTCCGTAGACTGGCCCCGTGAGTGAGAGCGACGACCCCTTCGACGAGATCATCGCGGCCGCGACCGACCGGGACCCGGATCTAGCGGTCATCGAGGCCGGCAGCCGGACCCTGCGCACCCAGGGCGGCCAGCCGCAGGCCGACGTGCCCGCCCGCCCCGAGGATCCCGAGGTCGACAAGGCCCTGCGCGAGGTCGAGGCGGAGCTGGCGACCCGGTGGGGCGAGACCAAGCTGGAGCCCTCGGTCACCCGTATCTCGGCGTTGATGGACGTCCTGGGCGAGCCCCAGCGCTCGTACCCCTCGATCCACATCACCGGCACCAACGGCAAGACGTCGACGGCCCGCATGATCGAGGCCCTGCTCGGCGCCTTCGAGCTGCGCACCGGCCGTTACACCTCGCCCCACGTCCAGTCGATCACCGAGCGGATCAGCCTGGACGGCGCGCCGATCTCCGCCGAGCGCTTCGTGGAGACGTACCAGGACATCAAGCCGTACATCGAGATGGTCGACGGACAGCAGGAGTACCGGCTGTCCTTCTTCGAGGTGCTCACCGGAATGGCGTACGCGGCCTTCGCGGACGCCCCCGTGGACGTCGCCGTCGTCGAGGTCGGCATGGGCGGCACCTGGGACGCCACGAACGTGATCGACGGTGACGTCGCCGTCGTCACCCCGATCGACCTCGACCACACCGACCGGCTCGGCGAGACGCCCGGCGCGATCGCCGGCGAGAAGTCCGGGATCATCAAGCAGGACGCGACGGTCATCCTCGCCCAGCAGCCGGTCGACGCGGCCCAGGTGCTGCTGAAGAAGGCCGTCGAGGTGGACGCGACCGTGGCCCGGGAGGGCCTCGAGTTCGGGGTCGTCGCCCGTCAGGTGGCGGTGGGCGGCCAGCTGCTCACCCTGCGCGGCCTCGGCGGCGAGTACGGCGAGGTCTACCTGCCCCTGCACGGCCCCTACCAGGCGCACAACGCCGCCGTCGCCCTCGCGGCCGTCGAGGCCTTCTTCGGCGTCGGTTCGCAGCGCCCCGAGCCGCTGGACCTGGAGACGGTCCGCAAGGCCTTCGCGTCCGTGTCCTCACCGGGCCGCCTGGAAGTCGTACGGCGCTCCCCGACCGTCGTCCTGGACGCGGCGCACAACCCGGCCGGCGCCCGCGCCACCGCCGAGGCCGTCGGCGAGGCCTTCGACTTCAGCCGGCTGATCGGCGTGGTCGGCGCGAGCGGCGACAAGAACGTCCGCGGGCTGCTCGAGGCCTTCGAGCCGATCTTCGCCGAGGTCGTCGTCACCCAGAACTCCAGCCATCGCGCGATGGACGCCGACGAGCTGGCCGGGATCGCCGTGGAGGTGTTCGGCGAGGACCGCGTCCAGGTCGAGCCACGGCTGCCGGACGCCCTGGAGGCGGCGATCACGCTGGCGGAGGAGGACGGCGAGTTCGCCGGCGGCGGTGTGCTCGTGACCGGCTCCGTCATCACCGTGGGCGAGGCCCGACTGCTGCTGGGGAGGGGCTGACCCGGTGCGTACGCTCTGTGCTTCCACGCTGATCGGCGAGTTCTTCGTGATCGGCTTCGCGGGTCTCGTCGCCATGAAGGACCCTTCGCTGTCCATGGCGACGGTGTGGACGGTCAGCGGTATCGCGATGTTCCTGTGCGTGGCGCTGTGCGGTGCGGTGACCCGCCCCGGCGGCGTGGCCTTCGGCTGGGCGCTGCAGGTCGCGCTGATCGCCTCCGGCTTCGTCGTGCCGACGATGTTCTTCCTCGGCGCGATCTTCGCGGCCCTGTGGTGGGCCTCGGTGCACTACGGCCGCAAGATCGACGAGGCGAAGGCGAGATTCGCGGCGGAGGCCGGCTCCTCTACACCTGACGCTGTGTGACAAAGGCCCCGACACGCCCTGTAATCTTCGGACACAGCGCATCGCCATTGATCCATAGGAGCCTGTCGTGACCCAGCGCACCCTCGTCCTGCTCAAGCCCGACGCAGTCCGCCGCGGCCTGACCGGCGAGATCATCAGCCGCATCGAGCGCAAGGCCGGCTGGCAGATCACCGCGCTGGAGCTGCGCACCCTCGACCAGGACACGCTCGAGCAGCACTACGGCGAGCACAAGGGCAAGCCCTTCTACGAGCCGCTGGTCGAGTTCATGGCCTCGGGTCCGGTCGTGGCGCTGATCGTCGAGGGCGAGCGGGTCATCGAGGGTGTGCGGGCGCTGGCCGGCCCGACCGACCCGATTGCCGCCGCGCCCGGCTCGATCCGTGGCGACTACGGCGTCATCGTCCGCGAGAACCTGATCCACGCCTCCGACTCCGAGGAGTCCGCCGAGCGCGAGGTGAAGATCTTCTTCCCCGGCCGCGCGTAGGGTTCTTCATCCGTCCGGACCATCCGGACTTCTTCCATACATGTGGCATATGCGCGGCGATCGAGGGAACGAGTGCCCCCGAACGCCCGTCTCCAGAAGCGGAGCCGCGCATCATCTGCTGACAATGGCGAAGACCCTCCCGCAGTGTTCGCGAAGGCGCGTCTACGATGGAAGCCTTCACGTCACAGCACCCACTTCGCCGACCTGACAAGCCCTCAAAAGCTCCCAGGAAGGCCAGACGAATCCTGATGGGGAACTCAATGTCGTTCATCGGCCGTGACATGGCTGTCGACCTCGGGACCGCCAACACGCTGGTGTACGTCAGGGGTCGCGGGATCGTACTCAACGAGCCGTCCGTCGTCGCGATCAACACGAACACCGGTGGAATCCTGGCGGTCGGCGCGGAGGCGAAGAAGATGATCGGGCGCACGCCCGGCAACATCGTCGCCGTGCGCCCGCTGAAGGACGGTGTGATCGCCGACTTCGAGATCACCGAGCGGATGCTGCGCTACTTCATTCTGAAGATCCACAAGCGGCGGTATCTCGCACGGCCGCGTGTCGTCGTGTGTGTTCCCTCGGGCATCACCGGCGTCGAGCGCCGCGCGGTGATCGAGGCGTCCTCCCAGGCGGGTGCGCGTCAGGTGCACATCATCGAGGAGCCCATGGCCGCGGCCATCGGCTCCGGCCTGCCGGTCCACGAGGCCACGGGCAACATGGTGGTGGACATCGGCGGCGGCACCACGGAGGTCGCGGTCATCTCGCTCGGCGGCATCGTCACCGCCCAGTCCATCCGCGTCGCGGGCGACGAACTGGACAACGCGATCATCCAGCACATCAAGAAGGAGTACTCCCTCCTCCTCGGTGAGCGGACGGCCGAGCAGATCAAGATCACGATCGGTTCGGCTTACGACCTGGACTCCGACGAGCACACCGAAATCCGCGGCCGGGACCTCGTCTCCGGCCTGCCCAAGACCGTCGTCATCTCGGCCGCCGAGGTGCGCAAGGCGATCGAGGAGCCGGTCAACGCGATCGTCGACGCCGTGAAGACGACCCTGGACAAGTGCCCGCCGGAGCTGTCCGGCGACATCATGGACCGGGGGATCGTCCTCACCGGTGGCGGTGCGCTGCTGCGCGGCCTCGACGAAAGGCTTCGGCGGGAGACCGGCATGCCGATCCACATCGCCGAGGACCCGCTGGACAGCGTGGCGCTCGGCTCCGGCAAGTGCGTCGAGGAGTTCGAGGCGCTCCAGCAGGTCCTGGACGCCCAGCCGCGCAGATGACGTAACTCTTCGATTCCGCCGTACGAGATGATCTCCTCTCGTGCGGCGGATCGTTGATATGGAGGCATAAGCTCCCCATGAGCCTCCGCAAGTCTCAGCGTCACGCATACCTGAACACCCGCACATTCCTATGAGGAAGGCACGGCCGCCGCACGTGAGGGACACGAGAGAGAGCCGGCTGCTCCTGGTGCTGCTGATCGCCGTCGCGTTCGCGCTGATCACGGTGGACATCCGCGGCGGGGAGAACTCGCCGGTCGACGGTGCCCGCCAGGCCGCGGCCACGGTCTTCGGCCCGATCGAGAACGGCGTGTCGCAGGCGGTCGACCCGGTCGGCAACGCCGTCTCCGCCATCCGCGACTCCGGCAGCAAGCACGACCGGCTCGCCCGACTGGAGCAGGAGAACGCGGCCCTCAAGGCGAAGCTCGGCAGCAACGACCGCAACTCCAGCCGCCTCAAGCAGCTCGACAAGATGATGCGGATCGCCGGCGAGGGCCAGTACGGCATCAAGGGCGCCGAGGTCATCGCCATAGGGGCGGCGCAGGGCTTCTCCTGGACGATCACCATCGACGCCGGCGCCAACGACGGCATCCAGCGGGACATGACCGTCCTCAACGGCGACGGACTCGTCGGGCGCGTGACCACCGTCGGCCCGAACACCTCGACCGTGCTCCTCGCCAACGACCCCGACTTCACCGTCGGCACCCGGATGGAGGGCAGCGACGAGCTCGGCTTCGCCTCCGGACAGGGTGACCGGCCGCTGCGCGTCGAACTCCTCAACGGCAAGGCCGAGGTGAAGAAGGGCGACCGTCTGGTCACCTTCGGCTCCCAGGCCGACAAGCCCTTCGTGCCCGGCGTCCCGGTCGGCGTCGTCTCCCGCGTCGAGCCCTCCGAGGGCGGCCTGACCCGCACCATCTACGTCACGCCCTACGTCGGCTTCACCAAGCTGGACATCGTCGGCGTGGTCGTCGAGGCCCCGAAGAAGGACCCGCGCGACACGGTGCTCCCGCCCAAGCCCCAGCCGACCCCGACGCCGACGGTCACCGTCACGGTCACCCCCTCGGCGACCGCGCCCACCAGTGGCCCGACCCCGTAGCTGTAGGAGCTGAATCCCCATGCGCGTCAACCGGATCCTGCTCTCCTCGGCGCTGGTCGTGGTCGCCCTGGTGATCCAGGTGAGCGTCCTCGCCCGGCTCCATCTGCCGGGCGCAGTACCGGACCTGCTGCTCCTGACCGTCCTGGGCCTGGCCATGGTGTACGGCCATGTCGGCGGCGCTCTCATCGGCTTCGGTGCCGGTCTGCTCGCCGACCTCGCGCCGCCGGCCGACCACGCCGCGGGCCGCTACGCCCTCGTCCTGTGCGTCATCGGCTACTTCGCCGGGCTGATCAAACCGGAGAACGGCAGACTCAAGTCGGCCACCGGCCCCATGGTGGTCGTGGTCGCCGCCGCGATCGGCTCGACCCTGCTGTACGCCGGCGTCGGCGCCCTGGTCGGGGACACCGCCGCCCGTCACGTCGGCATGGTCAGCCTGCTGATCACGGCCGCCCTCTACGACCTGCTGCTCGCCCCCTTCGTGGTCCCCGGGATCATGGCGCTGGCCCGGCGCGCGGACAACGACCCGCTCGCCGAGACCGGTTCCTCCACCAAGAAGGCCACCGACATCTCCTCCGGCTGGATCTCCACGGGCACCGGTCTCAGGATCGGCGGCCAGCGCGGCGGCCTCGGCGCCCTGAAGACCCGGGCCCGGACGCGGACCACGCGCGTGGGCCGCATCAAGGGGGTCAAGCGGCTGTGAGGGCGCGTCAGTTCACCGGAGCCGAGTTCACCCGAACGGCGCACTTTCCGCGGAACGACGCCTCACAGGTCCGTCGTTCATCATGCGTACGCGTTCACACATCCGCGCACTGAGAGGGGGAGGCAGCCGCAGTGACCAACATTCCCGAGACCGGTCGGACCCCACGCGTCCAGATCAGGCTCGTCGTGATCCAGATCCTCGTCCTCTCCCTGCTCGGCACGCTCGGCGGCCGCCTGTGGTACCTGCAGATCCGTGAGGGCGCCACCTACCAGAAAGAGGCGTCCGGCAACCACGTCCAGCAGGTCGTCCAGCCCGCCGTGCGCGGCTCGATCGTGGACGCGCGCGGAGTGCCGATCGCGGACAACGAGACCCGGCTGGTGGTCTCCGCCTCCCGCACCGACCTGCTCAAGATGAAGGACGACGGCAAGGCGGTCCTGACCAAGCTGGCCGGGGTGCTGGGCATGAAACCGGCGGACGTCCTGACGAAGGTCCGCCTGTGCGACGCCAAGACCCCCCAGCCCTGCTGGAACGGCTCGCCGTACCAGCCGATCCCGATCACCGACAAGGCCACCCCGCGCCAGGCCCTGCAGATCCGCGAGCGCTCCGAGGACTTCCCCGGCATCACCGCCGAACCCGAGGCCGTACGCCGCTACCCCTCACCCGGCCAGGCCAACACCGCCCAGGTCCTCGGCTACCTCTCCCCGGTCACCGACAACGAGATCCAGCAGGCCAAGAACACCAACTCGCCCTACCTGCGCTCCGACCAGGTCGGCCGCTCCGGCCTGGAGCGGCAGTACGACAAGGAACTGCGCGGCAAGGCAGGCGTCACCCGCTACGAGGTCGACAACCTCGGCCGGGTCATCGGCAAGGCCAAGTCCGACGCCGCCGAGCCCGGTTCGAACCTCGTCACCAGCATCGACTCCCGCGTCCAGCGCGTCGCCGAGTACGAGCTGGACACCGCGATGAAGGCCGCCCGCCAGCAGTACGACAAGATCACCGGCGAGAACTACAAGGCCGACTCCGGAGCCGTCGTGGTCATGGAGGCCAAGACCGGCCGCATCGTCGCCATGGCCTCCGCACCGACGTACGACCCGAACGTCTGGGTGGGCGGCATCTCCGCAAAGGACTACAAGCAGCTCACCGGCAAGGACTCCGACTACCCCCTGCTCAACCGGGCCATACAGGGTCAGTCCGCGCCCGGTTCGACGTTCAAGGTGGTCTCCACGGCCGCCGCGGTCGAGGCCGGCTACGTCTGGGACGGCGGCTACCCCTGCACCAGCTCCTACTCGGTGGGCGGCCAGGTCTTCAAGAACTTCGAGGGCGAGAACTTCGGCCCCATCTCCCTCGGCCGCGCCCTCGAGGTCTCCTGCGACACCGTCTTCTACGGCCTCGCCGACCAGGAGTGGAAGAAGGACGGCGGCATCAACCCGAAGAAGGGCCAGCCCAAGGACTACTTCTACAAGGCCGCCCACCAGTTCGGCCTCGGCAAGCAGACCGGCATCGACCTGCCCAACGAGGTCACCGGCCGCGTCCCCGACCGCCAGTGGAAGGAGGCCTACTGGAAGGCCAACAAGGACGCCTGGTGCAGGACCGGCAAGAAGGACGGGAGTTACGTCGAGCGGATCGCCTACGAGAACTGCCTCGAGGGCAACAAGATGCGCGAGGGTGACTCGATCAACTACTCCATCGGCCAGGGCGACACCCTCCTCACGCCGATCCAGGAGGCCATGATCTACGGCGCGCTCGCCAACGGCGGCACCGAGTACGTGCCCACCATCGGCAAGGCGATCGTCAGTGCCGACGGCAGGACCGTCCAGGAGATCAAGCCCAAGGTCAAGGCCAAGCTGCCGGTCAGCCAGTCCACCCTGCAGGGCATCGACAAGGCCCTCGCGGGCGTCATCACCAGCGGTACCGCCGCCTGGAAGTTCCAGGGCTGGCCGCAGGACAAGATCGAACTGCACGCCAAGACCGGTACCGCGGAGGTCTACGGCAAGCAGACCACCTCCTGGCTCGCCACCTACTCCAAGGACTACACGATCGTCATGACGATCGCCCAGGCCGGTACGGGCTCCGGCGCATCCGGTGAGGCGGTGCGCAACATCTACAGCGCGCTCTACGGCGTCCAGCCCGACGGCTCGATCGACAAGAGCAAGGCTCTGCTGCCCACGCCGCAGAAGGGCCTGCCCAAGATCAAGACGGACGGCACGATGGACTCGCCCAAGGTCGCGGGCGACCCGGTCCAGGACCTGCAGAAGGCCACCGACCAGAGCACGCCCTCCCCCGGCGGGACCCAGCCGGCAGGCACCACCCCCTCGCCGACGGCCACCAACCGCACCACCCGCAGGCGGCCGCGCAAGCGGGGAAGCCGGAGGATGCTGACATGACCGGAGCAAGCGGCTTCTCCGTCTCCGGGTACGGACCCAGGCCGGCCGGCTGGATGCGGCTGTTCGCCCGCGACTCCCTCACCCGCCGCCTCGACTGGCCGATGATGCTGTCGGCGCTCGCCCTGTCGGCGATCGGCTCGCTCCTCGTCTTCTCCGCGACCCGCAACCGCACCGAGATCAACCAGGGCGACCCGTACTACTTCCTGATCCGGCACGTCATGAACACCGGCATCGGGTTCGCCCTCATGGCCGCCACGATCTGGCTCGGCCACCGCGCCCTGCGCAACATCGTGCCGATCCTCTACGGCATCTCCCTGTTCGGTGTGCTGCTGGTCCTCACCCCGCTCGGCGCCACCATCAACGGCAGCCGCAACTGGATCGTCTTCGGCGGCGGCTTCTCCCTGCAGCCGGCCGAGTTCGTGAAGGTCTCGATCATCCTCGGCATGGCGATGCTCCTCGCCGCCCGGGTCGACGCGGGCGACCGGCCCCACCCCGACCACCGCACCGTCCTGCAGGCACTGGGACTCGCCGCCGTACCGATCATGATCGTGCTGCTCATGCCCGACCTGGGCACGGTCCTGGTTTTGGTGACCATCATCCTGGGTGTGCTGCTCGCCTCCGGCGCCTCCAACCGCTGGATCCTCGGCCTGATCGCCGCCGGCGTCGTCGGCTGCATCGCCATCTGGCAGCTGCACATCCTGGACACCTACCAGATCAACCGCTTCGCCGCCTTCGCCAACCCCAGCCTCGACCCCTCGGGCGTCGGCTACAACACCAACCAGGCCCGCATCGCCATCGGCTCGGGCGGGCTGACCGGCGCAGGCCTCTTCCACGGCTCGCAGACCACCGGCCAGTTCGTCCCCGAACAGCAGACGGACTTCGTCTTCACCGTGGCCGGCGAGGAACTGGGCTTCGCCGGCGCGGGACTGATCATCTTCCTGCTCGGCGTGGTCCTGTGGCGGGCCTGCCGCATAGCGCGCGACGCCACCGAGCTCTACGGCACGATCGTCGCCGCGGGGATCGTCGCCTGGTTCGCCTTCCAGTCCTTCGAGAACATCGGCATGACCCTGGGCATCATGCCGGTCACCGGCCTGCCCCTGCCGTTCGTCTCCTACGGCGGCTCATCCATGTTCGTGGTGTGGATGGCCGTCGGGCTCCTCCAGTCGATCAAGGTCCAGAGACCCATGTCGGCGTAGGAGACGGCGTCCGCCCGGCATTCGGGCCCGATGGCCCCTGCCACCGGAATCGGAATCCCACTAGATTCAGGTCATGGCGGACACAAAGCGTGAGATCGAGCGAAAGTACGAGTCCGACGACAGCGGTCTGCCGGACCTGACCGGCGTCGTCGGTGTCGCGTCCGTGATCGACAAGGGCGTCGTCCACCTGGACGCCACCTACTACGACACCCCGGACGAGCGACTCGCCGCCGCCTCGATCACCCTGCGCCGCCGCACCGGAGGCTCGGACGCCGGCTGGCACCTCAAGTTCCCGGTCGCCCCCGGCGTCCGCGACGAGATCCACGCCGCCCTCTCCGACACCGTCCCCCGCAGCCTCGCCGGCCTGGTCCGCTCCCGGGTCCGGGACGCCGAACTGCGGCCGGTGGTCCGCCTGCGCTCCGACCGCGACCTGCGCGACCTCCTCGACGCCGACGGCCGGCTGCTCGCCGAGGTGAGCGTGGACGCCGTACGGGCCGAACGGCTCACCGACGCCGGCGGCACCGCCCAGTGGACCGAACTGGAGGTCGAACTCGCCGACGACGGCGACCCCGCCTTCCTCGACAAGGTCGACAAACGGCTGCGCAAGGCGGGCGTACGTCCGTCCGGTTCGGCGTCCAAACTGGCCCGGGCACTCGCGGAGACGGCACCCCGCGGCAAGAAGGACAGGAGGGACAGGAAGCAGCGCAAGGCGGCGCCCGCCGGGCCGCTCGTGACCGCCGGCGACCACCTCCTCGCCTACCTGCGCGAGCAGCGGGACACGATCGTCGAACTCGATCCGGCGGTACGGCAGGACGCCTACGACTCCGTGCACCGTATGCGGGTCGCCACCCGGCGGATGCGCAGCGCCTTCCGCTCCTACGGAAAGCTCCTCGACCGCGGGATGACCGACCCGCTCGGCGAGGAACTGAAGTGGCTGGCCGGCGAACTCGGCGTCGACCGGGACCGCGAGGTGCTGACCGAACGCCTCACCGCCGCTCTGGCCGAGGTGGACCGCACCCTCGTCCACGGCCCGGTCCGCACCCGCCTGCGCCGATGGGCGGACGCCCGCCGCGGCGGATCGCGCCGCCGCCTGACCGGCGTGCTCGACTCCCCGCGCTACCTGGCCCTGCTCGACGGACTCGACGCGCTCGTCGACGCCCCGCCTTTCCTCCCCGCGGCCGCCGGGAAACCGGAGAAGGCGATCGCCAGGGTCGTGCGCAAGGACTTCGGGAGGCTGGCGGAGCTCGTGGAGCAGGCGGTGGGGCTGCCCCCCGGCCAGGACCGTGATCTCGCTCTGCACGAGGCACGCAAGAAGGCCAAGCGGACACGGTACTCGGCGGAGACCGCCGTACCGGCGCTCGGCGCACCCGCCACCTCCCTGGTCAAGTCCATGAAGACGCTGCAGACCCTGCTCGGCGATCACCAGGACAGCGTCATGACCCGCCAGACCCTGCGCGAGCTGTCCGCCGTGGCGCACGCGGCGGGGGAGAGCTCGTTCACGTACGGACTGCTCTACGGGCGCGAGGAGCGGCGGGCGGTGACCGCGGAGACGGAGCTGCCGGCAGCGTGGCAGGAGATCAGGGACGGGCCTCAGGTGTGATCGGGATCCGGTCGGTAGGGGAGGCCTCGCGGTCGCGTTAGGCTAGATGGTCATCCCTGTCAGTCCAGTACTCCAACGAAGGTTCGCGAGATGCCTGCCGAAGTCGCTGCGGCCGCCGAGTCTGTGTTTCCGCAGCTCGAAGCTCTGCTCCCGCATGTGCAGAAGCCGATCCAGTACGTCGGCGGAGAGCTCAACTCCACCCTCAAGCCGTGGGAGTCCTGTGACGTCCGCTGGGCGCTGATGTACCCGGACGCCTACGAGGTGGGCCTGCCCAACCAGGGCGTCATGATCCTCTACGAGGTGCTGAACGAGCGGGAGGGCGTCCTCGCCGAGCGCACCTACAGCGTCTGGCCGGACCTGGAGGCGTTGATGCGGGAGCACGGCGTCCCGCAGTTCACGGTGGACAGCCACCGCCCGGTGAAGGCCTTCGACGTGTTCGGCCTGTCCTTCTCCACGGAGCTGGGCTATACCAACATGCTCACCGCCCTGGACCTGGCGGGCATCCCGCTGGAGTCCAAGGACCGCGGGCTCGACGACCCGATCGTCCTGGCCGGCGGCCACGCCGCCTTCAACCCCGAGCCGATCGCGGACTTCATCGACGCGGCGATCATCGGCGACGGCGAGCAGGCCGTGCTGGACATGACGGAGATCATCCGCGGCTGGAAGGCGGAGGGCCGCCCCGGCGGCCGCGAGGAGGTCCTCCTCCGCCTCGCGAAGACCGGCGGCGTCTACATCCCGGCCTTCTACGACGTCGAGTACCTCCCCGACGGCCGTATCGCCCGCGTGGTCCCCAACCGCTCGGGCGTGCCCTGGCGTGTCTCCAAGCACACCGTCATGGACCTCGACGAATGGCCCTACCCCAAGCAGCCGCTCGTCCCCCTGGCCGAGACGGTCCACGAGCGCATGTCGGTCGAGATCTTCCGCGGCTGCACCCGCGGCTGCCGCTTCTGCCAGGCCGGCATGATCACCCGCCCGGTCCGCGAGCGCTCCATCACCGGTATCGGCGAGATGGTCGACAAGGGCCTGAAGGCCACGGGCTTCGAGGAGGTGGGCCTGCTCTCCCTCTCCTCCGCCGACCACTCGGAGATCGGCGACATCGCCAAGGGCCTCGCGGACCGCTACGAGGAGGACAAGATCGGCTTGTCCCTCCCCTCCACCCGCGTCGACGCCTTCAACGTCGACCTGGCGAACGAACTGACCCGCAACGGCCGCCGCTCCGGCCTGACGTTCGCACCGGAGGGCGGCTCGGAGCGCATGCGCAAGGTCATCAACAAGATGGTCTCGGAGGACGACCTCATCCGCACCGTGGCCACCGCCTACGGCAACGGCTGGCGCCAGGTGAAGCTCTACTTCATGTGCGGCCTGCCCACCGAGACCGACGAGGACGTCCTCCAGATCGCCGACATGGCGACCAAGGTGATCGCCAAGGGCCGCGAGGTCTCCGGCTCGAACGACATCCGCTGCACGGTCTCCATCGGCGGCTTCGTCCCCAAGCCCCACACCCCCTTCCAGTGGGCGCCCCAGCTCTCCGCCGAGGAGACGGACACCCGCCTGGAGAAGCTCCGCGACAAGATCCGCGGCGACAAGAGGTACGGCCGCTCGATCGGCTTCCGCTACCACGACGGCAAGCCCGGCATCGTGGAAGGCCTCCTGTCCCGCGGCGACCGCCGCATCGGCGCCGTCATCCGCGCCGTCTACGAGGACGGCGGCCGCTTCGACGGCTGGCGCGAGCACTTCTCCTACGACCGCTGGATGGCCTGCGCCGACAAGGCCCTGACGCCCCTCGGCGTCGACGTCGACTGGTACACCACCCGTGAACGCTCCTACGAGGAGGTCCTCCCCTGGGACCACCTGGACTCGGGCCTCGACAAGGACTGGCTCTGGGAGGACTGGCAGGACGCCCTCGACGAGACGGAGGTCGAGGACTGCCGGTGGACGCCGTGCTTCGATTGCGGCGTGTGTCCGCAGATGGACACTTGGCCGCAAGTAAGTAACAGCGGGAAGAAGCTGCTGCCGCTGACGGTCAAGAAGGACGCTCCGACCAGCGGACACAGCCACTGAGGTGAGCGAGGCTCTGGCACGGATCGCCGAAGCCCGGGCGGAGGCGAGTGAGGACGATGTGGCCGCCGCCCTGGCCGCTGCCGGCGTCTCGGTGCGGCAGCCGCCGGCGGCACGGCGCGCTCCACAGACGCCCTTGCCGGGGTCTGGAGGCGCTTCGGAAATCCACTCGGGGGTGGAGTGGGTCTGAGCCGCTGTCGGGCTTCTGCGGGACAGTGAAGGCTTCCGAGCTCCCTCCGAGATCTGGAGGGGGCTCGCGGCGTCTTGTCAGTTCTGGCATCCGCAGCCGGATGCCGACCTGGCCTCGGTCACGGTGAGGGCCGGGTCGGAAGACTCTTCGCCCGGTGTGCAGCACGCGGTGACGCCGCAGCACTCTTCAGCGCTCTCCGCGGTCGCGGAGGTGTGCGCGGGGGCGGATGCGGGCTTGGTGGCACGCACGATGGCTGAGTGCATGCCGTCGGCGACGGGGTGCGTGGGGGTGATCTCGATGTCGGTGAATCCGGCCGCTTCGAGACCCTCGCGGTACTCGGTGAAGGACAGGGCTCCTGCGATGCAGCCGACGTAGTCGCCGCGTTCCGCGCGCTGGGCCGGTGTCAGTGAGTCGTCGGCGACCACGTCTGAGACGCCGACACGGCCGCCGGGCCTCAGCACCCGGAAGGTCTCGGCGAAGACGCTGGGCTTGTCCGTCGACAGGTTGATCACGCAGTTCGAGATCACCACGTCGATGGTGTTCGCCGGGAGCGGGATCGCCTCGATCGTGCCCTTGAGGAACTCGACGTTGGTCGCCTTGGCCTTCGCCGCGTTGGCCAGGGCGAGTTCGAGCATCTCGTCCGTCATGTCGAGGCCGTACGCCTTGCCGGTGGGGCCGACGCGGCGGGCGGACAGGAGGACGTCGATGCCGCCGCCCGAACCGAGGTCGAGGACGCGTTCGCCCTCGTGGAGGTCGGCTACGGCGGTGGGGTTGCCGCAGCCGAGGGAGGCTGCCAGGGCTTCGGCGGGCAGGGCGTCGCGTTCGTCTGCGGCGTAGAGGGCGGAGCCGAAGTTCTCGTCGACCTCGACGGGCTGGGGTCCGCAACAGGCGGCGCCACCTTCGGTGACCTTCACGGCTGCGGCCGCGTAGCGCTGTCGGACGGTTTCGCGCAGGTCGGTGGACTGGTCGGACATGTCTCACTCCTGGATGACGGGGCATGGCGGTGCCCGGAACGGCTTGTATTGACGTTCATTGATGCAACCTTGCGCCTTGGATTGAAAAACGTCAACATAGAGCCATGCCGAAACAAGAGCTGAAGATCCTCGGCCTGGACGCCGAAGAGGGCTGCTGCCCGGGGCTTGCGTCTGCTCCGCTGGATGAGAACCAGGCCGCAGATCTGGCGAAGATCTTCAAGGCCCTGGGTGATCCGGTCCGCCTGCGGCTGATGTCGATGATCGCCTCCCGTGGGGAGGGTGGTGAGGTGTGCGTGTGCGAGCTGACACCCGCCTTCGAGCTGTCACAGCCGACCATCTCGCACCACCTCAAGCTGCTCCGGCAGGCAGGACTCATCGACTGCGAACGGCGCGGGACCTGGGTGTACTACTGGGTGCTGCCCGGGGTGCTGGAGCGTTTGGCCGCGTTCCTGACCACTGCCGAGCCTGCCGCGGTGACCGCGTGAGCCCCTCACTGACGCGGCGTTCACTGGCCGAAGGGGTCGGAACGGCCGCTCTCGTCACCGTAGTGGTCGGCTCCGGCATCCAGGCGGCTGAACTGTCGCACGACGTGGGCGTGCAGTTGCTCGCCAACTCGCTGGCCACCGTCTTCGGCCTGGGCGTGCTCATCGCGCTCCTCGGGCCGGTCTCCGGCGCTCACTTCAACCCGGTCGTGACTCTCGCGGCCTGGCTCTCCGGGCGCACCAGTGGAGAACCAATAGCCCCACGGGAGCTGGCCGCGTACGTCTCCGCTCAGACTGTGGGTGCGGTCGGCGGGTCTGTCCTCGCTGATGCCATGTTCGCCGAACCGCTCATGAAGTGGTCCACGCACGACCGTTCCGCCGGTCACCTGTGGCTGGGCGAGACAATCGCGACCGCTGGCCTCGTGTTCCTGATCTTCGGCTTGATCCGTACGGGGCGTGTCTACCTAGCCCCGGCGACGGTGGCGCTCTACATCGGGGCGGCGTACTGGTTCACCTCGTCCACCTCCTTTGCCAATCCGGCTGTGACCATCGGGCGGGCCTTCACGGACACGTTTGCCGGGATCGCGCCGGCCTCCGTTCCCGCCTTCGTCGTCGCCCAACTGATCGGAGGTGTACTCGGCCTGGGCCTGGTGGCGGCGTTGTTCGGGCGTCCCGACCCTGCTACGGCGAACACCCCTGTCCCGCATGACGCCACCGAAGCCGTTGCTCCCGTCACCCATTGATCCACGCTCCGCAGAAAGGCACGCCATGAGTGCTCCCAGCCACCGCCCGTCGGTCCTGTTCGTCTGCGTCCACAACGCGGGGCGTTCCCAGATGGCTGCGGCCTTCCTCGCTCACCTCGCGGGGGACCGCGTCGCGGTCCGCTCTGCCGGCTCCACACCTGCCGACACCGTCAACCCGGCCGTGGTGGAGGCGATGAAGGAAGTCGGCATCGACATCTCCGCCGAGACACCGAAGGTGCTCACGGCGGATGCCGTACGGGCGTCGGACGTCGTGATCACGATGGGCTGCGGTGACACCTGCCCGGTCTTCCCGGGCAAGCGGTACCTGGACTGGCAGCTCGATGACCCGGCCGGGCAGGGCGTTGATGCGGTGCGTCCGATCCGGGACGAGATCGAGCGGCGCATTCGCGAGCTGGTGAACGAGTTGGCGGCCTGACCGCACCGCACCCTTGGCAGTAGACCTCTGCCCTCAAATGGACACTTCAATTCAAATCGGACCAACCGGAAAGAAGCTCCTGCCTCTCACGGTCAAGAACGGCGCTCCGGCCGGCGGGCACAGCCACTGAGTGTCCGTGCGGCGGCCCTCGGCGGTACTACTTGGTGCCGACCGCGCGCAGTGTGGCGAGTACGAGTGCCCGGGTGACGGTGACGATTTCGCTGACGTGGACCTGTTCCTGCGGGCCGTGCGCGAGGCGTACGTCGCCGGGACCGTACTGCAGGGTGGGGATGCCCGTCGCTGAGTACAACCGCAGGTCACTGCCGTAGGGGGCGCCTCGCTCGGACGGTCGCGGGCCGCCGGTGACGTCGGCGTGCGCGTCGCCGACCACGGTCGCGATCGGGTGCCCGGCGGACAGCCGTCCGCTGGCGAACTGGCCTCCGGGCCAGGTCACCGTGGCGGGGTGGGAGCGCAGCCACGGGTCGTCCGCGCAGGCTTCGGCCACGCACGCCTCCAGTTCGGTCCGCGCCTGGGCCGGAGCCTCGCCGAGCCGGACACCCAGTCTTCCCTCGGCCACCAGCAGGTCGGGCACGCTGCTGGCCCAGTCGCCGGCCCGGACGGTGCCGACGGACAGCGGATAGGGAATGGGGTATTCGGCCATCAGGGGGTCGACGCCGGTGTTGCGGCGGGCTTCCAGACGGGCGAGCGCGTGGTGGATGGGCAGGTAGGCGTCGATGGCGCTCACGCCCGCGTACCGGGTGCTGCCGTGGGTGGCGCGGCCGGGTACGTCGATGCGGAACGTCAGGGCTCCGGCGTTCGCGGTCATGAGGGTGCCGCTGGTCGGTTCCGTGATGATGCAGGCGTCACCGGTGTAGCCGCGTTCGAGGGTGCCGAAGGCTCCGAGTCCTCCGTCCTCCTCGCTGACGACGAAGTGCGCGGACACCGGGCCGCGCAGTTTCGCGCCCGCTTTCCGTAGGGCGGCCAGGGCGACGAGGATCGCCACGACGCCGGCCTTCATGTCGCACGCTCCCCGTCCGTGCACGACGTCCGTGCCGACTCGAGGGCGGAAGGGATCCCCCTCCCATCGCGCCAGGTCCCCGGGAGGGACGACGTCGACGTGGCCCTGGAGGACCAGGGTCGGCCCGTCACCGAGTCGCGGCGTGCTGCCCACCAGGCCCCACGCCTCCGTGCGCGGGGCCTCGCTGCCCGGGAAGCGGGGGTGCGCACGGAGTTCGGGCAGGTTCATGGACCACAGGTCGACATCGAGATCCATCCGCTCCAGGTGCCGGGCCAGGATGTGCTGAAGCTCGGACTCCGCGGCACTCCCCGTCACGCTGGGAACGGCGAGAAGTTCCTGCAGAAGCCGCGCGCAGGCCGCCTCGTCCACTGCGGCCAGCGCGGACGCCTCCACATCGCTCACGTTCGCTGTCATCGAGACGCTCTCCCGGCATGGCATGTGACATCAGGACAAGCCGGAGGCTACGGTTGCGGCCGCGACGCAAACAATCTCCATTTGCTGCGATGCACCATTGATTTCTTGCAATGTTGACGGCGACATAGTTCTTTGTTGCGTCTTTGCGCACCTGCCGACGTCTGGAGTGAAGTCGTGGACACCATCGACGAAGCGATCATCCGCTGCGTACTGCGCGACGCCCGTTCCACGTACGCCCAGATCGGCAAGGCGGCCGGCCTGTCCGCTCCCGCCGCGAAGCGGCGTCTCGACCGCCTGGTGGCCACGGGCGCGATCCGCGGTTTCACCGCTCTCGTCGACCCCCAGGTGCTGGCCTGGCGCACGGAGGCGTTCGTCGAGGTCTACTGCACCGGCAACCCCACGCCCGCCCAGCTGCGCCAAGCCCTGGAGGACATCCCCGAAGTCGTCGAGGCCTGCACCGTCTCCGGAGCCGCCGACGCCGTCCTCCACATGCTGGCCAGGGACATCTCCCACCTGGAACTGGCCATCCAACGGGTACGCGCGACCGCCCCCGTCGACCGGACCGAGAGCGTCATCGTCCTCTCCCGGCTGCTCAACCGGCCCCAGTTGTGACCCTAGGTCCAGGTGAGGCGACGTCAACCGAGGGGCTGGAAGGGGTGGAGCACGTCCTCGCCCGGCTGGACCACTCCGTAGCTGTTCTCGGGGACTTCGTGCCAGGCGCCGGGGAGGTCGCCCAGGGGCTCGGAGACGATGAGGCGGGTTTCCTCCCCCACCTCCCGTAGGAACGCGGTGTCCGGGTGGAGGGCGCGCAGGGAGTCCACCCGGGTGCTGTAGTAGAGGGATCGTGAGGAGCCCTCGCTGGAGTAGCGGAAGGCCCAGAGGCGCTCGCCGTCGGCCACGGCGAGGGTCATCTGGAGCGGGTGGGGGACGCCGTGTCCGTATCCTGTGTGTTCGATCAGGCCCGCCATGCGCGCCACGGCGCCCGGCGGGTCCTCGGTGAGGCCGGAGGTCAGTGCCAGGTAGAACATCAGCTCAGAGTCGGTGGAGCCCTCGATGTCGGCGTAGAGGGCGGGGTCCACGGCCAGGGCGAGGTCACGTCTGAGCAGGTGGAAGCCGTTGATCAGGCCGTTGTGCCATCCACGGCCAGCGATCCCTGCGGAAGGGATGGCAGTTGGTCTGCTGCACGGCCGTCCCGGTCGTCGCCCTGATGTGGGCGAAGAACAGACCGGAACGGACGTGCTGCGCGACCTCCTGCAGGTTCCGGTTGTTCCAGGCCGGGCCCACGTCCCGCAGCACCGCCGGCGTGGGGAGTTCCTGGGTGTACCAGCCGACGCCGAAGCCGTCGCTGTTGGCGGTCTCCACTCCCAGGCGGGAGTGCAGGACGTGGCTGAGAAGGACCGGCGTGCCCGAGTAGGCGATCCAGCGGCACATGCGCAAACCCACCTTCCCCTGGCGGAGGATGGCGGCATTTCTGCCGTACCGACAAGTATGGGCTGCCCGTGCGGCCGCGTCGACGCGGGTCAGTCCGCGCCGGAGCCCGGGCCGTGGAGCGCCACGATGCTCTGGGAGGTGGCCCAGCGGCTGTACGTCGGCGACTGGGGCCGGCCCTCGGGCGAGTCCTGCCACTCCATCCTGGCGGCCGAACGGCAGGAGGTCGATCAGGGCGAAGTGTGGCTGAGCTGTTCGGTGCCGCGGCCGTCGGTGTGCCAGGTGCGGTAGACGGTGTCGCCGTCGCGCAGGAACACGTTCGGCAGTCGCCGGCGCTCGGCCGCGAGGGCGTCGAGCTCCCTCGTCGCGGTCTGCCGGCCGGTTCCCGCATCCGTGGCGTGTCCGGACGCGTCTACGCAGGTATGGATCTGGAGAAACAGCCGGCGCGGGGGCGGGAGCCCGAGGGGTGTCTGGTGGTGGCGCTTCGGCTTCCGGTGCGGATCGTCGTGTTCGTGCTGGTCGTTCCCGTGCGGATGGTGTGGGACGCGCTCGTCGTCGCGGGAAGGTTCCTTCGGGACGCCGTGCTGCGGCCGCTCGGGCGGGTGCTCGCGTGGCCGGTCGTGGCGCTCGGGAGGTATGTCCTCGTACCGCTCGGCAGGGCGCTCGCGTGGCTCGGGAACGCGCTGGTCGTCGTACCTCTCGTGTGGCTGTACCGGTACGTGCTGACCCCGCTGGGGAAGGCGGTCGCCGTCGCGCTCGCCTGGCTGTACGCGCGCGTGCTGACTCCCTTCGGGCACGCCGTCATGTGGGTGCTGGTGCCTCTCGGGCGGGTCCTGCTCGTGTTGCCGGCGCTCGCGGTGTGGCGGTGGGTGCTCGTTCCCGTCGGGCGGGCGCTCGTGGTCGTGGCGCGGGAGGTGGGGGACGCGCTGGGGCACGCCTGGCGGGTGGCGGGGCGGATCTCGCTCGCCGTGGGGCAGGCCCTCGGGACCCTCTTCCGGTGGATCCTCGTGGAGCCCGTGCGCTGGTTGTGGCGGACCGTGCTCACCCCGGTCGGGCACGTCGTACGGGACGTGGTGCTGCGGCCCGTCGCCGCTGTCGCGCGCGGGGTGGGACGGGCGGCGCGGGAGGCGCTGGCCGGCGCCCGTGAGTCGGTACGGCAGGCCCGCGCCGATTTCCGGCGGATGCTGTTCGGGGAGCCCGAGCGGGTCGAGCCGGCGGCCCGGCGGGAACCTCCGGGCCGCGAGACACGTACTCTAGGTAGCAGTACGACCGCTCTCACGAAGGACTGAACGACACTGGGCAAGCGACAGCCCGAAGGCCCGCCGCCCGCACCCGCGGTGCAGCGCATCCGACTGCGCTACACCAAGCGCGGCCGCCTCCGGTTCACCAGCCACCGTGACTTCCAGCGCGCCTTCGAGCGTGCGTTGCGCCGTGCCGAGGTGCCGATGGCGTACTCGGCGGGGTTCACACCGCACCCGAAGGTGTCGTACGCCAATGCCGCACCCACCGGCACGGGCAGTGAGGCGGAGTTCCTGGAGATCGCCCTCATCGAGGCGCGGGATCCGGAGCAGCTCAGGGTTCTGCTCGACGAGTCGCTGCCCGCCGGGCTCGACGTCGTCGACGCCGTCGAGGCGCGGACCAGCGGGCTCGCCGACCGGCTGACGGCTTCCGTGTGGGAGCTCCGGCTGGACGGTGTGTCGCCCGAGGAGGCCGAGCGGGCCGTCACCGCCTTCAACGCCGCCGGGGCCGTCGAGGTCCAGCGGATGACGAAGAACGGTGTGCGGACCTTCGACGCCCGCCCTGCGGTCGTGAACCTCGAAACGCGCGATCTTGAAAGGCACAGTGATCCGGCTGATAGGCCGACCGACCAGCCCTGTGCGATACTGCGGCTGGTTGTTCGGCACGTGACGCCTGCCGTACGACCCGACGACGTCCTGTCCGGTCTCCGCGCCGTGGCCGACCTGGCGCCGCCGGTCCCCGCAGCGGTGACCAGGCTGGCGCAGGGGCTGCTCGATGAAGAGACCGGCACGGTGACCGACCCGCTCGCGCCCGACCGCGAGGCGGCGACGGCCCTGGTGGCCGGTTCCGCTGCCGCCGCGAAGGCGTCGGCGTAAGGAAGGTCCCGCGAAGGACGGACGTCGTAGCGCCGCCCTCGTACTCGGGAGCCACCTGGGTCGGGCAGCGCACCGACCAGAAGACTTTCGCCAGGCCGTACCCAACAGGGTGTACGGAACCGGCGAGACAGGACACAGAGAGCTCCCGTGCGGCGCCCGCGCCCCGGACGGCGGCACCGCGCACAGCGCGAGCCGCGGACGTCAACGGTGGTCGAGCGATCGACACCGGACCAGGCGCGGCGCCCGGGAGCCTGACGGGAGACAAGCCCGCATGCTCGAACCGACCGAACCCGCCGAGGGTTCCGAAGAACTGAACACCCCGAGCGACACCCTGCCGCCGCGTCGTCGGCGCCGTGCCGCCTCACGCCCCGCGGGACCGCCCGCCGGGGCCGCCTCCGAGACGCCGGAGGAGATCACCGCGCCGGCCATACCGGCCGACGAGGACCTGGTCGCCAAGGCCGACGAGAGCCTCACCGAGGCCGAAGAGGCCCCCGAGGCCGCGCCTGCTCCGCGGACGCGTCGTCGGGCGACCCGCCGCGTGTCCGCGCCGGCCGCGGCTCCGGCGTCCGCCGAGGTGGCCGAGACCGTGGTGCCCGCCGCAGCCCCCGCGGCCGAGACGCCCGCTGCCGCCGAGCCGGCCGAGGCCGTCGCGCCGGACGAGGAGGCCGCCCCGCCGCGCGCCCGTCGTCGTGCCACCCGCCGCGTGTCCGCGCCGACCGTGGCCGCGACGCCCGAGGAGGCCGCCGAGACCGTGGTTCCCGCCGCTTCCGGCGGGGAGGCCCCGGCAGCCGAGGCGCCTGCCGCCGACGAGGCCGAGGACGCCGCTCCGCGCGGTACCCGCCGTCGGGCCACGCGCCGTGTCTCCGCCCCCGCCGCCGCTACCACAGCGACGGCCCCCGACACCGTGGCCGACGAGCCGGAGGCACAGGAGCCCGCCGCCGAGACCGCCCCGCAGGCGGAGGACGACGGCTCGTCGCGGCGTGGTCGCCGCCGGGTCGTCCGCCGGGCCGCTGTCGGGTTCTCCGAGCCCGCTCCCGCCGTCGGCGGGGCCGCCGGTGAGGAAGGCGAGGACGAGGGGCGGCGCCGACCGGCCCGGCCCGCCGTCGCCGTGTTCCAGGCGCCCGTGTTCGCCGAGCCGCAGTTCCAGACGCCGCAGCGGGCCGCCGCCCAGGCGGCCGCCGAGGCGGCCGAGGCCGAAGAGGTCGCGGAAAGCGCGGAGGAGGAGGCGCTCGCTCAGGAGCAGCCCGCCGCGCCGCGGCGCCGGCGTCGTGGCCGGGGCGAGCCCGTCGAGGCCGAGACCACGGCCGCCGTCGTCGAGGAGGACGAGCCGGAGGAGGCCGAGGAGTCGGTCGAGGACGCCGGTGACGGTGACGACGCCGAGGAGACCGGGTCCCGTCGGCGCCGCCGTCGCGGTGGCCGTCGTCGCCGTCGCGGCGAACTGGCCGACTCCGGTGGCGAGGACGAGTCGGACGAGTCCGAGGACTTCGTCGGCGAGCAGGCCGCGCAGGACGCCGAGGACACCGCCGAGCAGGAGGAAGAGGACGCCGAGGAGGGCCACGAGCCCGGCGGGTCCAGCTCCAGCCGCCGCCGTCGCCGCAGGCGTCGTCGGGCAGGTGACACCTCCGTGGACATCGAGCCCGGCGAGGGCGACCCCGAGCGCACCGTCGTCAAGGTGCGCGAGCCCCGCCCGAAGGCCGAGCCCTCCGACGAGGTGCAGTCCATCAAGGGCTCCACGCGCCTCGAGGCGAAGAAGCAGCGGCGCCGGGAAGGCCGTGAGCAGGGCCGCCGGCGCGTTCCGATCATCACCGAGGCCGAGTTCCTCGCCCGCCGCGAGGCCGTCGAGCGGGTGATGGTGGTCCGGCAGAGCGGTGAGCGCACGCAGATCGGCGTGCTCGAGGACGGCGTGCTGGTCGAGCACTACGTCAACAAGGAGCAGGCGACCTCGTACGTCGGCAACGTGTACCTGGGCAAGGTGCAGAACGTGCTGCCGTCGATGGAGGCCGCGTTCATCGACATCGGCAAGGGCCGCAACGCCGTCCTGTACGCCGGTGAGGTCAACTTCGAGGCGCTGGGCATGGCCAACGGGCCGCGGCGCATCGAGAGCGCGCTGAAGTCCGGGCAGTCCGTGCTCGTCCAGGTGACGAAGGACCCCATCGGGCACAAGGGCGCACGGCTGACCAGCCAGGTCTCCCTCCCCGGGCGCTACCTCGTGTACGTCCCCGAGGGTTCGATGACCGGTATCAGCCGCAAGCTGCCCGACACCGAGCGGGCCCGGCTGAAGACCATCCTCAAGAAGATCGTCCCCGAGGACGCGGGCGTGATCGTGCGCACCGCCGCCGAGGGCGCGAGCGAGGACGAGCTGCGCCGGGACGTCGAGCGGCTGCAGGCGCAGTGGGAGGACATCCAGAAGAAGTCGAAGAACGGCAACGCGCCCACGCTGCTGTACGGCGAGCCGGACATGACGGTCCGGGTCGTGCGCGACATCTTCAACGAGGACTTCTCCAAGGTCATCGTCAGCGGCGAGGAGGCCTGGCAGACCGTTCACGGGTACGTGTCCCACGTGGCGCCGGACCTGGCCGAGCGGCTGCAGAAGTGGACCTCCGAGGTCGACGTCTTCGCCACCTACCGGATCGACGAGCAGCTCGCCAAGGCGCTGGACCGCAAGGTCTGGCTGCCCAGCGGCGGTTCGCTGGTGATCGACCGGACCGAGGCGATGGTCGTCATCGACGTCAACACCGGCAAGTTCACCGGTCAGGGCGGCAACCTCGAGGAGACGGTCACCAGGAACAACCTGGAGGCGGCCGAGGAGATCGTGCGCCAGCTGCGGCTGCGCGACCTCGGCGGCATCATCGTCATCGACTTCATCGACATGGTGCTGGAGTCCAACCGGGACCTGGTGCTGCGGCGCCTGCTGGAGTGCCTGGGCCGGGACCGTACCAAGCACCAGGTGGCCGAGGTCACGTCGCTGGGTCTGGTGCAGATGACCCGCAAGCGGGTCGGGCAGGGTCTGCTGGAGTCGTTCTCCGAGACGTGCGTCCACTGCAACGGGCGCGGTGTCATCGTCCACATGGAGCAGCCGAGCTCCGTCGGTGGCGGCGGCAAGCGCAAGAAGCGCGGGCGCGGCGGCGACGTGCAGGAGCACGTGCACGAGAGTGCCGCGGTGGCCGTGGAGAGCGGCGAGGCCGTCGAGCCGGAGATCGAGACCGCGGTCGAGGTCGCGGCCGAACTCGCCGAGCCGGTGGCGCTGGCGGCGCCCGACTTCGGTCTTGACGAGGAGCTCTACAGCAGCGTCGCCGAGGCGGAGGCCGCGGCCACCCGGGGCGGCCGCAGCCGGCGCCGGGCGAGCCGACGGGCCTCGGCTCCTGCGGGCGCCCCGAGGGGCCGAACCCGGCCGGGGGCGGAGCGCACCGACTCCGACGGGGCCGACGCCGACCGGGCCGCGGCCGACAGCGAGGTCGCCGAGGTGCCGACCGCCCAGGTCGTGCCGGCCGCCGTGGCGGCGGAGCGTTCCGTGCAGCCGGAGACGGCCGCCGAGGCGCAGGCCGAGCCGATGGCCGCCGAGGACCCGGTGGTCGCCGCCGAGGCCCCCGAAGCCGCCGCGGAGGCCGCTCCCCAGGGCCGTACGCGCCGTCGTGCCACCCGCAAGGTGTCGGCGCCCGCCGGTTCGCCGGCCGGGGCCGAGGCGGCCGTGGTGACCGTCAGCGAGGCCGCGCCCGCGCCGGTGGCCGAGCCGGCGGCGGAAGCCGCCGAGGCGCCGGCACAGAGCGCCGCCCCGACCCGTCCGCGGCGTCGGGCGGTGCGCAAGGAGACCGCGCCCACCGCGCCCGAGGAGGCGGCCGTCGTGGTCGTCCCGTCGGCGACGGAGGCCCCGGCCGCCGAGGAGGAGGCCGGCGACCCGGCTCCGGCGAAGAAGACGGCCCGTAAGACGGCCAAGAAGGCGACCGCGAAGAAGGCGGCCACCAAGAAGACCGCGGCGAAGAAGACCGTGGCGAAGAAAACCACGGCCAAAAAGGCGGCAAAAACCGTCAAGACCGCGGCGGCCAAGACAGCGGCGAAGAAGACCTCGGTCTCGGCCGCCGCTGACGAGGACTGACACCCCTTCGCAGCCGTGAACATCAGGCGCCCCCGGTACCCGAACCGGGGGCGCCTGGCGTTTACTCGGACTTGCGCACTCTCACGCGCAGATCGATTGTGTGAATGGCAGGTGAACCTGCGATCGGCCCATCAGGTTATGATGTCAGCCAAGATTCACTCTTAAACCAGACAAGCGTAGACAAACGGGGATTTCTCTCCCGCGTGTGCACAGTATTGGGGCGCTATACGTGAAGGCTCTCGTGCTCTCCGGGGGAGCGGGTACCCGCCTCCGCCCGATCACCCACACCTCGGCCAAGCAGCTCGTACCGGTCGCCAACAAGCCCGTTCTCTTCTACGGCCTCGAGGCGATCGCCGAAGCGGGCATCAGCGAGGTCGGGATCATCGTCGGCGACACCGCCGAGGAGATCCGCGAGGCGGTGGGTGACGGCTCCCAGTTCGGGATCAAGGTCACCTACATCCCGCAGGAGGCACCGCTGGGGCTCGCCCACGCCGTCCTCATCGCCAAGGACTTCCTCGCCGACGACGACTTCGTCATGTACCTCGGTGACAACTTCATCGTCGGTGGCATCACCGGCCTGGTGGAGGAGTTCCGCACCGAGCGGCCCGACGCGCAGATCCTGCTGACCCGGGTCCCCAACCCGACCTCCTTCGGTGTCGCCGAACTCGACGGCGACGGCCGGGTGGTGGGTCTGGAGGAGAAGCCGAAGGAGCCGAAGAGCGATCTCGCGCTGGTGGGCGTGTACCTGTTCACCCCGGCGATCCACGAGGCCGTCCGCTCCATCAAGCCCTCCTGGCGCGGCGAGCTGGAGATCACGCACGCCATCCAGTGGCTGATAGACGACAAGCGCGACGTCCGCTCCACCACCATCTCGGGCTACTGGAAGGACACCGGCAACGTCACCGACATGCTGGAGGTCAACCGCTCGGTCCTGGAGACCGTGGAGCCGGTGACCGAGGGCACGGTGTCGGACGACAGCGAGATCATCGGCCGCGTGCGCATCGAGGCCGGTGCCCGCGTGAGCGGCAGCCGGATCGTGGGACCCGTCATCGTCGGCGCCGGTACGGTGGTCGAGAACGCGTACATCGGCCCCTTCACGTCCGTGTCCGAGGACTGCAGGATCGAGGACAGCGAAATCGAGTACTCGATCGTGCTGCGCGGCTCGTCCGTGACCGGCGTGCGCCGGGTGGAGGCCTCGCTCATCGGGCGTGACGTCGAGGTGACGCCCGCTCCCCGTAACCCTTCGGCCCACCGGCTCGTGCTCGGTGATCACAGCAAGGTGCAGATCTCTTCATGACCTCCCCTTCGACAACCCGCCCGACCAGGATCCTGGTGACCGGCGGTGCCGGCTTCATCGGCTCGCACTACGTCCGTACCGTGCTCGGCCCCGAGGGCCCCGGTGACGTCGCGGTCACCGTGCTGGACAAGCTGACGTACGCGGGCAACCCGGCCAACCTCGACGAGGTGCGCGAGCACCCCGGGTTCGCCTTCGTGCAGGGCGACATCTGCGATGTGGAGCTGGTCGGCAAGCTGATGGCGGAGCACGACCAGGTGGTGCACTTCGCCGCCGAGTCGCACGTGGACCGCTCGATCGACGGCGGCGCGGAGTTCGTCCGCACCAACGTGGTGGGCACGCACACGCTGATCGACGCGGCGCACCGGGCGGGCATCAAGACCTTCGTGCACATCTCCACCGACGAGGTCTACGGGTCCATCGACGAGGGTTCCTGGCCCGAGACGCACCCGCTGCAGCCCAACTCGCCCTATTCCTCGGCGAAGGCCTCCAGCGACCTGATCGCGCTGTCGTACCACCGCACCCACGGCCTGGACGTGCGGGTGACCCGCTGCTCCAACAACTACGGGCACCACCACTTCCCGGAGAAGGTCATCCCGCTGTTCGTGACCAACCTGCTGGACGGCAAGAAGGTCCCGCTGTACGGCGACGGCGGCAACGTCCGCGACTGGCTGCACATCGACGACCACGTGCAGGGCATCGAGCTGGTGCGCACCAAGGGACGGGCCGGCGAGGTCTACAACATCGGCGGCGGCACCGAGCTGTCGAACAAGGAACTGACCGGGCTGCTGCTGAAGGCGTGCGGCGCGGAC
Source organism: Streptomyces sp. NPDC101152 (assembly GCF_044768275.1). Classification (NCBI taxonomy): domain Bacteria; kingdom Bacillati; phylum Actinomycetota; class Actinomycetes; order Kitasatosporales; family Streptomycetaceae; genus Streptomyces; species Streptomyces sp. NPDC101152. Next base: position 164,747 of record NZ_JBIWPO010000009.1, on the reverse strand, counting down.
TGGGACACCAGCGTCGAGTACGTCGAGGACCGCAAGGGCCACGACCGCCGCTACTCCGTCGACTGCACCAAGATCCGCGAGGAGCTCGGCTACGAGCCCCGCAAGAGCTTCGAGCAGGGCCTCGCCGAGACCGTGCAGTGGTACCGCGACAACCGCGCGTGGTGGGAGCCCCTGAAGGAGCGGGCCGCGCTGTGAGCGACAACCGCACCTGGCTGGTCACGGGCGCGGGCGGCATGCTGGGCCAGGACGTCCTGGCCCGGCTGGCCGAGGCGGGGGAGCGGTGCGTCGCCCTCGACCGCGCCGCCCTCGACCTCACCGACGCCGAGGCCGTGGACCGGGCGATCGAGGAGCACCGGCCCGCCGTGGTCGTCAACTGCGCGGCCTGGACCGCCGTCGACGACGCCGAGACCCGCGAGGACGAGGCGCTGCGCATCAACGGCGACGGCCCGGCCCACCTGGCCGCCGCCTGCGCCCGCACCGGCGCCGTCCTGCTGCACGTCTCCACCGACTACGTCTTCGCCGGCGACGCGGACACCCCGTACGCCGAGGACGCCCCCACCGCCCCGCGCAGCGCCTATGGACGCACCAAGCTGGCCGGCGAGCAGGCGGTGCTGTCGACGGAACGCGGCTATGTGGTCCGCACCGCCTGGCTGTACGGCACCGGCGGCCCCAACTTCGTCCGCACGATGATCAAGCTGGAGGGCGTCAAGGACACCCTCGACGTCGTCGACGACCAGCGCGGCCAGCCCACCTGGAGCGCCGACCTCGCCGGGCTGCTGTACGAGCTGGGCCTAGGTGCCCTGGCCGGCACCGCACCGGCCGGCGTCTACCACGGCACCAGCTCCGGCGAGACCACCTGGTACGGCTTCACCCGCGAGATCTTCCGGCTGCTCGGCACCGACCCGGACCGGGTCCGCCCCACCACCAGCGACGCGTTCGTCCGTCCCGCCCCCCGCCCCGCCTACAGCGTCCTCGGTCACGACCGGTTCGCCGAGGCCGGCATCCAGCCGCTGCGCGACTGGCGCACGGCCCTCACCGAGGCCTTCCCGGAGATCCACCGGGTCCACCTGAAGGAGACAACGGCGTGACGGTCAAGGTCAGCGTCGTCATCGCGGTCTACAACCCCGGCAAGTACGTCGAGGACTGCGTCACGGGCCTGCTGCGGCAGAGCCTGACCCCCGACGAGTTCGAGGTGTTCTTCGTCGACGACGGCTCCACCGACGAGACCCCGGCCCGGCTGGACCAGCTGGCCGCCGAGCACCCGCACTTCCACGTCATCCACCAGGAGTCCTCCGGCTGGTCCGGCCGCCCCCGCAACACCGGCATCGACGCAGCCCGGGGCGAGTACGTCATGTTCGTCGACCACGACGACTGGCTCGGCGACGAGGCGCTGGAGCGGATGTACGACTACGGCAAGGCCAACGAGGCCGACGTGGTCGTGGGCAAGATGGCCGGCATCGGCCGTCCGGTCCCGCAGGAGCTGTTCCGCGTCAACCGGCCGCGCGCCACGGTCTCCAACGCGCCGCTGATCGACAGCCTCACCCCGCACAAGATGTTCCGGCGGGAGTTCCTCAACGAGCACGGCATGCGCTTCAAGGAGGGCCGCCGCCGCCTCGAGGACCACGTCTTCGTCGTCGAGGCCTACCTGCGGGCCAAGAGCGTCGCCGTGCTCAGCGACTACCTGTGCTACTACCACATCACCCGTGACGACGGCTCCAACGCGGGCTTCCAGCGCTTCGACCCGGTCGGCTACTTCGGCAACCTGCGCGAGGCCCTCGACGTGGTCGAGGAGCTGACCGAGCCCGGCAAGCTGCGCGACAAGCTGTTCAGCCGCTGGCTGCGCAACGAGATGGTCGAGCGGCTGCGCGGCCAGCGCCTGCTCAAGCTCCCCGAGGACTACGCCGAGGAGCTGTACCGCGAGATCCACAAGGTCGTCACCGAGCGTTTCGGACCGGGTGTCGTCGCCAACCTCGCCCTCACCCAGCGGGTGGTCGCCGGCCTGATCTTCGCCGACCGCTACGACGAGATCCGCGACCTCGCCGCCTGGGAGGCCGGGATCAGGCCCACCGGCAGGCTCACCTCGCTGGCCTGGCAGGACGGCCGGCTGCACGTCGGCTTCGACGCCGAGTACCAGATCGACGGCGAGCCGATGGCCTTCCGCCGGGACGGCGAGCGCGAGCTGCTCGGACTGCCGCTGTCCGGGGAGGCGCTGGGCGAGCTGACCCGGCAGGGCATCAAGCTGGACGCCCCGCTCGGCAAGAGCGACGTCGACCTGGTGGTCCGGCACCGCGAGGACGCCCGGCAGTTCTACCTGCCCGTCACCAGCGAGCGGCACCAACTGCCCGCCGGGGACGACGCCTTCCGCCAGCGGATCTCCGCCCGCTCCGAGCTGGACCCGCTGACCGCGGCCGGCGGCGCCCCCCTGGACAAGGGCATCTGGGACCTGCACCTGCGCATCAAGTCCTGCGGCTGGAGCAAGGAGACCAGGCTCGGCGCGGTCCGCGGCGAGGACGTGGAGGCCGCCCGTACGGCCGCGCTCCTCGGCGACCCCGCCCGCCTCGTCCTGCCGTACTGGACCGACGGGCCCGGCAACCTCTCCCTCGACGTCGACCAGCACACGGGCAAGCTGGAGGGCGAGGCGGTGGCCCGCATGGACCCCGCCGCCGCACGCGTCGACGGGGCCACGGTATGGCTGCCGCTGCCCCTGCACCTCGCGGCCCAGGGCGGCGAGAGCCTGCAGCTGCGCTTCGAGCGCAAGAACGTCGGCAAGTACCCCGCCGACGCCGTGTCCGACGGCACTGCCCTCACCGCGACCCTGCCGCTGGAGCAGCTCACCGGCATGCGCTGGGCTGTCCGGATCGGCGTGCCGTCCGTCTCCCGCGGCGAGCGCAAGTGGACCCGCCTCCCCGTCGACGTGGTCGTGGACGCCGACGGCGCCGCCAAGGTGATCGACCGGCACACCACCCCCGCGGCGAAGAAGGCCGCCGCGAAGAAGGCCGCGGCCCAGGCGCCCCGGAAGCGGCCGCTGTGGCGGCGCGCCGCCGGGCGGGTCAAGCGCGCCCTGACCACCAAGCAGAAGAAGAGCTGAGGACCCAGCGATGCGACCCCTTTCCATCTCCGGCGCCTGGGTGCACGAGCCGAAGGTCTTCCCCGACGACCGGGGCAGCTTCCACGAGTGGTTCAAGGCCCCCGTCTTCACCGAGGCGACCGGCCACCCGCTCACCCTGGCCCAGGCCAACATGTCCGTCTCCAGCCGGGGCACCCTGCGCGGCATCCACTTCGCGGACGTGCCGCCGAGCCAGGCCAAGTACGTCAAGTGCGTGCGCGGAGCGGTCCTCGACGTGATCGTGGACATCCGCACCGGCTCGCCCACCTTCGGCCAGTGGGAGGCGGTCCGCCTCGACGACCGGGACCACCACGCCGTCTACCTCTCCGAGGGCCTCGGGCACGCCTTCATGGCGCTCACCGACGACGCCACCGTGGTCTACCTGTGCTCCGAGGGGTACGCCCCCCAGCGCGAGCACGGCATCCACCCGCTCGACCCCGAGCTCGGCATCGAGTGGCCGCAGGGCCTCACCCCGCTGCTGTCCCCGAAGGACGAGCAGGCGCCCACCCTGGCCGAGGCCCGCGAGCAGGGCCTGCTGCCCTCGTACGAGGCCTGCGTGGCCTACCGGGAGAGCCTGCGCGGCTGACACCGGACGGGGCCCGGTTTGACCCGTTCGGCCGTGGCCCCGTACCCTTGACCGTCGGCGTGTCCTTGGATATGGGCGCGCCACATCCCCGTAAACCTCTTCCTCCGGAGCACTGGGTGCTGCGGAGAGGCCGTCCGTGTGCCGGGCGGCTGGACTGCGGGGGTGCCGTTCCCGAGCGAGAGAGTGAGATCCGCGTGTACGCCATCGTGCGCAGCGGTGGTCGCCAGCACAAGGTTGCTGTCGGCGACATCGTTGAGGTTGACAAGATTTCCACCGCCAAGGTTGGCGACACGGTCGAGCTCTCGACCCTGCTCGTTGTCGACGGCGACGCTGTGACCAGCGACCCGTGGGTGCTGGCCGGCATCAAGGTCCAGGCCGAGGTCGTGGACCACCACAAGGGCGTCAAGATCGACATCCTTCGCTACAAGAACAAGACCGGCTACCGCCGTCGTCAGGGCCACCGCCAGCAGTACACGGCGATCAAGGTCACTGAGATCCCCGCGGCTGCGAAGTAAGGGACTGAGGAGAGATGGCACACAAGAAGGGCGCATCGTCCACCCGGAACGGTCGCGACTCGAACGCCCAGCGGCTCGGCGTGAAGCGCTTCGGCGGTCAGGTCGTCAACGCGGGTGAGATCCTGGTCCGCCAGCGCGGCACCCACTTCCACCCCGGCGCGGGCGTCGGCCGTGGCGGCGACGACACGCTGTTCGCGCTGCAGGCCGGTGCGGTGCAGTTCGGCACCCACCGTGGCCGCAAGGTCGTGAACATCGTTCCGGTCGCCTGAGCATCAGGCAGCTGATCGGAAGTTCTTCGCGAGGCGGACCTCACTTCCCTGCTGGGAAGGCGGGTCCGCCTTTCGCGTGTTAGTACCGAAGTCAGTCCCGCATCTTTCTGGAGGCACATCCCATGACCACCTTCGTGGACCGCGTCGAGCTGCACGTCGCCGCGGGTAACGGAGGCCACGGCTGTGCCTCCGTCCACCGGGAGAAGTTCAAGCCGCTCGGCGGCCCGGACGGCGGCAACGGCGGGCGCGGCGGGGACGTGATCCTCACCGTCGACCAGTCGGTCACCACGCTGCTCGAGTACCACCACTCCCCGCACCGCAAGGCCACCAACGGCAAGCCCGGCGAGGGCGGCAACCGCTCCGGCAAGGACGGCCAGGACCTGGTCCTGCCGGTCCCGGACGGCACCGTCGTCCTCGACAAGGCGGGCAACGTGCTCGCCGACCTCGTCGGCCACGGCACCTCCTATGTCGCCGCGCAGGGCGGCCGCGGCGGGCTCGGCAACGCGGCGCTGGCCTCGGCCCGGCGCAAGGCGCCCGGCTTCGCGCTGCTCGGCGAGCCCGGCGACCTGCACGACATCGTCCTGGAGCTGAAGACGGTCGCGGACGTGGCGCTGGTGGGTTACCCCAGCGCCGGCAAGTCCTCGCTGATCTCGGTGCTGAGCGCGGCCAAGCCGAAGATCGCCGACTACCCGTTCACGACACTCGTCCCCAACCTCGGTGTGGTGACGGCCGGTTCGACCGTCTACACCATCGCGGACGTGCCGGGCCTCATCCCCGGCGCAAGCCAGGGCAAGGGTCTGGGCCTGGAGTTCCTGCGGCACGTGGAGCGGTGCAGTGTGCTCGTGCACGTGCTGGACACGGCGACCCTGGAGTCCGACCGCGACCCCGTCTCCGACCTCGACGTGATCGAGGAGGAGCTGAAGCAGTACGGCGGGCTCGACCGCCGGCCGCGGATCGTCGTCCTCAACAAGACCGACGTACCGGACGGCAAGGACCTCGCGGAGATGGTGCGACCGGAACTGGAGGCCCGGGGCTACCGTGTCTTCGAGGTGTCCGCGGTCGCCCACCTCGGGCTGCGGGAGCTGTCCTTCGCGCTGGCCGACCTGGTCGCGAAGGCGCGCGCCGCGAAGCCGAAGGAGGAGGCGACGCGGATCGTCATCCGCCCCAAGGCCGTCGACGACGCGGGCTTCACCGTGACGCGCGAGGACGAGGGACTGTTCCGGGTGCGCGGCGAGAAGCCCGAACGCTGGGTGCGGCAGACCGACTTCGCCAACGACGAGGCCGTGGGATATCTCGCGGACCGGCTCAACCGCCTCGGCGTGGAAGAGGAGTTGATGAAGGCGGGGGCCCGCGCCGGGGACGGTGTGGCCATCGGCCCCGAGGACAACGCGGTCGTCTTCGACTGGGAGCCGTCGATGACGGCCGGCGCGGAGATGCTCGGCCGCCGCGGCGAGGACCACCGCTTCGAGGCCCCCCGCCCCGCGGCCCAGCGCCGCCGGGACAAGGAAGCAGAGCGCGAGTACGACGACTTCGAGCCGTTCTGAGCGGCGGGCGCTGTCGACGGCGGGTGAACGCGCGGTCCACCGCTGGGCAACCAACCGGTGAGCCGGTGAGCCGTACGGGGCGGAACGGATGGGGCTCATGCGGCTCCTGAGCTCTCAACCGCCCTACAGATTCCCGGAGTCGCACGTGCCCAAGTCCGTTGTGATGCCCAGATCCCGGCGTGCCCTGGTGGTCGCCCTCGCGCTGCTCGCCGGGACGGCCGCCGTCTCACCGGCGGCCCACGCCCGGTCGGCCCTCCCAGGACCGTACGGCAGGACTTCAACGGGGACGGGTACGAGGACCTGGCCACCGGGGCCCCCGGCGCGACCGTGGGCGGCAAGAAGGGCGCCGGTTATGTGGCCGTCGTCCACGGGTCGGCCCACGGGTTGAACCTCGCGAGCAGGAAGGTGTTCACGCAGGCCACCGCCTCAGTGCCGGGCACCCTCGCGGCGGGCCACGCCTTCGGCGCCCACCTGGCCGCCGCCGACCTGGACGGCGACGGCTACACCGACCTGGTCGTGCCCGCCGCGGGGGAGGGCAGCGTCACCGTGCTGTGGGGCGGGGCCCGGGGACTGGGCGGGGAAACCGTCCTGCCCGGCAAGGTCGCCGACTCCTTCGCCCGCGTCGCCGTCGCCGTCGGCGACTTCGACGCTGACGGACAAGCCGATCTGGCGGGTCCCTCGGCGCTTCAGTCGGGGCCGTTCACCCGGGCCGGCGTGCCCGCCCGCACCCGGGCCGTCTCCTTCACCGACGCCGACGTGCAGATCCTGGACGTGGCGAGCGGGGACGTCGACGGCGACGGCATCGACGACGTCGTGGTGCTGACCGGCCCGTCCGACTGGGACGACCCGGACGACCAGAACGTCGGCCACAGCCTCCTCTACCTGCACGGCACCCGGAACGGCCTCGCGCCCCTCACCCATCTGAAGGACGGCGAGGGCCGCGACATCGAGGGCGGCGAGAGCATCGCGCTCGGCGACGTGAACGGCGACGGGCGGGACGACATCGTCTTCGGGCGCCCCAGGGGCGCCCACAGCGGTGACGGCGCGGCCGATCCCAGCGAGTACGGCGAGCGGGTCGGAGTCGTCCTCGGCACGGCGCGGGGGCCGCGGGTCGCGGATCCGCGCACCCTCAGCCAGAACACGCCCGGGACGACCGAGACGGGCGACCTGTTCGGTGCCGATGTCGCGGTCGGCGACGTGAACGGGGACGGGTACGCCGACATCGTCGCGGGCGCTCCCGGCGAGGACTTCTCCGGCGTGCAGGACGCCGGGACGGTCACCGTCACCCCCGGCGGCGCGGCGGGACCGACCGGTGCCGGTTCCCGGGTGTTCAGCCAGAACACGCCGGGCGTCCCCGGCACCGCCGAGAAGGGCGACCGCTTCGGCTCCGGCGTCACCCTCCTCGACCTGGACCACGACCGCCGCGCCGATCTCGTCGCCGGGGCCCCGGGCGAGAACGCCAACGCCGGTTCGGTGTGGGCCTTCCGCTCCATCGCGGGTGGGCGTCACCGCCGCGGGATCCGTCTCCTTCGGTTCCCGGACGCTCGGTACGGATCCGCAGTTCGCCCGACCGGGCGTCGAGTCCACCCACTGACCCTCTCGGACCGTCTTCTCCACACGTACGCTGACGTGACATCAGGCCCGATTGCGCCATGATCATGGGTGCCCTGTTGCTCCCGTGGCGAGCACATGCCGGTGCGGGCGAGCGCCGTCCCGAACGGCCCGCACATCTGCAGTTCCGCAGCGACCAGGTCACCGGCCAGGCCGCCGCCGAGGGGGGAGAACGGCGGTCCCGGGGGCGAACTCGGCTGAGCCGGGTACCGCGGAACAATGGCAGGGAATTCCGCGGTAATGGTCTTCGGGGAGAACCGCATTTCGGGCCTCGCCGTAACGGCGCGGTGCCGCATATGAAGAATGCGTGCAGCCCGGTACCGCGAGACGTGAAGATACGCGACGCGGGCCGGATCGCCCGGATGGGCGTACGCGACCTCGGCGATCGGGGAACTCGCGGCGCCGCCGGGCGTCTGTGCCCTTACTCACAGTGCAAGGTGAATGCCAGGTGGCGCGTACATATGCGGTGAAGGACGCTCACCTTGCACAGCGGTAACCGCAAGTGGGACCATTTCACCGTCCCCTGTCGCCCCAAGGTAGGTCCTCTGTGTCCCAGCACATAGCCAAGCCCCGTACCACCGCAGTGATCCTGGCCGGTGGTACCGGCCAGCGCGTGGGTCTTTCGATCCCCAAGCAGCTGCTGAAGATCGCCGGCAAGGCAGTCATCGAGCACACCCTGACCACCTTCGAGCGGGCGGACTCGATCGACGACATCATCGTGCTGATGGCGCCGGGATACGTGCCCGACGTGGAGAAGATCGTCGCCAAGGCCGGGTTCACCAAGGTCGGGAAGATCATCGAGGGCGGCTCCACGCGGAACGAGACCACCGAGCGCGCCATCGAGGCCCTCGGCGAGGGCCTCGCGGACGGCGAGGACCTCAACGTCCTCTTCCACGACGCCGTGCGCCCCCTCCTGTCGCAGCGCGTCATCGACGACTGCGTGGCGGCACTGGGGCGTTACCAGGCCGTCGACGTGGCCATCCCGTCCGCCGACACCATCATCGTGACCCGGACCCACGGCCAGGACGGCGAGTTCATCACCGAGATCCCGGACCGCTCCCGGCTGCGCCGCGGCCAGACCCCGCAGGCCTTCAGGCTGTCCACGATCCGCCGCGCCTACGAGGTCGCCGCCGGCGACCCCAACTTCCAGGCCACGGACGACTGCACGGTCGTCCTCAAGTACCTGCCGGACGTGCCGATCCACGTCGTCGCGGGTGACGAGTACAACATGAAGGTCACCCAGCCCGTCGACGTCTTCATCGCCGACAAGCTGTTCCAGCTCGCCTCGACCGCCGCGCCCGAGCAGGTCGGCGAGGACGCCTACCGCGAGCTGCTGACCGGGAAGACGGCCGTCATCTTCGGCGGCTCGTACGGCATCGGCAAGGACATCGCCGAACTCGCCGAGTCCTACGGCGCCACGGTGTACGCGCTGGGCCGCTCCACCACCGGCACGCACGTCGAGAACCCCGAGGAGGTCGACGACGCGCTGTCCAAGGCGTACGCGGAGACCGGGCGGATCGACTACGTCGTCAACACCGCGGGCGTGCTGCGCATCGGCAAGCTCGCCGAGACCGACAACGCCACCATCGAGGAGGCGCTGAAGGTCAACTACCTGGCGCCGGTCCAGATCGCCCGTTCCGCGTACAAGTACCTCGCGGAGACCAAGGGCCAGCTGTTGCTGTACACCTCCAGCAGCTACACCCGCGGCCGCGCCGAGTACAGCCTCTACTCCTCGACCAAGGCCGCCATGGTCAACCTCACCCAGGCACTGTCCGACGAGTGGGCCGGCGACGGTGTCCGCGTCAACTGCATCAACCCTGAGCGCACCGCCACCCCGATGCGCACCAAGGCCTTCGGCCAGGAGCCCGCGGGCTCCCTGCTGTCCTCCGAGGCGGTGGCCCGTACCTCCCTCGACGTGCTGCTGTCGGAGCTAACCGGGCACGTCATCGACGTCCGCCAGCAGGACCCGACGGCGGGCGCGGCGCAGGCCACCGGGTTCGAGCAGGCACTGGCCTCGGTGCTCGACCGTCAGGACGGCGTGTAATAATCGACCACTATTAGCCTTCCGTTATTCAGGCCTCTGCTTTCCGGTGTCAATGCGCGCATTGACCGGCGTTCGCAGAGGCCTGAATCCGTAGAGAACAAAACCGGCACTTTCCCTCCCAGAGCAGGTTTTACGTGATATCCACCGCTATTCGCGTCGCCCGGGTGGGCAGCGCGGCCGAGCTGGCCGCGGCGGTCCTCATGATGCTGGGCTTCCCGGCCATCATGGTGGCCGCGTTCGTCCCGAGCGTCCCCGCCTTCGCGGCGGCGGCCGCCGTGACGTACCTGGCCGACCACTATCTGCACCGCAAGGGCAGCTACCTGGTCAACCGGCTGAGCAAGGTCAGAGCAGGCCTGTCGATCCGCTTCCTGATCCGGGAGCTGCTGCTGATCCTGCTGCTGGCCCGGCTGGACCTCGCGAACAACCTGATCTACTACGGCGCGATCGGCTGCTTCATCGCGTTCTACGGCCTCCAGGCCCCGCACGGCGCCGTCGTCACGCTGATCCGCAACCGCCGCCGGATGCCGGTCGCCACCCGCAACGTCGACCTGAAGTCGCGCATCAACATCCCGGACGCGCCGCCGTTCGGCCTGCTGGACCGCTCCGCCGAGAAGATGCTCCACCTCGACCTCGCGGCCGTCGTCGGCATCCTGATCTCGGCCGAGGCGGGCTCCTCCGTGGCCGGCTTCGTCGGCATCGGCATCACGCTGGGCCTCGGCAGCCTGTACGTCCTCGCACTCGTGCCGTACGTCCGCGGCCACAAGATGCCGCCGAACGCGGACAAGGTCCTGGCCGCCGTCGACGACTGGCTGCGCGACTACAAGCCGCAGACGCTGCTGTACTTCTCCGGCTCCAAGGACTCCACGTACCAGGTCAACATGTGGCTGGAGACGATGGAGCAGCTGGAGACCCGGCCGCTGATCCTGCTGCGCGAGCGGGTCATCCTGCAGAACCTGGCGCCCACCACGGTCCCCGTCATCTGCGTGCCCGGAGGGGTGCACCTGATGAACATGGACCTGTCCACCGTGCGCGTCGCGCTGTACGCCGCGAACGTCGGCAAGAACATCCACCTGCTGCGCGTGCCCACCATGAAGCACGTCTTCATCGGCCACGGCGACAGCGACAAGCTGGCCAGCGTCAACCCGTTCAGCAAGGGCTACGACGAGGTGTGGGTCGCCGGCCGCGCGGGCCGCGACCGCTACGCCATCGCCGACGTCGGCGTCCGCGACGAGGACATCGTGGAGGTCGGCCGCCCGCAGCTGGCGCCGATCCGGGGCTGGGAAGGTGGGCCGGAGGGCCCCCGCGGCGGAGCCGCTGATGAACGCTGTCCGACGGTGCTGTACGCGCCGACCTGGGAGGGCTGGGACGGCGACCCGGGCAACACCTCGATCATGCTGGCCGGCGAGAACATCGTGAAGACGCTGGTCAAGGCCGACCCGCCGGTACGCGTCCTGTACAAGCCGCACCCCTTCACCGGCACGGTCCTGCCCAAGGCCGCCGCCGCCCACCAGCGCATCGTCGCCCTGGTCGAGAAGGCCGCCGCCGAGCGCGCCGCCGACTCCCGCTTCACCGCCGACACGGCCGCACAGGAGAAGGCGAAGGCCGAGCTCGCCCGGATCGAGGCCCGGATCGCCGAGCTGGTGGGCCTGGGCGGCGAGAAGGCCGACGAGGCCGAGGCCACCCGTGACGGCGTGGTCGACGTCGCCCGGTACGAGGAGGTCGCGCGGCTGCGCGGGGAGTGGAACGAGGCGTACTGGCGCTCCTTCCCGACCTGGGAGCACCGCGTCGTCGAGGGCGCTGAGCCGCGCCTGTTCGACTGCTTCAACGTCTCCGACGCGATGGTCTCCGACATCTCCTCCGTGGTCTCCGACTTCCTCGCGAGCGGCAAGCCGTACGCGGTCACGGACTCCGCCGAGCTGGGCGTGGAGGAGTTCAAGCGGCAGAACACCGCCGTGCGCGCCGCGGTGATCCTCTCCAACAAGGCCTCGGAACTCGGCGAGCTGCTGGCCGCCGTGCGCGACCCGGAGGCCGACCCGCTGGCAGAGGACCGCAAGGAGCTGAAGACGTACCTGCTCGGCCCGGACGAGCCGCCCTCCATCGAGCAGTTCAACACCGCGGTGAGGGAACTGGCGCTCAAGGCCGAGACCCGCAACCTCGGCCAGGAGTCCCGCGCCGCCGCGGCCGGCACCCCCGGGGCGGACGAACTCTCGGACGCGCTCTCCGCGAAGCCGCCCACCGTGTGAAACAGGTGAGAAGGGCCCGGTTCTCGAGCAAAGATCCTCGAAAACCGGGCCCTTCTTACGTATGTCCAGGCAACCGCCCTCCGGGGGCGTCCGTCTTGCAGGTGGCCAGAAGGACGACCGGGGGGAAACTGCCTGTGACGAGGGGTGAACGTGAGCGTGGCGCAACCTGATGTGAGCGTCGTCATCGGAGCCTACGAGGCGATGCCGTACCTGGTGGAATGCCTCGCGTCCGTCGAGGCGCAGAGCCTCGCCCCCGAGCGCATCGAGGTGATCGCGGTCGACGACGGCTCGAGCGACGGCACGGGGGAGTGCCTGGAGGAGTTCGCGGCCCGGGTCGCCCTGCCGGTCACGGTGATCCGGCAGGACAACTCCGGCGGCCCCAGCGGCCCGCGCAACGTCGGCCTCGGCAAGGCCTGCGGGCGCTACGTGTTCTTCCTCGACGCCGACGACCGGCTCGGCCCCGAGGCCCTGGAGCGGATGGTCGCCATGGCCGACCGCAACGGCACGGACGTGGTGCTCGGCCGCGTCGAGGGCATCAACCGCGTCCCGCCGCGGACGATGTGGGGGCAGACGCTGGAACGTACCGACGTCTTCTCCTCCAACATCAAGTTCACGCTCAGTGCCCAGAAGCTGTTCCGCCGCGAGTTCCTGGAGCGGCACGGCATGCGCTTCGACGAGTCCCTGTGGACCGGCGAGGACGCGCTGTTCACGATGGAGGCGTACCTGCGCGCCGACGGCGTCTCCGTGCTCGCCGACTACACCTGCTACTACCTCGTGGGCCGCGAGGACGGCAAACACGTGACGAAGACCGGGAGTTACACCCTGCGCTTCGACTCCGCGCGCGCCCTGATGAACCTGATAGCCGAGCACGTCCCCGCCGGCCCGCGGCGCGACCTGCTCATGGTGCGGCCCTTCCTGGTCACGCTGCTGCCCCAGTTCGGGCCCAAGTACCTCAAGGACAGCGAGGAGGTCCGGCGGCACAAGTTCGAACTGGCCCGGCCGCTGATGGAGGAGTTCTGGACCGCGGGGGTCGGCGAACGCCTCAAGGTCGACGAGCGGCTGCGGCTGCACCTGGTGGCCGAGGAGCGCCCCGAACTCCTCGTCGGCGTCCTGGAGTTCCTCAGGTCGAAGCGGCGCCCCACGCCCGTCCTGGAACACAAGGGCCACCGCGTCTACTTCGCCTACCCCTACTTCCGGGACGCGTCGGTCGGCCTGCCCGACTCCCTCTACCTCGCCGCCCCCCGCGAGGCCCGCGGCATCCCCGGCTACCGCGAGCACACCGCCCGCACGGTCCTGCGCCGCGCGGTCCGCAAGGCCCGCCGGGTGATGAAGACCCGCACGACCGCGGCCGCCAGGCCCGGCACCCGCACCTCCGGGGAGTCGGCCGCAGCGGCCTGACCTCACCTGTCGTGTGTCCGGGGACTGGACCGGCGCGCGGTCGGGGTGCCTCGTCGCGTAGATTGCGTGGCGGGGAGACCCGAGCGCGCGAGGGGACGGACGAGCAGGTGGCAGGGGCAAGGCAGGGCGTTACCGAGGCCCGCAGGATCGTCGTCAAGGTGGGCTCCTCGTCGCTGACCACCGCCTCCGGCGGCCTGGACGCCGACCGGGTGGACGCGCTCGTCGACGTCCTCGCCAAGAGCCGCAGCGGCGGCGAGAAGGAGATCGTCCTGGTCTCCTCCGGTGCCATCGCCGCCGGCCTCGCCCCCCTGGGACTGCGCCGCCGCCCCCGCGACCTCGCCCGCCAGCAGGCCGCCGCCAGCGTCGGCCAGGGACTGCTGGTGGCCCGCTACACCGCCTCCTTCGCCCGCTACGGCGTCCGTGTCGGCCAGGTCCTGCTGACCAGCGACGACATGAGCCGTCGCGCCCACCACCGCAACGCCTCCCGCACCCTCGACAAGCTGCTCGCGATGGGCGCCTTCCCGATCGTCAACGAGAACGACACCGTCGCCACCGACGAGATCCGTTTCGGCGACAACGACCGCCTGGCCGCCCTGGTCGCCCACCTCGTCCACGCCGACCTGCTGGTCCTCCTCTCCGACGTCGACGGCGTCTACGACGGCGACCCCAGCAGGCCGGACACCTCGCGGATCGCGGAGGTACGGGGAGCGCGGGACCTCGCGCACGTGGAGATCGGCAGCGCGGGCAAGGCCGGCGTCGGCACCGGCGGCATGGTCACCAAGATCGAGGCGGCCCGGATCGCCGCCGCGGCCGGCATCCCGGTGGTCCTCACCAGCGCCGTGCACGTGGCGGAGGCCCTGGCCGGCGGCGACACCGGGACCTACTTCCACATCACCGGCAAACGGTCCGCCGATCGCCTGCTGTGGCTGCAGCACGCCTCCACCCCGCAGGGTCACCTGACCCTGGACGACGGGGCGGTACGGGCGGTCGTCGAGCGGCGCACCTCGCTGCTGCCGGCCGGGATCGCCGCCGTGGCGGGCGAGTTCGTCGCCGGGGACCCGGTCGAACTGCGGGACGCCGAGGGGCGCGCGGTGGCCCGCGGGCTCGTCAACTTCGACGCCAGGGAGATCCCCCAGCTGCTCGGCCGCTCCACCCGCGAGCTCGCCCGGGAACTGGGCCCGGCGTACGAGCGTGAGGTCGTACACAGGGACGATCTGGTGATCCTGCACCCGTAAATGGACCGAAACGTCCGCCCCCCGGCGGTGGACGTTCCGCAAAAGCGTCACGTGACGGCCCCCGGCCTGCTCAACTTTGTCCCAGGGACACATTCCGCACGAGCACCGCTCGACCCTGGCGAAGCTCGACCCTGCGAAAAGGAGGCCGTCGTGAGACGAGTGCGCCCTGGGACGGCGTCCTGCGGTGGCGCCGGCGGCGCCGGGGGCCCCTCCTCCCGCGCGGTGGGCGAGGAACGCGCCCTGACCAGCGTGGCGGCCGGCGACCGCTACGAGGAACCGGCGGACCTGCCCCGCCTGTGGCACATCACCCTCAGCGTCTCTGGCGCCGAGGCCCCGCTCGCCGAGGTGCGGCGCGGCCTCGAGCAGCTCGCCCACGACCACCCCTTCCTGCTGACCAGCAGGTACGCGGGCGACCACGCGGAGATCCGCTACTGGGAGGAGGCCCGCGACCTGCATGACGCGGCCGCCGTCGCCCTGCGCCTGTGGGGCGAGCACCGCCAGACCGCCAAACTGCCGCCGTGGGAGATCGTCGGTCTGGAGGTCATCGACCGCGAGACCTACCACCAGCGCGTCGCCGAGGGCTACGGCCCGCCGCCCGCGAGCCCGGTCGGCGTCCACCCCTTCTGAGCCCCTCTCGCCAGGTGTCTCGGGCTTTGGGATGCGCGGTGGACGCGCCCTCCCGGCGCACTACCCTTCACTCATGACCACGCTTTCGCCGTACGACTCCCTCTCCCCGGTCCAGCAGGCCGCCTACCGCGCCAAGGCCGCCGCCGCCGACCTCGCCCCGCTGCCGCGCGCGGAGAAGGACGACGCGCTGGCCGCCGTCGCGGACGCGCTGGAGGTCCGTACGAGCGAGATCGTCGAGGCCAACGCGAAGGACATCGCCAAGGCCCGCGAGGCCGGCACCAGCGAGGCCATCATCGACCGCCTCACGCTCACCCCGGAGCGGGTGCGCGCCATCGCCTCGGACGTGCGCGACGTCGTCGCCCTGCCCGACCCGGTCGGCGAGGTCGTCCGCGGCTCCACCCTCCCCAACGGCATCGACCTGCGCCAGGTCCGCGTCCCGCTTGGTGTCGTCGGCATCATCTACGAGGCCCGTCCGAACGTCACCGTGGACGCCGCCGCCCTGTGCCTGAAGTCCGGCAACGCGGTCCTGCTGCGCGGCTCGGCCTCCGCCTACGAGTCCAACACGGCGCTGGTGCGTGTGCTGCGCGACGCCGTGGGCGGGGCGGGGCTGCCCGCCGACGCCGTCCAGCTCGTGCCCGGCGAGAGCCGCGAGAGCGTCCGCGAGCTGATGCGGGCCCGGGGCCTGGTCGACGTCCTCATCCCGCGCGGCGGCGCCTCCCTCATCCAGACGGTCGTCTCCGAGTCCACCGTCCCCGTCATCGAGACCGGCACCGGCAACTGCCACGTCTACGTCGACGCCCAGGCGGACCTCGACATGGCGGTCGACATCCTGATCAACTCCAAGGCCCAGCGGCCCAGCGTGTGCAACGCCGCCGAGACCCTCCTGGTCCACCAGGACATCGCCCCCGAGTTCCTGCCCCGGGCCCTGGACGCCCTCGCGGAGGCCGGCGTGACCGTCCACGCCGACCCGCGGGTGCAGGCGTACGCGAAGGACACCAAGGCGATCGTCGTCGAGGCCACCCCGGACGACTGGGACACCGAGTACCTCTCCTACGACATCGCCGCCGCCGTCGTGGACTCGCTGGACAAGGCCGTCGAGCACATCCGGCTGTGGTCCTCCGGCCACACCGAGGCGATCGTGACGACCTCGCAGCAGGCCGCCCGCCGCTTCACCCAACTGGTCGACTCCACCACGGTCGCCGTGAACGCCTCCACCCGCTTCACCGACGGCGGCCAGTTCGGCTTCGGCGCGGAGATCGGCATCTCCACGCAGAAGCTGCACGCGCGCGGTCCGATGGGCCTGCCGGAGCTGACCAGCACCAAGTACATCGTCACCGGCGACGGCCACATCCGCCGCTGAGCCGGTCCTGCCCGGCCGGGCGCATATGCGCCCGGCATGCGCTCTCCGCACGCTCCCATGCCGCAGGGGAGCCGTCTCACCCAGCGGATGAATTTCCCTACCGTCTGCCCAAATTGACCCCCCAGGTCTACTCTGGATCCGTGCCGGAGGACGTGGGGGGCACGCCGTTCCCTGACGGCTGGGAGCCCGACGACGACCACGACCGCGGGGTGTCGGACGAAGAGTTCGCCTCCGTGGTCTTCGACGAGGCCTTCGTACGGGCGGCCGTGGTGCACGAGCCCACCGCCGTCGAACGTCTCCTGGCCGCCGCCCAGGCCAGAGCCGAGGCCTCCGAGGCGGAGGCCCGCCGGGCCCACGCCCGGGGCGAGCGCTACGAGGACGGCTACGACCCCACCGGTTTCGGCCACGATCCCGAGTTCGACGACCTGGACGACACCGACGTCCTGGAAGGCCGCTACGGCGCCCCAGGGACGTACGGCAAGAAGGTCAACTGGCACCGCCCCGTCGCCTGGATGCTCGCCCTGGTCATGGGCATCGGCATGGTCGCCCTGGCCTTCACGGCGGTCTACCGGGGCGCCTCCTCCAGCAGCCGGGACCAGGTACCGCCGCCGCCCGCCTCGACGGGCCTGGAACAGGGCAGCGCCGCGCCGCCCTCCGCCTCCGCCGAGTACTCCCACCCGGCGGTCTCGGTGATCCCGCGCAGCCCCTGAGCGGCGCCGCGAGCGGCCCCTTCCTACTCCGGCCGGGTTCTGGTGAGAACCTGTCAGAACTTGTCGTGTACCAGGGCGTTTACCGGGCCTTCCGGAGACCTACCCTGAAGGTATGGGAGGGCCTGGAGACCCACCGGAGGGGACACCCGAGGGCGCCCCCGGAGGTGGAGAGGACGAATACCGATCCGTCGTCTTCGACGAGTCGTTCGTCCGCGCTGCCCGCCTCCAGGAGTTCTCCGCCCAGGAGCGCATGGCCGACCACGCGCCCGCCGTCCGCCGCCGCCCGCCCCTTCACCGGGGCCTGTCACGGCAGGCCCTCATCCTGGTTCTCCTCATCGCCGTCGCCTTCGGGACGGCGATCTACATGGGCGTACGGCACCCCTACCAGGCGCCCGCCGCCCAGCAGCCGGTCGAGCCGCTGCGGATGACCGTCATCCCGCTGTCCCCGCTGGGCACGGTACCCGGGGCGGCCGACCCCGAGTACCTGTATGCGCACAGCCCCGCCGCACAGTTCCGCGTCGGTGCCGAGGGGATACCGCTGCCCGCCACGCGGCGCACCGCGCACTTCTCGGACAGCCAGGTGGTGGCCGCCCTGACCACCGCCAAGGACTACCTCGTCCGCTCCTCGCTCTACCCCGAGGTGATCGGCAGCCAGGACGTCCGTGCCGTGCGGGTCATGCTGGACGGCAACCAGCTCGACCAGTTCGACCAGAGCTTCGCCCGCCCGGCCGCCGACGGGCGCCACCAGCCGACCGGCTGGCTGGTCCGCTTCGACCAGACCCGGGCCGAGCTCGCCGACCCCAGGATCCGTGTCGAGGGCACGCTGCAGGCCGCCGAGACCGACTCCGCGACCCTCGAGGTCACCGCCGACCACACCTTCGTGTACGCGCTGAAGCCGACCGGGTCCGCCGCGACCGCCCAGGCCTCCCTGTTCACCGTCCGGCGCGAGCTGCACTTCCGCTTCGACCGCGACGACCTGCGCCTCCACCAGGCCCAGCTGATCGTCTCCTACGTCCAGGCCGGGCCGCTGTCCTGCGCCGAGGACTCCACGAACCACTTCCACCCCCTCCTGGCCGGCCAGACCGCGAAGGCGGGCGGTCCGGCCGGCACCGACCCGTACGCGACGGGCGGGGCCACGGCCCTGTGCGGGACGTTGGCCACGGGGGCTGAGCCGACGGTGTGAGTGGGGCGGCGTTGAAGCCGCCCGGCGATGGTCAGTGATCGTCGGTCGGTGGCTCGTCCTGACCCGGCGCCGGGCTGGTGAAGCCGTCGAAGCCTCGGCGTACTCGGCCGCCCAGGCTTCCCGCTCCGCCGGTGATGTCGCTGACCAGCTTCATCAGCGGGTCCTTGGAGGTCTTCACGTTGTCGGCGTAGCTCGCCGCCGACTCGCGGAAGGAGCCGGAGACCGAGGCGTCCTTGTCCTCGTCGCGCCGCGGGTAGTGGCCGTCCATGATCCGCTGGTAGTCCCGGGTCTCGGACCACTTCTTCAGCTCGGCCGCGCGGATGGTGGTGAACGGGTGCGAGCGGGGCAGCAGGTTCAGGATCTTCAGCACCGAGTCACGCAGATCACCGCCCGCCTCGTACTCCTCGGCCTGCTTGAGGAACGCGTCCACGTTCATCTCGTGCAGGTGGTTGCCACCCGCGATCTTCATCAGGCCGCGCATCGAGGCCGTCAGGTCCTGCCCGACCAGCAGCCCCGCCCGGTCCGCGGACAGCTCCGACTTGCGGAACCACTCGCGCAGCGCCGTCACGATCGCCATGATCGCGAGGTTGCCCAGCGGGATCCAGGCGACCCGGACCGCCAGGGTGGTCAGGAACAGCAGGATCGTGCGGTACACCGCGTGCCCGGACAGGGCGTGCCCCACCTCGTGGCCGACGACCGCCCGCATCTCCTCCTCGTCGAGCAGTTCGACGAGCCCGGTGGTGACGACGATGATCGGCTCGTCCAGGCCGATGCACATCGCGTTGGGCTGCGGGTCCTGGTGGACGTACATCGGCGGGACCTTCTCCAGGTCCAGGATGTAGCAGGCGTCCCTCAGCATGTCGTTGAGGTGCGCGAACTGCTGGTCGGAGACCCGAACCGAGTCGGACAGGAACAGCAGCCGCAGACTGCGCTCCGGCAGCAGACCGCTCAGCGCCTTGAAGACCGTGTCGAAGCCGCTGAGCTTGCGCAGCGCCACCAGCGCGCTGCGGTCCGCCGGGTGCTCGTACGCACGCGAGGAGATCCCCGGGAAGCGTCGGCGCTGCCTGCTCGGTACGTGCTCGTGTCCGTTGTGCTCGTGGCCGTCGTCGGACATGTCTTCCCCCATGTGCGTGTAGTGGCCCTTTGCGGACCCTTGTGCGGCCCTTTGCGCCCCCGAAGCAAGGCCCAGCGTAGGCGGAGTTACGGTGGACGGGCACTACACCGAAGGAGTCCCGCACCATGGATCACACCCCCGCAGCCGCCTGGCTCGCCGCAGCCACGAGCGCCGCCCAGCACCAGGGGTCGGGATATCTGCTCCGGGTCGTGCTGGTGGTGATGATCCTGGGGTGCGCGTTCACCGGGTGGTTCCTGCTGCGGGGCTACAAGCGGAAGGACGACTGAGGGCCGCGCGGGGTTCCCCGACGGTGGAGTCGGCGTGATCGCCGCCACGGCTCCCGCATACGATGGGCCGACGCCCTTGCCCGCCCTCACCGGATTGGTCTGCCGAAGATGTTCCTGCACAGCACCGCTGCCCAGTTGGCCACCCTCGCCGCCGAGAGCGAGCACGGCGGAAACCACGAAAGCCTGCAGCCCGCCGTCACCGGCGGCGGCGCGCTCGTCGTCCTGCTGCTCCTGCTGTGGATCACCACCCGCTTCAACCGCGACCGCTGAACCCGAAGGCGCCCGGTACCGGGACAACCCGGGCATCCGTCGAACGGAGCGCCCAGGCCGGGCCGGTAGGGTCTGCACGCATGGGAGAGCAGGACATGCCTACCGGTCCGGCGAAAGACACGGCGAGCGACACCGGGACCCGTCGGGTCAGCGGACCGGGCAACGGCCCGTCGAACCCCGGCAAACGCCGTCTCGGCGTCATGGGCGGAACGTTTGACCCGATCCACCACGGGCACCTCGTGGCGGCCAGCGAGGTCGCGGCGCAGTTCCACCTGGACGAGGTGGTGTTCGTCCCGACCGGCCAGCCGTGGCAGAAGACCCACCGCCAGGTCTCCCCGGCCGAGGACCGCTACCTGATGACGGTCATCGCCACCGCCGAGAACCCGCAGTTCTCGGTGAGCCGCATCGACATCGACCGCGGCGGCCCCACCTACACCGTGGACACCCTGCGCGACCTGCGCGCGCTCAACCCGGACACGGACCTCTTCTTCATCACCGGCGCCGACGCCCTCGGCCAGATCCTCACCTGGCGCGACTCGGAGGAACTGTTCTCCCTCGCGCACTTCATCGGCTGCACCCGCCCCGGGCACCCGCTGACCGACCACGGCCTCCCGGAGGGCGGCGTCTCGCTGGTGGAGGTTCCCGCGCTCGCCATCTCCTCCACAGACTGCCGTGCGAGAGTCGCCAAGGGGGACCCCATCTGGTACATGGTGCCGGACGGAGTCGTGCGCTACATCGACAAGCGCGAGCTGTACCGCGGCGAGTGAACCGAGAGGGGCACCGGTGAACGACCGATACGACGCGGGCTACGGCGGCGAGAACGAAAACCAGTACGAGCTGGTCGGCTACGACGAGTACGGCCGCCCCGTGTACCGGCAGGCCGCCCCCCAGCAGGCGCCCCGGCAGCCGTACGACCCGTACGCCCAGCAGCCGGGCTACGGCTACGACCCCTACGCGACCGGCGGGCAGCAGCCCGCCCCGCCCTACGCCCCGTACGGCACCGGCCCGCAGCAGTCAGCGCCCTCCTACGACCCGTACGGCACCGGCACCCACCAGACGGGAGCGCCCGCCGGCCCGTACGACGCCTACGGGCAGGCCGCTCCCGGCGGGCAGCAGCCCCGCGTCGCCGAGCAGACCGCCCACATCCCGCAGCAGGCCGGCCCGGCGGAGCCCGAGCGGAGCGACCCCGAGGCGCCCGCCCGGCCCGAACGCGACTACCGCACCGAGCAGTTCGCCTTCGTGGAGGAGCCCGACGGCGACTCCGAGGACGTCATCGACTGGCTGAACTTCACCGAGAACCGCACCGAGCGCCGTGAGGAGGCCAAGCGCCGCGCCCGCAGCCGGCTCGTCGCCCTCGTCGTGGTCCTGGCCCTGCTCGCGGTCGGTGGCGTCGGCTACCTCTGGTACGCCGGGAAGCTGCCCGGCCTGTCGAAGCCGGGCGGCAAGTCCGGTACGGCGACCACCGCTGCCGCCCAGAACCGCGACGTGATCGTCGTCCACCTGCACAACACCGGCAAGGGCGGTACCTCCACGGTGCTGCTCGTCGACAACACCACCACCAAGCAGGGCACCACCGTGCTGCTGCCCAACTCCCTCTCCCTGACGGACGACAACGGCAACGCGGTCACCCTCGCCAAGTCCGTCGAGGACGACGGCTCCGCCGGCACCCGCGACGCCCTCGGCACGGTCCTCGGCACCAGCATCGAGGGCACCTGGCGGCTGGACACGCCCTACCTGCAGAACCTCGTCGACCTCGTCGGCAACATCGACATCGACACCAACGCGGACGTGCCCGACCCGACTGCGAAGAAGAAGGGCACCGCACCCCTCGTCCACCAGGGCAAGGACCAGACCCTCAGCGGCAAGATGGCCGTCGCCTACGCCACCTACCGGGCCTCCGGAGAGGGCCAGAACGCCCAGCTGGAGCGGTTCGGCCAGGTCATGCAGGGCGTGCTGCGCAAGATGTCCTCCGACCCGGCGGGCGCCACGACGACCGTGCAGACACTCGCGCAGATCCTCGACCCGTCGCTGACCGACAAGGATCTCGGCACCTTCCTCGCCAAGCTCGCCGACCTCGCCAAGTCGGGCGCCTACAAAACCGCGCTGCTGCCCGTCCAGAACGACGGCACCATCAGCGCCCAGGCCGGCGCGAGTGTCGTCAAGGAGGTGCTGGGCGGTACCGCCAAGAGCCCCGACCAGGGCTCCGCGGTCCGGGTCTCCGTGCAGAACGCCAGCGGGGTCAAGGACAACACCGAGAAGACCCGCGTGGCGCTCCTCAACGGCGGCTTCACCTTCCTCGACGGCGGCACCGCCACCGGCACCTCGGCCACCTCCAAGGTCGTCTACGCCGACGCCGCCGACAAGGACAACGCCACCGAGGTCGCCAAGACCCTGGGCCTGCCCACCAGCGCCGTCACCAAGGGCACCACCACCGCCAACGCGAACGTCTCGGTGGTCCTCGGCAAGGACTACAAGCCCTCGTCCGTCTAGCCGGCGCTCACGGTCAGGGCCGGGGGCGCCCCAGGTGATCCCTTAATCACGTGGGGTGCCCCCGGCTGTCCGTGAGACCCTTGGTGTCAAGTGACCGCCGACCGAAAGCCACGTAGTGACCGCCACCGACCGTTCCATCGAGCTCGTCACCACCGCCGCCCAGGCGGCCGCCGACAAGCTCGCGCACGACATCATCGCCTACGACGTCAGTGACGTGCTCTCGATCACGGACGCCTTCCTGCTGGCCTCCGCGCCCAACGACCGCCAGGTCAAGTCGATCGTCGACGAGATCGAGGAGCGGCTGCAGAAGGAGCTCGGCGCCAAGCCGGTGCGCCGCGAGGGCGACCGCGAGGCCCGCTGGGTGCTGCTCGACTACGTCGACATCGTCGTCCACGTCCAGCACAGCGAGGAGCGCGTCTTCTACGCGCTGGAGCGGCTGTGGAAGGACTGCCCCGAGCTGGAGCTGCCCGCCGACGCCAAGGCCACCCGCGGCAAGGCCGAGGAG
This sequence comes from Streptomyces sp. NPDC101152, assembly GCF_044768275.1. Taxonomy (NCBI): domain Bacteria; kingdom Bacillati; phylum Actinomycetota; class Actinomycetes; order Kitasatosporales; family Streptomycetaceae; genus Streptomyces; species Streptomyces sp. NPDC101152. Next base: position 141,650 of record NZ_JBIWPO010000009.1, on the reverse strand, counting down.
CACGCCAAGCTCCAGGCCGCCGAGGAGGCGGCCGACCTCGGCGGTGAGTGGTGACGAACGCCACAGGTGAGGTCTCCGCGGGCCGCTCCGGCCGCGGCCGCCGCGTCATCCTGTGGCGGCACGGCCAGACCCCCTGGAACGTGGAGCGCCGCTTCCAGGGCAGCACGGACGTCCCCCTGACGGAGACCGGCGTCGCCCAGGCCCGCCGCGCCGCCCGCCTGCTCGTCTCCCTCAAGCCCGACGCGATCGTCGCCTCGGACCTCCAGCGCGCCGCGAACACGGCGGCAGAGCTCGCCGCGCTCACCGGTCTTGAGGTCACCCACGACGAGGGCCTGCGCGAGACCTACGCGGGCGCCTGGCAGGGGCTGACGCACGAGGAGATCATCGAGCGGTACGGCGAGCAGTACGCGGCGTGGAAGCGCGGGGAAGCCGTCCGCCGTGGCGGCGGCGAACTGGAGACCGAGGTGGCCGAGCGCGCCGCCCCCGTGGTGCTGCGGCACGCCGAGAAGCTCCCCGACGACGGCACGCTCGTCGTCGTCAGCCACGGCGGGACGATCCGCACCACCATCGGGCGCCTCCTGGGGCTGGAGGCCCGCCACTGGGAGAGTCTCGGCGGTCTCTCCAACTGCTGCTGGTCCGTCCTCGGCGAGGGGGCCCGCGGCTGGCGCCTGCTCGAGCACAACGCCGGCACGCTGCCGGAGCCGGTGCTCGGCGACGACGACTGAGCGGATTTCACTTTCCGGCAGGTCGCAGGCTAGAGTTCTTCTTGTTCGCCCCGCCGAGCGGGGAGAACAGAGGAACACGGGGCTATAGCTCAGTTGGTAGAGCGCCTGCATGGCATGCAGGAGGTCAGGAGTTCAATTCTCCTTAGCTCCACAGATCGACACTCTGTTGAGTTGTCAAAGATCGATTGACGAAGATCGATGGATGAGGATCCCGTCTCCTTCAGGAGGCGGGATTTTCTGTCGGCCAGATGTGCTCCCTTCTCTCCCTGAGCAGTGCGAGCTTCGCGCCCACCGTCTCGTCCTCCGGCGTGTAGACCACGATGCGGCACTCCGGCATCCCGTCGATCTGGAGCGACTGCGAGGTCATCCGCAGCTCGCCCACCGCCTCATGACGGAACGTCTTCACCCGCGGCCCCGGCGGTATCACCTCCCCGCTCGCCCACAGCCGGGCGAAGTAGGGGCTGGCCGCGGACAGGTCGCGGATGAACCCCTCCCAGGCCGGCTCGCCCACATGCCTCCCGTACCACGACCGCAGCGTCGCCACCATCAACGGCAACTCGCACTCGCGGTGCACCACCGGGCAGGCCTCGTCGGGGAGCGTGAACAACGTCCACAGCACGTTCGGCACGCCGACCGCGAGGGTCTGCGGCACCAGGAACAGGTCCCGGTAGGCGGCGTTGGTCGCCAGGATGTCGTAGCGCGAGTTGTAGACCACCGCCATGATCGGGTCGAGGGCGTCGATGACGCTCTGCACCTCCGGTCCCACGGACTGCCCGAGCCGCTCCGGGGCCGGCTCGAAGGGCACCTCCGCGAGCCGGTACAGATGCTCCCGCTCCGGTGGATCCAGCCGCAGGGTGCGCGCCACGGCGTCCAGGACCTGCGCGGAGGCGTTGATCGGGCGTCCCTGCTCCAGCCAGGTGTACCAGGTCACCCCCACGCCCGAGAGTTGGGCGACCTCCTCGCGGCGCAGGCCCGGTGTGCGGCGCCGAAAACCCGGCGGCATGCCCACGTCCGCCGGTGTCACCCGGGCCCGCCTGGTGCGCAGGAAAGCGGCCAGCTCGAGCCGCCTGCGGTGTGTCGTCGTCATCGTTGTGTCCCCCCGTCGGTCCCCGTCGTACGACCATGCTCAATGCCCGACTTGTCCTCTGCCAGGTGCTGTCAGTACCAGCATCGGCGGGCTCTCGGCACCCGTATGGAGGCTTCGTCAGGCTCGACGGCATGACGACCACACCCAAGACGGGGCCGGATTCCGCACCGGCCGCAAGTCCTGAGACCAGTAAAGCCCCCACCACTGACAATCGGTCCCGGCCGCTGCTCGCGCTGGTCCTCGCCGCCCAGTTCATGGCACTGCTCGACGTGTTCATCGTGAACGTCGCCGCCCCCACCATCGGCTCCGAACTCCACGCCTCCGACGGGGACTTGCAGCTGGTGGTCGCCGGCTACGCCATCACGTACTCGGTGTTGCTGATCACCGGTGCCCGGCTCGGCGACCGGCTCGGCCACGGCCGGGTCCACCTCGCCGGGCTCGCCCTGTTCACCGTGGCCTCGCTCGCCTGCGGACTGGCCGGCGGCGCCACCGAACTCATCGTGTTCCGGCTGGTGCAGGGCGCCGGCTCGGCCGTGATGATCCCGCAGGTGCTCAGCCTGATCCAGCGCACCTTCACCGGCGAGGCCCGGGCGCGGGCGCTCGGCGCGTACTCGGCGGTCATCGCGGTCGGCGCCGCGGCCGGTCAGGTCGTCGGCGGAGTCCTGGTCAGCGCCGACCTGTTCGGCACCAGCTGGCGGCCGGTGTTCCTCGTGAACGTGCCGGTCGGCCTCGTACTGCTGGCCGTGGGCGCCCGGGTGCTGCCGGCCCGGGACCCGGGGGCGCCGGAGCGGACGCGCGGCCTCGACCTGCCCGGCCTGGTGCTGCTCGGCGCCGCCGTGTCGCTGTTCACGGTGCCGCTCGTGCTCGGGCAGCAGGAGGGCTGGCCGCTGTGGTCCTGGCTCTCGCTGGCCTGCGCCGCGGTCGTGTTCACGCTGTTCTGCCGGTACGAGGCCCGGCTGGCCCGGCGGGGCGGCGCCCCGCTCGTGGCGCCGCGGGTGCTGCGCCACCCGGGCATGGGTCTGGCCGTGTTCCGCATCCTCGCCGTGATGGCCGTCAACGGCGGCTTCCTGTTCGCGCTGACCCTGCACGTGCAGGGCGGTCTCGGCTACAGCGCCCTGCGGGCGGGCCTCAGCTTCGCGCCGACCGCGGTGGTCTTCGGCGCCGTCGGGCTGACCTGGCGACACTGGCCCGCCTCCTGGCAGCGGCTGCTGACCCCCGTCGGCTTCGTGCTGACCGCGCTCTCCATGATCGGCGTGGGCCTGGCGCTGAAGGGCGGCGGCGACGGCGGGGTGCCTCTGTACGTCGCGTACGCCGGCGTCGGCGTGGGCATCGCCCTGGGTTTCAGCCCCACCCTGACCCGGGCACTGGCCACCGTCCGACCCGAGGACGCGGCGGACGCCAGCGGGCTGCTCGCGACCGTCGCGCAGCTCGGGCAGCTTACCGGGGTCGCCGCGTTCGGCACACTGTTCCTGAACCGGCTTGAGTCACTTGGGGCCCCGGAGGCGTATACCTCTGCGGAGGCGCTTTGGGCCTGCGTGTTCGCGCTGGCAGGGACGGCCGCGGTGGGTGCCGTGTCCGGACTGGTACTGAGGCGTCGCTGACCGTATTGGTCCGGCCGTGGCAGAATCAAACGGCCGGAAGGGGGCGCGGCCCGACGGGAGGGAGCAGTGATGCCTGCGAGCATCCTCGAGGAGGACGGCCACCTCCTCGAAGCGGCGTCGACACGGGACACGGTCACCCGCCTGAGCTGCCCTTCCTGTGGTTCCGCCCATGTCGCCCAGGTCCTCGGCGACAACGGTGGGATCTCCTACGTGTGCACGGCCTGCGGCCACAGCTGGAGCTGATCGATGGGTGCACACAGGCGGAAGTGCGACTGGTGCGGCAGCGGTACGCCCATCGTCCGCGACATGGAACCGGTCAATCCCGACTACCAGTACTGGTGCGAGGAATGCGCGCGGGCGCTGATCATAAAAGGCGACCCGATCGAGACGTACCGCGAACTGGAGGGCGAGCCGATCTACGGGCGGCTTCTGGAGGAGCACTGCACCCTCAAGAGGTTCTACTCGTTCGTGACGGCCTGACCTCCGTCCCGCGCGCGGGCACCGGGTAAACGATTTGGTGTTCCACCCGGTCGACCGTGTAATGTTGGCGTCGCCGCCAGGGAAACCAGGGGGCCGCCGCAAGGGGCTATAGCTCAGTTGGTAGAGCGCCTGCATGGCATGCAGGAGGTCAGGAGTTCAATTCTCCTTAGCTCCACAGCAGATCCCGCCGGATCACTTCGATCCGGCGGGATCTTTCTTGTGTTCAGGGTGAGTTGACACCCGCAGAGAAGGGCCGCCCGGCCTCCGGGCGGCCCTGTCCGTGCGCGGTCGGCTCAGCGGCCCAGGGCGCGCCGTCCACGGCCCTGGGAGAGGACCGGCAGGTTGCGGGAGGGGGCGCGGTCCCGGGGCGTCTCCTCCTCGATGCGCAGGGCGAGCGCCGGGCAGCGGCGCACCGCGCGCAGCGCCTTGGCCTCCGCGTAGCGCGGCACCTGGGCCTGGGCGACCGTCGGGAAGCCGTCGGCGCCGAGTTCGAAGACCTCCGGGAGGATGTCCGCGCACAGGCCGTGGCCCCGGCACAGGGTCCAGTCGACGTAGATCTTCTGGCGGCTGGCTCCGTTGTCCTCTGGCGCCTCCGCGCCACCGGGGATGCCCGCAGGCATCTTGCCGCCCTCGAAGAGCGGCAGAACGCCCTCCACGGGCCGTCCGCAGCCGTTTCCGAGGACGTGGGCGGCGAGGTCGTCGGTGAACGCCTTGATGGTCGACTCCAGGAACATCGCGGAGCCGTCCGGGTGCGAGCACGCGCCGCGCCGCTTCACGTTCTTGGCGACCTGCTTGAGCGCCTCCAGGGCGGCCGGGCCGCCCCCGTTGAGGATGTCGGCCATCCCGCGCGCGGCGGCCGGCAGACCGAGGTAGCAGGGGCCGCACTGGCCCGCGCTCTCCTCGGCGAGCCACTGCGCCACCCGCAGCGACTCACCCAGCGGGCACGTCTCCTGAGTGATCGGCAGGATCGCGCCGGCGCCCAGCGCTCCGCCCACCGCGTCCAGGGAGTTGCGGGAGACGATCGCCTCGTTGACCGTCGCCGCGTCGATCCACTTGCCGTGGTAGCCGCCGGTCAGCACGCCCTGCGGCACCGGCGGGGCGCCGGCGAGCTGCAGGACGTAACGCAGCGGCACGCCCGTGGGGACCTCGATCACCATGGGGCGGGCGACCGCGCCGGAGACGGTCAGCATGACGGTGCCCGGCTCGTCGTACAGGCCGGTGTTGCCGTAGCGCTCCGGGCCGATGCGGGCGGCGATCGCCAGCTGGGCGAAGGTCTCGGCGTTCGACAGCAGGGTGGGCGCGCCGCCGACGCCGTTCTGCGAGGCGCTGACCTTGCGGCCGGGCGGGATCGCCGGGCCGCCGTCGATCGAGCGGATCAGCGAGGCGGCCGCCCCGGTGACCATGCGGACCGGGTTGCGCTGGACGAACGCCTTCAGCGCCGAGCGGCGGCTGTTGCTGAGGCCGCGTTCGGCGAGCGCCGCCTCCATGGAGCGCTGCGTGGACTCCCGGGTGACTCCGATCACGAGCGTGCGGGCACCCAGGGCCTCGGCGCACAGCAGGGCGCCGTCCAGGATGAGGTGCGGGGCCCGGTTGATCAGCACCGTGTCCTTGCGGCAGGCGGGCTCGTCCTCGCTGCCGTTGACGACGACGACCGGCCGTATGCCGCGCTTGATCGCCGATTCGGCGACCGAGCGCAGCTTCTTGTGGAAGGGGAAGCCCGCGCCGCCGCGGCCCTTCAGGTTGATGTTCTCGGCGAGCTTGGCGAGGGCCTCGCCGCCGAGCGGGTCGAGCGGCCCGTGCACCTTCAGGTGCATGGGCAGGTCGAGTCGTTCCACAAGGTCGAAGCCCGACGTGAGCTGCGGAAGGCCGACCACGCGGACTTCTGGGACGTCGGGCAGGGCCTCGTTCACCTATAGCCTCCGGAAGGCGTGTTCCAAGGTTCGCCCGAACCCGATGCGTCGAAGGACTCACCGGGCCTTGGTTCGTTGGCGGGACCGCTGTTGTACGTGTCGTTGGCGTTGTACGTCCCATAGAGCGTGTTTGTCTCACCGGTGTCGTACACGTCACTGTTCCGGTAGGCAGCGGTGCCCGAATTGCCATAGGCCGGGATGTTGTATCCGGTGTCCTGCATAGGGTCGTACGCCGACGGGGGCGCCTCGCCGACCGGCGGGGGAGAGGGGACCGGCCAGGTGCCCGAGGTGCTGCCGTCCACGCGCGGGACGCCTTCGGTCGCCTGCATGTCGAAGGGCAGGTCCATGCGGGCCGTCTGGTCGGCCGCGTAGGGCTGCTGGGCGCGCTGCTGGGGCGTGACGGCCCGGTAGGCGGCCGCGAAGCCCCCCGAGGGCTCCGGGGTCATGCTGCGCGAGGCCGGGGCGTCGTAGGAGGCGGGGGCGTCGTAGAAGGCCGCCGCCGGGTTCGTCATGGTGGCCGTGGCGTCGGCGGGGGCCGCCCGCTGCGCCCGCATGCTGCCGTAGCCGGGGAGCGAGGCGGACTCGGCCACGCGCGCGCGGCTCTCCTCGAGCTCGTCGCGGGCCGCTCCGGGATCGTTGCCGAGGAACACGGCGAGCCGGTCGGCGACCTTGCGCTTGAAGGGGCGGGGTGCCGAGCGCAGGGCGAGCATCGCGATGACCGCGAGCAGGGACAGCTCGTACAGGTAGGTGAACAGGGGGCTCTTCACCGGGCGGCCCGAGTAGAGGCCGTGCAGCAGGGCGAAGCACCAGGCCGGGTAGGCCAGCATGTGCATGGCGCGCCAGCGCGCGGCGACGGGTGCCGGGGCGGCGAACTGGTTGCGCAGCGCGCCGGTGACGCCCACGAAGATCATCAGCAGGCCGGCCAGGGTGCCCATGCCGATGAGGCCGCCGCTGCCGCTGAAGCCGAGCCCGAAGGGGACCACCGCGGCGATCCAGCTGGTGTGGCCGATCGCCAGCTTGATCCCGACGTGGACGACGAGGAACGCGATCGAGGCGACGGCGGTCACCCGGTGGACGGCCTGCGCCACGATCCGCTGGCGGATGTTGAGCAGGAGCCGGTCCTGGGCCACCAGGCCCCAGATCACCGAGCAGCTGAGGGCGACGAGCGTGAGGACGCCCGCACCGAAGTTGAGGAAGTCCTGGAGCCAGTTGCCGCCGTACAGCACGACCAGGGGTATCAGCAGCAGGACGACAGCCGACGCCACCCCGGAGGCCGACCGGCCGGGTTTGGGGAGCGAGCTGTTACTACGACGAGGGTTCATGGGGGCAACTCCGAGCAGTTTCGGGAAAGCGGTCCCGCTGCCGAACTCTAAGTGGCGCCATACCGATCGGTACGAGGTTTGAGTTATTGCGTCGTTACCTAAGGGCGACGTGGTCGTTGTGTTGTCCGGTTGTCGGGCGTTACGCGAAGTAACTTTTGACCTTGGTTCAGTTGTGGGCCGGGCGGTGATCCGGTGCCAAGGACCCATACGCAAGCGCGTCGCATCGTGCTCAAGCGCTGCGGTACCCTAACGCCATGCGTGCCGTACGCCTTCTGCTTAGCGGGCCGCGCTGATCAATCCCGACCACCGGGCGAATCGGATGGTCGGAATCGGCGCGGCGTCCCCTCCTGTGCGAGGGGCTTTTTCGTTTCCGGAACGACGCAGCCGCTGGCAGAGACGACCGATGGAGCTTGAGGATCATGAGCGAGACGAACCCCGCTGCCGCCGCCGAGGTGGTCGCGCCGCACCGCTACACGGCCGCCATGGCGGCCGAGATCGAGGCACGCTGGCAGGACTTCTGGGACGCCGAGGGCACGTACGCGGCGCCGAACCCCAAGGGTGACCTGGCCGGCGACCCCGAGGTCGCCGCCCGGCCCAAGAAGTTCATCATGGACATGTTCCCGTACCCCTCCGGTGCTGGCCTGCACGTCGGCCACCCCCTGGGGTACATCGCGACCGACGTCTACGCCCGCTTCCAGCGCATGACGGGCCACAACGTCCTGCACACCCTGGGCTTCGACGCCTTCGGCCTGCCCGCCGAGCAGTACGCGGTGCAGACCGGCACGCACCCGCGCGTGTCCACCGAGGCCAACATCGAGAACATGAAGATCCAGCTGCGCCGGCTGGGCCTGGGCCACGACAAGCGCCGGTCGTTCGCCACGATCGACCCGGACTACTACAAGTGGACCCAGTGGATCTTCCTGCAGATCTTCAACTCCTGGTACGACCAGGAGGCGGACCGGGCCCGCCCGATCTCCGAGCTGATCGCCCAGTTCGAGTCCGGTGAGCGCGCCGTACCGGGCCACACGCGCGCGTGGCACGAGCTGAGCGCCCCGGAGCGCGCCGACGTCCTGGGCGAGTTCCGCCTGGCCTACGCCTCCGACGCGCCGGTCAACTGGTGCCCCGGGCTGGGCACCGTGCTGGCCAACGAGGAGGTCACCGCCGACGGCCGCTCCGAGCGCGGCAACTTCCCCGTATTCAAGGCCAAGCTGCGCCAGTGGAACATGCGGATCACCGCCTACGCCGACCGGCTGCTGGCGGACCTGGAGGCGCTGGACTGGCCCGAGGCGATCAAGCTGCAGCAGCGCAACTGGATCGGCCGCTCCGAGGGCGCCCGCGTCGACTTCCCGATCGACGGCGAGCACATCACCGTCTTCACCACCCGCCCGGACACCCTGTTCGGCGCGTCCTACATGGTGCTGGCCCCGGAGCACCCGCTGGTCGAGAAGTTCACCCCGGCCGCCTGGCCGGAGGGCACCCACGAGGTGTGGACCGGCGGTCACGCCACGCCCGCCGAGGCCGTCGCCGCCTACCGCGCGCAGGCCGCCTCCAAGTCCGACGTGGAGCGGCAGGCCGAGGCCAAGGACAAGACCGGTGTCTTCATCGGCGCCCACGCGACCAACCCGGTCAACGGCGCGCGGGTCCCGGTCTTCATCGCCGACTACGTGCTGATGGGCTACGGCACCGGCGCGATCATGGCCGTCCCGGCGGGCGACCAGCGCGACTTCGAGTTCGCGCGCGCCTTCGAGCTGCCGATCGTCTGCATCGTCGAGCCGACCGACGGGCGCGGCACCGACACCTCCACCTGGGAGGACGCCTTCGCGTCCTACGACGCGAAGATCATCAACTCCGCGAACGACGAGATCTCCCTGGACGGCCTGCCCGTCGCCGAGGCCAAGGCGCGCATCACCGAGTGGCTGGAGCGCAAGGGCATCGGCGAGGGCACCGTCAACTTCCGGCTGCGTGACTGGCTGTTCAGCCGCCAGCGCTACTGGGGCGAGCCCTTCCCGATCGTCTACGACGAGGACGGCACCGCGCACGCGCTGCCGGAGTCGATGCTGCCGCTGGAGCTGCCCGAGGTCGAGGACTACAGCCCGCGCACCTTCGACCCGGACGACGCCGACACCCAGCCCGAGACCCCGCTGTCGCGCAACGAGGACTGGGTCGACGTCACCCTGGACCTGGGCGACGGACCGAAGAAGTACCGCCGCGAGACCAACACCATGCCCAACTGGGCCGGTTCCTGCTGGTACGAGCTGCGCTACCTGGACCCGCACAACGAACACCAGCTGGTCGATCCCGAGATCGAGCGGTACTGGATGGGCCCCCGCGAGGGCATGCCGCACGGCGGCGTCGACCTGTACGTGGGCGGCGCCGAGCACGCCGTGCTGCACCTGCTGTACGCCCGCTTCTGGTCCAAGGTGCTGTACGACCTGGGACACGTCTCCTCAGCGGAGCCGTTCCACAAGCTGTTCAACCAGGGCATGATCCAGGCCTACGTCTACCGCGACAGCCGGGGCATCGCCGTGCCGGCCGCCGAGGTGGAGGAGCGCGACGGCGCCTACTACCACCAGGGCGAGAAGGTCTCCCGGCTGCTGGGCAAGATGGGCAAGTCCCTGAAGAACGCCGTCACTCCGGACGAGATCGCCGCCGAGTACGGCGCCGACACCCTGCGCCTGTACGAGATGGCCATGGGCCCGCTGGACGTGTCCCGGCCGTGGGACACGCGCGCGGTCGTCGGCCAGTTCCGGCTGCTGCAGCGGCTGTGGCGCAACATCGTCGACGAGGCGAGCGGCGAGGTCACCGTCACCGACGCCGAGCCCGACGAGGACACGCTGCGGGCCCTGCACAAGGCGATCGACGGCGTGCGCCAGGACCTGGAGGGCCTGCGCTTCAACACCGCCATCGCCAAGGTCACGGAGCTGAACAACCACCTGACCAAGGCGGGCGGCACCCTGTCGCGCTCGGTCGCCGAGCCGCTGGTGCTGCTGGTGGCGCCGCTGGCCCCGCACATCGCCGAGGAGCTGTGGCGCCGGCTGGGCCACACCGACTCGGTCGTCCATCAGGACTTCCCCGTCGCCGACCCGCGCTACGTGGTCGACGAGGCCGTGACCTGCGTCGTGCAGATCAAGGGCAAGGTCAAGGCGCGCCTGGAGGTGCCGCCGTCCATCTCCGCCGAGGAACTGGAGAAGGTCGCGCTGGCCGACGAGAAGGTCGTCGCCGCGCTGGAGGGCGCCGGGATCCGCAAGGTGATCGTGCGCGCGCCGAAGCTGGTGAACATCGTTCCCGCGTAGGCATAGGCGTAGGCCTAGGCGCACGACGGTCCCGGGCGGGAATCCGGGCGCCGTCTCGGGGTCGTCCCCTACGGGGACACCAGGGTCTTCTACGGGCAGGTTCGGGGTTCTTCCGGAACTCCGGGCCTGCCCGCCTCGTTTACCGTGGAAGAGCGGCGCGACATGTCGCGACAGCCCGGAGGAGGAGCGCAGTGGAAGCAGTGATCGCAGTGTTCGCCCTGCTCTTCGTCCTCTTCGTGGTGCTCGGCGCCTACGCCACGGTGAAGGTGCTCGGCGCCGCCAAGCGCGGTGTGGACCGCACCATCGACCAGGCCCGGCGCACGGTCGAGGACCACACCCTGCGCGCCAAGTCCTACGTCCAGCCGGGCCCGGCGGGCGAGGTCGCCCAGCTGCGACTAAGGCTGCGCACGTCGATGCGCGCCACCCAGGACGCCTTGCACGCGGGCGTACGCGAGGACGCGTCCCTGAAGGAGTCCCTGGACCTCTTCCGGCGACTGAGCGCGCACGGTCACGAACTGGACGCGGAGCTCAAGCGCCTCGAAGGCGAACCCGACCGCGCCACCCTCGCCGAGCGGCTGCCCGAACTGCGCGCCCGCACCGAGCGCATCACACAGTCCGCCGACTCCCTGCGCTGGGCAGCTCGCGACCGCGCCCACCGGTTCGCGGCCGACGACCTGGACACGCTGAGCGCGCAGATAGACGTGGAGGCCGGCGCCCTGCGTCACTGGACGAAGGACGAACCGCCCGCGGCCCCGCCGCCGTGGCCGAACGCCCCGGCCACCGACAACCCGACGGTCCAGCAGACCTGGCCCGAGACACCACGCGCGAGCGAGGAGCCGAAGCGGGCCGCCATCACCCCGCCGGGACAGCGCCCGAGCTACCCCTGGCAGAAGAAACCCCGTCCCGAGAGCACTACTTGATCCGGTCAAGGGCAGACCAGGTCACAGGGGCCGGGCTGCCGTCCGGGCGCTACGCCAGGTAACCTCCAGCTCATGTCCCGCCATGTCGCGATCGTCACCGATTCAACGGCCTACCTGCCGCCGCGGACGATGGAGCGCCACGGCATCACAGCGGTGCCCCTGACCGTGGTCCTCGGCGACCAGGCGCTGGACGAGGGCACCGAGATCTCCACCCGCTCGCTGGCCCAGGCGCTGCAGAAGCGCCGGCCGGTGACCACCTCACGGCCCAGCCCCCGGCTCTTCGCCGAGACCTACCGGAAGGTCGCCGAGACCGGCGCCACCGGCATCGTCTCCCTCCATCTCTCCGCCGAACTGTCGGGCACCCACGACGCGGCGGTGCTCGCGGCGCGCGAGGCGCCGGTGCCGGTGCGGGTGGTGGACACCGGGACCGTCGCCATGGCGCTCGGCTTCTGCGCGCTCGCCGCGGCTCAGGCCGCGGAGGCGGGCGGCACGGTGGACGAGGCGGTGACGGCCGCGGAGAAGCGGGCCGCGGGCACCTCGGCCTACTTCTACGTCGACACCCTCGAATACCTTCGCCGGGGTGGGCGGATCGGTGCGGCGCAGGCGCTGCTGGGGTCGGCGCTCGCGGTCAAGCCGTTGCTCCAGTTGGACGGCGGGCGCATCGAACTCCTCGAGAAGGTCCGCACGGCGTCCAGGGCGATCGCCCGTCTGGAGGAGATCGCGGCCGACCGGGCCGGCAGCGCGCCGGTGGACATCGCTGTCCATCACCTCGCCGCGCCCGAGCGGGCCGCGGCGCTGGCGGACCGGCTGCGGGCGCGTGTGCCCGGCATGGCGGACCTCCACGTGAGCGAGATCGGGGCGGTGATCGGGGCGCACACCGGACCCGGGCTGCTGGGAGTCGTGGTCTCCGCGCGGTGATGGATCGGCCCGGTCGACTCACCCGTGCGGGTGATGACGTTATCCACAACTGGTGGGTATTCCCCGGGAATTGACCAAGATCATCGCGACAGTGGCGGGGTCCGGGATCCTCGCCGCATGGCACTTCGATCACGTTCACGCACAGCGACCGTCTCGAGCGGCCCGGGGCGCGGCCCCGCCTCCGACGGCCGGATCCGCGATGGCCGCCCGCCGGTACGCGGCCGGACGCGGGCCCGGCACCGGCACGAGTCGGCGGAGGAACTCCGTCGCCGCGCCGAGGTGCTGTTCCCCGAGCGACCCGAAAGCCCTGGACGCGCTGCACTCCCCGAACTCCCCGAACGCCTTGACGCTCGGCAGGGATGGGGGACGGGACCGCCGGACCCTCCTGAGGAGGAGGACGAACGGGCTCCTGCTCCGGTAGGACAGGACTCTGCTCCGGTAGGAGGGACGGCCGAGGACGCGGAGCGCCGTCTCGCCGGTGAGAGCTGGCGTATGCGGACCGGGCTGGCCCTGTGGGAGCGGATGCCGGTGTGGTTGCAGACGCGCTGCGGGCTGGAGCGGCGGAGCGTCGTCGCGCTCGGCGTGCTGCTCGTGGTCGCCGCCGTGTTCGCCGTCCAGCACTTCTGGACCGGTCGGACGCAGTCCGTGCAGGCGCCGGAGGCGGTCCGGGCGGTGGCTCCGTTCGGCGAAGGGAAGCCGGGCGAGGGGGAGTTCGGGGCAGGGAAGCTCGGGGGGAGGCACAGCGGACGGACCGGGGTGGCCGGGTCGGCGGCGTCGGCCGGTCCGAGCGGGGCGCCCCGGGCCGCGAACAGCGCCGGGGCCGAGATCGTCGTGGACGTCAGCGGCAAGGTCCGCCAACCCGGGATCCAACGTCTGCCGGCCGGTTCACGGGTCATCGACGCGCTGCGCGCCGCCGGTGGCGTGAAGCCCGGCACGAACACCGACGGGCTCAACCGGGCCCGCTTCCTGGTGGACGGCGAGCAGGTGGTCGTCGGCGGCCCCGCCGTCGCCCAGGCGCCGGGTCCGGCCGGTGCGACGGCAGGAGGCCGGGCGGGCGCGGTTCCGGCGGCACCCGTCGCCCTCAACACGGCCACCGCGGACCAGCTCGAAAGCCTGCCCGGCGTCGGCCCCGTACTCGCCCAGCACATCGTCGACTACCGCACCCAGCACGGCGGTTTCCGCTCGGTGGACGAGCTGCGCCAGGTCAACGGCATCGGCGACCGCCGCTTCGCCGATCTGCGCAAGCTCGTACGGCCATGAGGCGCGACCGCATCCGCCCGGACGCGCGCACCGCCGCCGACGACGCGTGCGCCTCGGTCCACGCCGCCTCCGGGACGCGGCTCGGAGCGGCCCACCCGCGGCAGGAAGGACCGACGGACCTGCGACTCGTACCGCCCGCGCTGGTGACCTGGGCGACGGCGGCGCTGACGCTGGACGCACCGCCCGGGTGGGTCACGGGCATCGTCGTGGTGTGTCTCGGCGCGGCGGGTGTCCTGCTCCTCGCGCGCACAGGTGCCGCAGGCAGCGCAGAGGTCGGCGGGCGAAGGCTCCAGGTGCCGACATGGCCGCGTGTCTCCGTCGCCGCCGTGCTGCTGTGTGTCGCCGCGGCCGCCGTCTCCGCCGGTCTGCATGGAGCCGATGTGCGGCGCGGGCCGGTGCCCGACCTGGCACGGCGGTACGCCGGCGTGACAGCCGAGGTCGAGGTCACCGCCGACCCGCGGCTCACCCGGCCGCGGGTCAAGGGGGACCACGCCGCTCCCTCTTCGGTGGTGATCGAGGGAGTGGTGCGACAGGTCGAGGAGCCGCAGGGGAGAGCCCTGACCACGCGGGCGCCCGTGCTGCTGATCGTGAACGCGGGCCCCCGAGGGGCCGGGGCCGAGCCCTCCGCCGACGGCCCGTCCCGGTCGCCCTGGCTCGAGTTGCTGCCGTCCACGCGGGTGCGTGTCGAGGCGCGGGCGGTGCCCGCCATGGTCGGCGGGGACCGGATCGCAGGGGTGTTGCGGGTACAGGGCCAGCGGGCGCCGGAGGTGGTCGGCGGGCCCTCTGCGGCGCAACGCTTCGCGAGGCGGCTGCGGGCCGGGCTGCGGGAGGCGACCGACGGGCTGCCGGAGGACGCCCGGGCGCTGCTGCCGGGGCTGGTCGTCGGGGACACCTCGCGGATCTCCCCGGAACTGGACGAGGCCTTCGCGGAGACCGACCTCGCGCACACCCTCGCCGTGTCCGGGAGCAACCTCACGATCATCCTCGCCCTGCTGATCGGGCCGCCCGGCATGGCGCAACTGGTGGAGCGGCGAGGCCTCGCGCCCCGGCTCGGCATCCCGCTGCGGACGACCGCCCTGCTCGGCGCGGTCCTCACCCTGGGGTTCGTGATCGTGTGCCGGCCGGACCCGAGCGTGCTGCGGGCCGCGGCCTGCGGCGCCGTCGTCCTGCTGGCCCTGGCCACCGGGCGCCGCAGATCACTGATGCCGGCGCTGGCGACGGCCGTCCTGCTGCTGGTGCTCTACGACCCCTGGCTGTCCCGGAGTTACGGCTTCCTGCTCTCCGTGCTGGCCACCGGCGCCCTGCTCACCCTCGCCCCGCGCTGGACCGAGGCGCTGCGCCGGCACGGCGTTCCGCACCGGTTGGCCGAGGGGCTGGGCGCGGCGGCCGCGGCGCAGGCCCTGTGCGCGCCCGTCGTCGCCGTACTGTCGGCGAGGGTGAGCCTGGTGGCGGTGCCGTGCAACCTGCTCGCCGAGGTCGCCGTGGCGCCGGCCACGGTACTGGGCTTCGCGGCGCTGGTGACGGCCCCGGTGGTGATGCCGGTGGCCAAGGCGCTGGCGTGGTGCGCGAGTTGGCCCACACGATGGATCGCGGGTGTCGCCCGTGCCGGGGCCTCGCTGCCGGGCGCGGGAGTGGACTGGCCCGGCGGCTGGTACGGCGCGCTGCTGCTCGCCCTGGTCACGGTTGCCGTCGTGGTGGCCGGGCGGCGGCTGCTGAGACACCCGTGGCTGTGCGCGGTCTGCGGGCTGCTGCTGGCGCTCGTCGTGGTGCGGCCGCCGCCGTTGACCAGGGTGATCACGGGGTGGCCGCCGCCGGGGTGGCGGTTCGCCATGTGCGACGTGGGGCAGGGGGACGCGACGGTGCTCGCGGCGGGCGACGGCAGCGGTGTGGTGGTGGACGCCGGGCCCGATCCGCGACTGGTCGACAACTGTCTGCGCACACTCGGCATCACCCGCGTTCCCCTCGTCGTGCTCACGCACTTCCACGCGGACCATGTGGCCGGCCTTCCCGGAGTGCTGCAGGGGCGTTCCGTCGGCGCGATCGAGACGACCGGCTTCGAGGAACCCGCTGACCAGGTCGGGTTCGTGCGGCGGGAGGCGGCGGCGCGGCACATCCCGCTCACCCGTGCCGTGGCCGGGGAGGAGCGGCGTACGGGATCGCTGTCCTGGCAGGTGCTGTGGCCGCCGCCGTACCCGGCGCCGGACCCGGACGGACCGAACGACGCCAGCGTGGCGATGCTGGTCCATTCGGCGGGACTGCGGCTCCTGCTGCTCGGGGATCTCGAACCCCCGGCCCAGCAAGCCCTGTTGAACTCGCCGGAGGGCGCGCTGCTGGCCGGGGTGGACGTGCTCAAGGTCGCCCACCACGGCTCCGCCTACCAGGACCCGGAGCTGATACGCAGGGTCGCGCCGCGGATCGCGCTGATCAGTTGCGGCCAGGGCAACCCGTACGGACATCCCGCCCCCAGTACGGTCGCGGCGCTGCGGGCCGAGGGTGCGGTGGTGCTGCGGACGGACCGGGACGGGGCGCTCGCCGTCACGGAGACGGGCGGCCGGCTGGAGGTGGCGCGAGACTGAGGGCATGCACAACGCACAGATCGACGACGCGCAGGTCGATGCCTACCTCAGCCGGCTGGGGGTCGAGTCCGGGCAGCGGCCCACCGCGCCCACCGCCGACGTCCTGCGCGACCTGCATCTGCGCCACCTGGAGCGGGTGCCGTTCGAGAACCTGTCCGTGCATCTCGGAGAGGAGATCGTGCTGGAGGAGGAGCGACTGCTGGAGAAGGTGGTGGGGGCACGGCGGGGCGGGTTCTGCTACGAACTCAACGGTGCCTTCGGGGCGTTGCTCGGCGCGCTGGGGTTCGGGGTCACTCGGCTCGCGGCCCGGGTGCATGGCGGCGAGGGGCGGCTGGGGATCCCCTACGACCATCTCGCGCTGCGGGTGCGGGCCGTGGACGGGAGCGAGTGGCTGGCGGACGTCGGGTTCGGGACGCACAGCCACCATCCGCTGGCGTTCGGGGAGCGGGGCGAGCAGGAGGATCCGGCGGGGGCCTTCCGGATCGTCGAGGTGGGGCCGGATCTGGACGTCCTCATGGACGGCACGCCGCAGTACCGCCTGGAGATGCGGCCTCGGGAACTCGGCGACTTCGTGGCCGGGGCGTGGTGGCACAGCACCTCGCCGGCCTCGCACTTCGTGCGGTCGCTGGTGTGCTCGCGGGTGACCGAGGACGGCGGGAGGATCACGCTCGGCGGACGCACGTTCAAGGTGACGGCGCCCGACGGGACGAGGGAGGAAAGGGAGTTGGGATCGGACGAGGAGGTGCTCGGGGTGTACCGGGACGTGTTCGGGATCGAGCTCGCGTCCGTGCCGGTGGTGCGGAATCCAGCCGGAGGCGACTGACCGGGACGTCTTCGGTCGAGTCGTTGCTACTCGTGCGTATAAAGTCCGTGTTGCCTCGAAAGCCTCATCGGTGATCGAATGTCTCTTCGGCAACATGATGTCGAGGCGCACAGGGGTGGCGTGGATGTTCGGGCGCTGGCGGGGAAACAGTACAAGTCGAGTGCAACGGACGAGTCCCCTCGCGGCGGTGCCGACCCCGCCGAGTGCCGGGGTGCTGAGCTGCAGGGTGCTGGATCCGGTCCACGAGCCGGTGCCCCACGCGGAGTTCGCGGTGAGCGACACCATGGGGCGCAAGGTGGTCGGCGGTGAGACGGACCCCTACGGCTCGTTCGTCACCACGGTGCCGGCGGGTGAGTACCGGCTCGCGGTGCAGGCCGAGGGGTACACGCCGTACCGGGTGAGCGCCACCGTCGGGGAGAACGCGCTCGCCTCGCTGGGCGACGTGACCCTGCAGGTCGCGCAGCCGCCGGAGCTGCCGGCGGCGGGCGACTGGGAGATCGAGGCGACGCACTCCTCGATCGGCTTCACCGCGCGGCACATCGGGCTGGCGCGGATCCACGGCCGGTTCAACTCCTTCGCGGGCGCGGTACGGATCGCGGAGCAGGTGGAGCGGTCGGCGATGCACGTGGTGATCGACGCGGCGTCCATCGACACGAACGTGCGCATGCGCGACGACCATCTGCGCTCGGCGGACTTCCTGGACGTGGCGCGCTTTCCCACGCTGGAGTTCTACAGCGAGCGGTTCGTGCACAAGGGCGGCAACCGGTGGACGGTCACCGGTGCGCTGTCGCTGCACGGCGTGACGCGGACGGTCCAGCTCGACACCGAGTACCTCGGCCTCGGCAACGGCATGGAGGGCGAGGTGCGGGCGGCCTGCCGGGCCCGGACCGAACTGCACCGCGACGACTTCACGGTGAGCTGGCAGACCATGCTGGCGCGGGGCATCGCGGTGGTGGGCCCGAGCATCCGCGTCGATCTCGACGTGCAGATCGTGCGCAAGGCCTGACCCCGCGGCACGCACCAGGACCCCGCGGGCAGGGGAGACACGGCCCCGCTCTCGCGCATCGGAGAATGGGCCCCGTGAGCGATGTGAGACATGTGCTGGTGCTGCCCGACCGTGACGCCGCCGAGGAGGCGGCCGAGGCGCTCGGGGAGCGCTTCGGGGTCGTCGAGGAGCCGCGGCTCCTCCGGGACGCTCTGGCCGGGGAGGACGACGCCGAGGACGCCCAGTGGCTGGTCGTGCTGCGGGACGAGGACGGGCGGCTGGATCCGGCGGAGCTGAACGCGTTCGCGGAGGAGTGGGACGGCTGGCGAGAGGAGCCCTAAGGGCCCTTCTGGCGGATCTCCGCGGCGTCGCGACGCCCGGCACGCACTCCCCCATTCTCGGCTGCGCTCGAGCGGGGGGACCCCCATGCCGCACGGCGCGAAGGGACAGGTGGCTCCGCCACACGACCCTTCACACCGCACGCCGATCGCACGCTCCCCCACTCTCGACTTCGCTCGAGCGGGTGGGGCCCCCACGACGCCGCTCCATCCTCCGCGGAGATCCGTCAGAAGGGCCCTGGCGCCCCCAGACCTGGGCCCGTTGTCAGTGGGCCGTGCCATGCTGTACGCGATGGCCAGGAAGACTGCTGATGACGACCCTCTCGCCCCGGTGACCCTTGCCGTGGGCCAGGAGGACCTCCTGCTCGATCGTGCCGTGCGGGAGGTGGTGGCCGCCGCCCGGGCCGCCGACGCCGACATGGACGTACGCGACCTCACCCCGGACCAGTTGCAGCCCGGCACCCTCGCCGAGCTGACGAGTCCGTCGCTCTTCGCGGAGCGCAAAGTCGTGGTCGTACGCAACGCGCAGGATCTGTCCGCGGACACGGTCAAGGACGTGAAGGCGTATCTCGGGGCCCCCGCCGAGGAGATCACCCTGGTGCTGCTGCACGCCGGGGGAGCGAAGGGGAAGGCGCTGCTCGACGCCGTCCGCAAGGCGGGGGCGCGGGAGGTGGCCTGTCCGAAGATGACCAAGCCGGCGGACCGGCTGGCGTTCGTGCGGGGGGAGTTCCGGGCGGCGGGGAGGTCCGCCACGCCGGAGGCATGCCAGGCGCTCGTCGACGCCATCGGCAGCGAGCTGCGGGAACTGGCGTCCGCGGTCTCGCAGTTGGTCGCCGACGTGGAGGGCACCATCGACGAGGCGGTCGTCGGGCGGTACTACACCGGGCGGGCCGAGGCGACGAGCTTCGAGGTCGCCGACCGGGCCGTGGAGGGCCGGGCGGCGGAGGCGCTGGAGGCCCTGCGCTGGGCGCTGTCGACCGGTGTCGCGCCCGTGCTGATCACCAGCGCGCTGGCACAGGGCGTACGGGCGATCGGCAAGCTGTCGTCGGCCCGGGGCGGGCGGCCGGCGGATCTCGCCCGGGAGCTCGGGATGCCGCCGTGGAAGATCGACCGGGTACGGCAGCAGATGCGGGGGTGGACACCGGACGGGGTCGCGGTGGCGCTGCGGGCGGTGGCCGAGGCGGACGCGGGGGTGAAGGGCGGCGGGGACGATCCGGACTACGCCCTGGAGAAGGCCGTGGTGACCATCGCGCGCGCGGCACGGTCGCGAGGCCGGGGCTAGGGACTTCGGTCGTACCCCCAGGGCCCGGGAACGCCGAAGGCCCCGTCCCGCCCTGGGGAAGGGCGGATGGCGGGGCCGTCGGTTCAGGCTGTCGAGCCCGTACCCGCGTGGCGAACGCAGGCCGCGTACGGGCTCTGGGGGCCGGTCGGGAGCGGATGAGAGAGGGCCCGCTCGGTTCCTTCCGGCTGCTGGGTCCTCGCGGACCCGGTCAGATCAGAAAGGTGTCAGCCCTTGAGGGACGCGACCTTCGAAGCAAGCGCCGACTTCTTGTTGGCGGCCTGGTTCTTGTGGATGACGCCCTTGGAGACGGCCTTGTCGAGCTGACGCGCGGCAGCGCGCTGGTACTCGGTGGCCTTCTCGACGTCACCCGCGGCAGCGGCCTCGCGGGCCTTGCGGATCGCGGTCTTCAGGGAGGACTTGACGGCCTTGTTGCGCAGCCGGGCCTTCTCGTTGGTCTTGATCCGCTTGATCTGGGACTTGATGTTCGCCACGAATGAGCCTCTACAGGTTCAGGCACGGGCCAGGAGCACTCCGGGCAAGGAGGGGGCCGGGTCCGTACCAGGTGATTTCTTGATGAAGTGCCTCGCACCGAGAGGGCATGAGACACAGCCACTCAGACTACCAGTGGGCGGGCCGACGGCCCAAAACGGTCCCCGGTCGCCGCCCGTGGGACCATGGAGCCTACGTATCGATCCGACCCGAGGCATAAGGCGCCTCAAGAGACAGGACCCTGCGTGCCCGCGACCCCTAACAATGTGCCCGAGCCGAGCCGTACCGACCCGGCTCTGATCCGCAACTTCTGCATCATCGCGCACATCGACCACGGCAAGTCCACGCTCGCCGACCGGATGCTCCAGCTGACCGGCGTCGTCGAGCAGCGGCAGATGCGTGCTCAGTACCTCGACCGGATGGACATCGAGCGCGAGCGCGGCATCACGATCAAGTCCCAGGCGGTGCGGCTGCCGTGGGCTCCCACCCACGACAAGAGCAACACGCACATCCTGAACATGATCGACACCCCGGGGCACGTCGACTTCACGTACGAGGTCTCGCGGTCGCTCGCCGCCTGCGAGGGGACCATTCTCCTCGTCGACGCCGCCCAGGGCATCGAGGCCCAGACCCTCGCCAACCTGTACCTGGCGATGGAGAACGACCTCACGATCATCCCGGTGCTCAACAAGATCGACCTGCCGGCCGCCCAGCCGGAGAAGTTCGCCGAGGAGCTCGCCAACCTGGTCGGCTGCGACCCCGACGACGTGCTGCGGGTCTCCGCGAAGACGGGGGTGGGCGTCGACGCGCTGCTGGACAAGGTGGTGGCGGAGATCCCGGCTCCGGTCGGCGTCGCCGACGCGCCCGCCCGCGCGATGATCTTCGACTCCGTCTACGACTCCTACCGCGGTGTCGTGACGTACGTCCGGGTCATCGACGGCCAGCTGAACAAGCGTGAGCGGATCCGGATGATGTCCACCGACGCCACGCACGAGCTGCTGGAGATCGGGACCAACTCGCCCGAGATGCTGGCCGCCGACGGCCTCGGCGTCGGCGAGGTGGGCTACCTGATCACCGGCGTGAAGGACGTCCGCCAGTCCAAGGTCGGCGACACCGTCACCAGCCAGCAGAAGGGCGCCACGGAGGCGCTCGGCGGCTACAAGGACCCGAAGCCCATGGTCTTCTCCGGGCTGTATCCGCTGGACGGCTCCGACTACCCCGAGCTGCGCGAGGCCCTCGACAAGCTCCAGCTCAACGACGCCGCGCTGGTCTACGAGCCGGAGACCTCCGCCGCCCTCGGCTTCGGCTTCCGCGTCGGCTTCCTCGGCCTGCTCCACCTCGACGTGATCCGCGAGCGGCTGGAGCGGGAGTTCGGGCTCGACCTGATCGCCACCGCGCCCAACGTGGTCTACCGCGTGGTCATGGAGGACGGCACCGAGCACACCGTCACCAACCCCAGCGAGTTCCCCGAGGGCAAGATCAACGAGGTGTACGAGCCGGTCGTGCGCGCCACGATCCTCGCGCCGTCGGAGTTCATCGGCTCGATCATGGAGCTGTGCCAGACCCGGCGCGGCACCCTCCTCGGCATGGACTACCTCTCCGAGGACCGGGTCGAGATCCGCTACACGCTCCCGCTCGCGGAGATCGTCTTCGACTTCTTCGACCAGCTGAAGTCCAAGACGCGCGGGTACGCCTCGCTCGACTACGAGCCCACCGGCGAGCAGACGTCCAACCTCGTGAAGGTCGACATCCTGCTGCACGGCGACAAGGTGGACGCCTTCTCCGCGATCACCCACCGTGACCAGGCGTACGCCTACGGGGTGCGGCTGGTCGCCAAGTTGCGCGAGCTCATCCCGCGGCAGGCCTTCGAGGTGCCCATCCAGGCCGCCATCGGCTCCCGGGTGATCGCCCGCGAGACCATCCGCGCCATCCGCAAGGACGTCCTCGCCAAGTGCTACGGCGGTGACATCTCGCGTAAGCGCAAGCTGCTGGAGAAGCAGAAGGAGGGCAAGAAGCGGATGAAGATGGTGGGTTCCGTGGAGGTTCCCCAGGAGGCCTTCATCGCGGTGCTCTCCAGCGATGACAGCGCGGGGTCGGGCAAGGGCAAGAAGTAACCGCGGGTTACAGCCGGTTACCCGCCAAACCGGGCAGAAGGGGGGCTCGTCGTGCGAAAGCGTGGCGGGCCCCTACGCGTGCGTAACGTCGCGCTCTGTAGGAAGTGACAGGCCGCGGGCCCTTACGAACCGGCCGGTCGGGCTCTACTCTGATCTCTGCTCGATAGTTACTCGCGAGTTAAACAAACGCTACTGCGTGAAGTCAGCCGCACTTGAGCCAGCCGCGTTGGCGCGGGCCCCGGAGGATGTCGTGAGCGACACACAGACCCTGATCCAGAACCGTCCGCCGAGCGTGGCGAACCTCTTCCTGGAGCGCGTGGCGGCCACCCCGGACGCCGAGGCGTACCGCTTCCCGGTGCCCCCGGCCTCGGGCCAGGGCCCCGACGACTGGAAGTCACTGAGCTGGGCGCAGGCCGCCGAGCGGGTCTACGCCGTCGCGGCCGGTCTGATCGAGCTCGGGGTGCAGCCGGAGCAGCGGGTCGCGCTCGCCTCCTCCACCCGGGTGGAGTGGCTGCTCGCCGACCTCGGCATCATGTGCGCCGGGGCCGCCACGACCACGATCTACCCGCAGACCAACGCCGAGGAGTCGGCGTACATCCTCTCCGACTCCGGGAGCCGGGTTCTGGTCGCGGAGAACGCGGAGCAACTGGCCAAGGCGGTCGAGAAGCGCGCCGAGCTGCCCGAGCTCACCCATGTCGTCGTCATCGACCCGGCCGGTGTCGAGACCGGTGACTGGGTGCTCACCCTCGCCGAGCTGGAGGCCCGGGGCGCCGCCCGCCTGGAGAAGGACCCCGAGCTGATCAGGGAGCGGGTCGGCGCGATCACGCGGGACCAGCTCGCGACACTGATCTACACCTCGGGGACGACCGGCCGGCCCAAGGGCGTGCGCCTTCCGCACGACAACTGGGCGTACATGGCGAAGGCGATCGCCGCGACCGGCCTGATCAGCGCGTCGGACGTGCAGTACCTGTGGCTGCCGCTCGCGCACGTCTTCGGCAAGGTGCTCACCTCCGGGCAGATCGAGGTCGGGCACGTCACCGCCGTCGACGGCCGCGTGGACAAGATCATCGAGAACCTGCCGGTCGTGCAGCCGACGTACATGGCGGCCGTGCCGCGCATCTTCGAGAAGGTCTACAACGGGGTCGCCGCGAAGGCCCGGGCGGGCGGCGGGGCCAAGTACAAGATCTTCCAGTGGGCCTCGGAGGTCGCCCGCGAGTACGCCAAGGCGTCGCAGGACAACTTCCGGCGCACGGGCACGGCGGCCGTGCCGTTCGCGCTCGGCGCCAAGCACAAGGTGGCGGACGCGCTGGTGTTCGCCAAGATCCGCGAGGCGTTCGGTGGGAACCTGCGCGCGTGCGTGTCCGGTTCCGCCGCGCTCGCCCCCGAGATCGGCTACTTCTTCGCCGGCGCCGGCATCCACATCCTGGAGGGTTACGGCCTCACGGAGTCCTCGGCCGCCTCCTTCGTGAACCCGGGCGAGGCCTACCGCACCGGAACGGTCGGCAAGCCGCTGCCCGGCACGGAGGTGCGGATCGCCGACGACGGGGAGATCCTGCTGCGCGGGCCCGGCATCATGGAGGGCTACCACGGGCTGCCCGAGAAGACGGCCGAGGTGCTGGAGGCCGACGGCTGGTTCCACACCGGGGACATCGGCGAACTGTCGCCCGACGGGTACCTGCGGATCACCGACCGCAAGAAGGACCTCATCAAGACGTCCGGCGGCAAGTACATCGCGCCCGCCGAGGTCGAGGGCCAGTTCAAGGCCGTGTGCCCGTACGTGTCCAACATCCTGGTGCACGGCGCCGACCGGAACTTCTGCACCGCACTGATCGCGCTGGACGAGCCGTCCATCCTCGAGTGGGCCAAGGAGAACGGCCTGGAGGGCAAGTCGTACGCCCAGGTCGTCGCCGAGCCCGCGACGGTCGCACTCATCGAGGGGTACGTCAAGGAACTCAACGGCGGCCTGCAGCGGTGGCAGACCATCAAGAAGTTCCGCCTCCTGCCCCGCGACCTCGACGTCGAGCACGGCGAGATCACCCCGAGCCTGAAACTCAAGCGACCGGTGGTGGAACGGGAGTACAAGCACCTCATCGACGAGATGTACGCCGGGGCACGCGAGGCGTAGGTCTGCGGGCGTGTGGCGTGGGAGTGGGCGGTGCCTGTGCCTCTGCTGGGGGTGCGGGGGTCGCCCCCCCCGTGGTGATGCAGCGCCGATCACGGGGTGTGTCTGCGGGGCACCAGTTGGCGTAGTTGCCGGACCTGGGTGCGCAGGCGGTCCAGGTCCGGGGAGGCGGAGCCGGTGAACTGCGCCTCCAGTTCCGCCAGCCGGGAGCCCAGTTCGCCGTGCAGTCGCTCCAGTTGCTGGTTCTTGCGGTACAGGTCGAGGAAGACGGTGACCTTCGCCCGGAGCACCCAGGGGTCGAAGGGCTTGGTCAGGTAGTCCGCCGCGCCCGTCGCGTAGCCGCGGAAGGCGTAGCCGGAGTCGTCCTCCGCGCCGGTCAGGAAGATGATCGGGACGTCCTTGGTCTGGTCGAGCCGTTTGATGTTGGCGGCCGTCTCGAAGCCGTCCATGCCCGGCATGCGGACGTCGAGCAGGACGAGGGCGAACGGCCGGCGCAGCAGCGCCTTCATCGCCTCCTCGCCCGAACGTGCGCGGACCAGAGGTTCGTTGAGGGACCCCAGGACGGCCTCCAGCGCGATCAGGTTGTCCTCCATGTCGTCCACGAGGAGGATGCTGGCGCGCTCGTCGGTCTTAGCCTCAGCGCTCATGGTGACTGTGCCTCATTCGGTTCCGGCGCCGGCCCGGCCGCCGCCTCCTCGACGTCCGCCGCCTCCTGCCGTCCCGCGTCCTCCGGGTCCAGCAGCGCGCAGACGACCGTCAGCAACCGGTCGACGTCCACCGGCTTGGGTACGTAGTCGTTCGCGCCCCGCGCGATGGACTTCTCCCGGTCGCCGGGCATCGCCTTCGCGGTGAGCGCGACGATCGGCAGGCCCGCCCAGCGGGGGGTGCGGCGGATGGCGGCGATGGTCTCGTAGCCGTCCATCTCCGGCATCATGATGTCCATCAGGACGAGTTCGACGTCCGGGTTGCGCTCCAGCGTCTCGATGCCCTCGCGGCCGTTCTCCGCGTACAGCACCGGCATGCCGACGCGGCCGAGGACATGGGTGAGCGCGAAGACGTTGCGGATGTCGTCGTCGACGATGAGCACCCGCCGCCCCGGCAGCACCTGACCGGCCCGCCCGGCCCGCCACGCCTCCAGCTTGGTCGGCGCGGGCCAGGAGTCGTCCACCTCGTGCGCGGCCGTGAGCGGTTCGGCCGACCGCAGGTCCGCCACCGGGGGCGTACGGTCTTCGGAGGTCGGCCCCGTCGCCGCGTGACCGGGGCTGACGACGGGCACGTACAGCGTGAACGTGGAGCCCACGCCCGGCTCGCTCTCGGCGACGATACGGCCGCCCAGCAGGCCCGCGATCTCGCGGCTGATGGACAGGCCCAGTCCGGTGCCGCCGTACTTGCGGTTGGTCGTGCCGTCCGCCTGCTGGAACGCCTCGAAGATCACCGGGAGTTTCTCGGCCGCGATGCCGATGCCGGTGTCGGTGACGGCGAACGCGATGACGTCCTCGCTGCCCTGGACGAAGCGGTGCTCGGGGTCCTTGACCCGGTCCACCCGCAGTTCGACGCGGCCGCTCGCGGTGAACTTGATCGCGTTGGACAGCAGGTTGCGCAGGATCTGCTGCAGCCGCTGCTCGTCCGAGTACATCTCGCGCGGCACGTCCTCGCCGACCGCGACCTCGAAGGCGAGCCCCCGGTCGAGGGTGAGCGGGCGGAAGGTGGCGTGGACGTAGTCGAGCAGCTTGATCAGTGGCAGCTTCTTGGGGCGTACGTCCATCCGGCCGGCCTCGATCTTCGACAGGTCCAGGATGTCGTTGATCAGTTGGAGGAGGTCCGAGCCGGAGCGGTGGATCGTCGTCGCGAACTGGACCTCCTGGTCGGAGAGGTGGCCGTCCGGGTTGTCGGAGAGCAGCCGCGCCAGGATCAGCAGGGAGTTCAGCGGGGTGCGCAGCTCGTGGGACATGTTGGCCAGGAACTCCGACTTGTACTGGGAGCTGGTCGCCAACAGCGCTGCCTTCTCCTCCAGTTCGGCGTTGGAGCGCTGCAACTCCGCCTGTTGCTTCTGTAGTTCGTCCGAGCGTTCTTGCAGTTGCATCGCCAGCCGCTGGGACTCGCCGAGCAGGGACTCCGTGCGGGAGTTGGCGATGATGGTGTTGATGGCGACGCCGATGGTGTTCACGAACTGGTCGAAGAACGCCAGGTGGACGTCGGAGAAGCGGGAGAAGGAGGCCAGCTCGATCACCCCGAGGAGCTTGTCCTCGAAGAGGATCGGGATGATGACCACGCTGGTGGGGGCCGCCTCCCCGAGCCCGCTGTTGATCTTGATGTAGTCCGGCGGGGCCCCCTCGACCAGGATCCGCTTCTTCTCCCGGGCCGCCTGCCGCACCAGGCCGTGCACCGGGAGGCCGCCGGTCTCGACGGTGGCGCCCTGCGCGGAGCCGTAGCCCGCGATGAACGCCAGCCCCTTCGCCGGCACGGTGGTGCGGATGGACGAGCCGTCCTCGTCCGGGTCGGCCAGGAAGAACGCGCCGTACTGGGCGTTCACCAGCGGTGTCAGCTCGCGCAGGATCAGGTCGGCGACCTCCATCAGGTCCCGGTGGCCCTGCATGAGGGCCGCGAGCCGGGCGAGGTTCGACTCCAGCCAGTCCTTGGCGCGGGTCGTCTCCCGCAGGTTGGCCACCATCAGGTTGATGTTGTCCTTGAGCTCGGCGACCTCGCCCTGCGTCTCCACGGTGATCGAGCGGGACATGTCGCCCTGCGCCACGGCGGAGGCGACCTCGGCGATCGCGCGGACCTGCGTGGTCAGGTTCGACGCCAGTTCGTTCACGTTCGTCGTCAGGCGCTTCCAGGTGCCGTACACGCCCTCGACCCGTGCCTGCCCGCCGAGTTGGCCCTCCGAGCCGACCTCGCGGGCCACGCGGGTGACCTCGGAGGAGAAGGAGGACAGGGTGTCGACCATGGTGTTGATGGCGGTCTTCAACTCCAGGATCTCGCCGCGCGCGTCCACGTCGATCTTCTTGGAGAGGTCGCCGTTGGCGACGGCCGTGGTCACCTGGGCGATGTTCCTGACCTGTGAGGTCAGGTTGTCGGCCATGTAGTTGACGTTGTCGGTCAGATCCCGCCACACTCCGGAGACGCCCAGCACCTGGGCGCGTCCGCCGAGCCGGCCGTCGGTGCCGACCTCACGGGCGACCCTCGTCACCTCGTCGGCGAAGGCCCGCAGCTGCTCCACCATCGTGTTCACGGTGTCCTTGAGCTCCAGGATCTCGCCGCGCGCGTCCACGGTGATCTTCTTGGAGAGGTCGCCATTGGCGACGGCCGTCGTCACCTGCGCGATGTTGCGCACCTGCGACGTCAGGTTCAGCGCCATGAAGTTGACGTTGTCGGTGAGGTCCTTCCACACCCCGGAGACGCCCCGCACCTGCGCCTGACCCCCCAGGTTGCCTTCGGTGCCGACCTCGCGCGCGACCCTCGTCACCTCGTCGGCGAAGGCGGAGAGCTGGTCCACCATCGTGTTGATGGTCGACTTGAGCTCCAGGATCTCGCCCTTCGCCTCGACCGTGATCTTCTTTCCCAGGTCGCCCTGGGCGACGGCGGTCGAGACGAGGGCGATGTTGCGGACCTGCGAGGTCAGGTTGTCCGCCATGAAGTTGACGTTGTCGGTGAGGTCCTTCCACACCCCCGACACGCCCCGCACCTGCGCCCGGCCGCCCAGGTTGCCTTCGGTGCCGACCTCGCGCGCGACCCTCGTCACCTCGTCGGCGAAGGCGGAGAGCTGGTCCACCATCGTGTTGATGGTCGACTT
>NZ_JBIWPO010000009.1:0-113516 GCF_044768275.1 Streptomyces sp. NPDC101152 | reverse complement strand
ACTTGAGCTCCAGGATCTCGCCCTTGGCGTCGACCGTGATCTTCTGGCTGAGATCGCCGTTGGCCACCGCCGTGGTCACCTGGGCGATGTTGCGCACCTGCGAGGTCAGGTTCGAGGCCATGAAGTTGACGTTGTCGGTCAGGTCCTTCCAGACCCCGCTCACCCCGCGCACCTGCGCCCGGCCGCCCAACTGCCCCTCCGTGCCCACCTCGCGGGCCACCCGGGTCACCTCGTCGGCGAAGGCGGAGAGCTGGTCGACCATCGTGTTCACGGTGAGCTTCAGCTCGAGCAGCTCACCGGTCGCCTCGACGGTGACCGTCCGGGTCAGGTCGCCGCGCGCGACGGCCGTCGTCACCAGGGCGATGTCCCGCACCTGAGCGGTCAGCCGGGACGCCATGGTGTTGACCGCTTCAGTCACATCCCGCCAACTCCCGGACAAGCCCTGCACCTTGGCCCGCCCGCCGAGCCGCCCCTCCGTGCCCACCTCGCGTGCGACCCGGGTCACCTCGCCGGTGAACAGCGACAACTGGTCGACCATCTTGTTCACCGCCCGGCCAAGGCGCCGCAGGTCACCGCGCAACTGCCGGTTCCCGTCGTGCAGATCGACCCGCTGGGTCAGATCGCCGCCGGCCACCGCGTCCAGCACCCGCGTCGCGTTCGCGGCCGGGGCCACCAGGGCGTCGAGCAACTGGTTGACGTCGTTGACCCGGGAGGTCCAGGCGCCCTGACCAGGGCTCGCCGACAGCCGTTCGTCCAGCCGGCCGGAGCGCACCAGCTCCCGCTTGACCCGCTGCGTCTCCGCGTTGAAGTGGGTGCTGCGGTCCATGATCTGGTTGAAGACGGCGGTCAGTTCGGCCACCATGCCGTGACCCGTCTCCGGCGCCTTCGTGAAGTCGCCGTCCCGGGCGGCCGTCATCGCGGCGAGCAGCGGGCGCAGCTCCGATGCTCGGACTTGTTCCGGTTTCTGACCGTCTTCGAGCACACGCGTAGCACTGTTCTCACTCATGGCGGCCCACTTCGGTAACTCGGCGCTTATGGGCGTGGCCAGTCTGTCACTCTGTCCGCATCGACTGAGGCGTATTCGTCCGAACTGCTCGGGGAGCTGGACATGGGGGCCATACCGACGCAACGGGAGACCGCTTCCCGTGCCTCCGGCATGCCTGGGCACCGGGAGGCGCCCGGCGGCGCGCGGACGTACGCGACCCTGCCGGGAAGCGCCGTCGCGCCCGGCTCCGCCCGCGCCCTGCTGCGCGCCGCGCTCACCGAGTGGGCCAAGGAGCAGCGCCCCGGCGCCGAGCACCTCACCGACCGTCTCGCCGACGACGCCGTGCTGGTGGCCAGCGAACTCGTCACCAACGCCGTCGTGCACGCGGGCACCGACGTCGAGCTGGACTGCCGGCTGGAGGAGACGTCCGGCGCGCTCGTCGTCGAGGTGTGCGACCAGCATCCCTCCCGCGCCCCGCGCGGCTCGGACGCCGAAGTGCCGTACGAGACACCGGAGTACGGCCGCGGGCTGCGCCTGGTCGCCACGCTCGCCGAGTCCTGGGGCGTCACCTACCGCACGGGCGCCAAGACGGTGTGGGCACGGCTGTGCCCCGAGCAGAACACGGCCGCAGGGCCGGCGGCCCCGGGCGCTGAGGCACAGCCGCAGCTCGCACCCCGGCAGACCCTGGAACAGGGCCTCAGCGTCGCCGAGTTCCTCGCGCCCGAGCCGCAGCGCGCCGAACGCGACCGGGAGTGGCTGCACCGGGGCGCCCTGTCCTTCCTCGCCGAGGCCTCCGACCTGCTCGCGGGGCAGCTCGACGAGAACCTCGTTGCCGCGCTCGCCGGCCAGCTGATCGTGCCCCGGCTCGCCGACTGGTGCGCGGTGTGGATGGAGGACGAGGCCACGGGCCGCTGGAGCGCGGGCGGCGACGGCTGGGACGCGGAAGGGGGCACGGGCGCGGGGCCGCGGCTGGCCAGGGTCTGGCACGGCAGCGAGAACCGCATCGAGGAACTGCGCCGGGCGCTGGAGAAGGACCCGCCGCAGGGCACCGACGGCATGGGGGTCCCCCCGGTCGAGCGCAGCCGAGAGTGGGGGAGGTCCGGGCCGGTGCCCTACCCCTGGCCCGGTGGGGCGCTCGAGCTGCGCGAGGCGCACGGCACCGCCCTCGCCTACCGGCTGATCGCGGGCGGCCGACCGCTCGGCACCCTCGTCATCGGCCGCTCCGGCCTGCTGCGCTTCCCCGACGAGGTCACCGGCCTGGTGGAGGACCTCAGCCGCCGGATCGCCCTCGCGATCGGCGCGGCCCGCCAGTACGCCCGCCAGGCCACCATCAGCCGCGTCCTGCAGCGCGGCCTGCTGCCCCTCGCCGTGGCCGAGATCCCCGGCATACGCAGCGCGCTCGTCTACGAGCCGTACGACAAGGGCGGCCCCAGCGGCGACTTCTACGACGTCTTCCCGGCCGGCGACGGCCGCTGGTGCTTCGCCGTCGGCGACGTCCAGGGCAAGGGACCCGAGGCGGCGGTCCTCATCGGCCTCGCCCGCCCCTGGCTGCGGCTGCTGGCCCGCGAGGGCTACCGCGTCGCCGACGTCCTCGACCGCCTGAACCAGCTCCTCCTCGACGACACCACCGAGGCCGCCGACGCCGCGGCCCGCGCCCTCGCCAGCGGCCGCCCGCCGGCCCCCGGCGACGGCCCGCAGACCCGCTTCCTCTCCCTCCTCTACGGCGAGCTGGTACCCGTCGACTCCGGCGTGCGCTGCACCCTCGCCTCCGCCGGGCACCCCCTGCCGCTGCTCCTGGGCGCCGACGGCGACGTGCGCACGGCGGCCCGCCCGCAGACCCTGCTCGGGGTCATCGAGGACGAGACCTACACCAGCGAGACCTTCGAGCTGCGCCCCGGCGACACCCTCCTCTGCGTCACCGACGGCGTCACCGAGCGCCGCTCCGGCTCCCGCCAGTTCGACGACGCCGACGGCCTCGCCACCGCCCTGGCCGGCTGCGCGGGGATGAACGCCGAGCTGATCGCGGAACGCATCGCGAGGCTGGTACACGAGTTCGGCGGCCGGCCGCCGGAGGACGACCTGGCGCTGCTGGTGCTGCAGGCGCAGTAGCCACCCGTCCCGGTACTGGACAATGGAGGGCATGCCCTCCGCACTCCCCGACGGCGAGCCGGTCCCCGCCGACGGCGCACTCCCCGCATCCGCCCTCGCCGGCGCGTCCGCCCGCCCCCTCGGCTTCTACCTGCACGTCCCGTACTGCGCGACCCGCTGCGGCTACTGCGACTTCAACACCTACACCGCGACCGAGCTGCGTGGCACGGGCGGTGTCCTCGCCTCCCGGGACAACTACGCGGACACCCTGACCGACGAGATCCGCCTGGCCCGCAAGGTCCTCGGAGACGACCCGCGCCCGGTGCGCTCGGTCTTCGTCGGCGGCGGGACACCGACCCTGCTGGCGGCGGGCGACCTGGTGCGGATGCTGTCGGCGATCCGCGACGCGTTCGGCCTCGCACCGGACGCGGAGGTCACGACGGAGGCGAACCCGGAGTCGGTCGACCCCGCCTACCTGGCCGCCCTCCGCGAGGGCGGCTTCAACCGGATCTCCTTCGGCATGCAGAGCGCGAAGCAGCACGTACTGAAGGTCCTGGACCGCACCCACACCCCCGGCCGCCCCGAGGCCTGCGTGGCCGAGGCGAAGGCGGCCGGCTTCGACCACGTCAACCTGGACCTGATCTACGGCACCCCCGGCGAGTCGGACGACGACTGGCGGGCGTCCCTGGAGGCGGCGCTCGGCGCGGGCCCCGACCACATCTCTGCGTACGCGTTGATCGTCGAGGAGGGCACGCAGCTGGCCCGCCGGATCCGCCGCGGTGAGGTCCCCAAGACCGACGACGACGTCCACGCGGACCGCTATCTGATCGCCGAGGACGTCCTGTCCGGGGCCGGCTTCGACTGGTACGAGGTCTCCAACTGGGCCACCACCCCCGAGGCCCGCTGCCTCCACAACGAGCTGTACTGGCGCGGCGCCGACTGGTGGGGGGCGGGCCCCGGCGCACACTCCCACGTCGGCGGGGTGCGCTGGTGGAACGTCAAGCACCCGGGCGCGTACGCGGCGGCCCTGGCGTCGGGCCGATCACCGGGCGCCGGGCGCGAACGCCTGTCCGACGAGGACCGTCGCGTCGAACGCATCCTGCTGGAACTGCGCCTGCGCGAGGGCGTACCGCTGGACCTGCTGCGGCCGGACGGCCTGGCCGCCGCCCGCCGGGCCCTGACGGACGGGCTGCTGCAGCAGGGTCCGTACGACGAGGGCCGGGCGGCACTCACCCTGCGCGGCCGGCTGCTGGCGGACGCGGTGGTCAGGGACCTGGTGGACTGACTACGCGGTGACGAAGTCGATCAGTTCCTCCACGCGGCCCAGCAGTTCCGGCTCCAGGTCCTTGTAGGAGCCCACGCGCTTCAGGATCGCCTGCCACACCGCGCCCGTGTTGTCCGAGGGCCAGCCCAGTGCCCGGCACACGCCCGTCTTCCAGTCCTGGCCGTGCGGGACGCGCGGCCATGCCTCGATGCCCAGGGAAGACGGCTTCACCGCCTCCCAGATGTCGATGTACGGGTGGCCGACGACCAGGGCGTGCTCGCTGGTCACCGACTCCGCGATCCGCCACTCCTTGGTGCCGGGGACCAGGTGGTCCACCAGGACGCCCAGCCGTGCGTCCGGACCCGGGGCGAAGTCCGCCACGATCGAGGGCAGGTCGTCCACGCCCTCCAGGTACTCCACGACCACGCCCTCGATGCGCAGGTCGTCACCCCAGACCTTCTCCACCAGTTCCGCGTCGTGCCGGCCCTCGACATAGATGCGCCCGGCGCGGGCCACGCGCGCGCGTGCGCCGGGGACGGCCACCGAACCGGACGCCGTACGGGCGGGGCGTACCGAAGCCGCCCCGGACGGCCGTACGAGGGTCACCACGCGGCCCTCCAGCAGGAACCCCCGAGGCTCCAGCGGGAAGACCCGGTGCTTGCCGAAGCGGTCCTCCAGGGTCACCGTGCCCGCCTCGCAGCGGATCACCGCACCGCAGAAACCGGTGCCGGGCTCCTCCACCACCAGACCGGGCTCCGCCGGGACCTCGGGGACGGGCTTCGGCCTCTTCCAGGGAGGGGTCAGGTCGGGGGAGTACTGGCGCATTCGGATGACGATAGGAGAAGCCGGCGGGCGATCACGTAGACACGCCGAAACGCGTTGCGAGCGCGTCCCGTTGCGCCCGTACGAAGCCGGCGTCCACCACCGCTCCGTGACCGGGCACGTACAGCGCGTCCTCGCCGCCCAGGGCCAGCAGCCGGTCGAGGGCGGCCGGCCAGCGGGACGGCACGGCGTCCGGCCCCGCCTGCGGTTCGCCGGACTCCTCCACCAGGTCGCCGCAGAAGACCACCTCCGGCGAGCCGGGAACCAGGACGGCGAGATCGTGGGCCGTGTGGCCGGGGCCGACGTTCGCCAGCAGGACCTGCCGGCCGCCGCCCAGGTCGAGGGTCCACTCGCCGGAGACCTGATGACGGGGCGGGACGAGGGCAGCCGCGGCCTCCTCCGCCGCGTCGGCGTCCAGGCCGCCCCGCACCGCGTCCGCGATCAGCTCCTCGCGCCCGTGCCGGGCGCCGAACACCGTGTCCATGCCCACCGCGCCGAACACCTCCGCGCCCGCGAAGGCCGCCGCGCCGAGGACGTGGTCGAAGTGGGGGTGGGTCAGCGCGAGATGGGTCACACGGCGACCGGCGAGTTCCTCGGCCCGGGTCCGCAGCCGCGCCCCCTCGGCGAGGCTCGACCCCGCGTCGATCACCAGTGCCGTGTCCGCCCCGACGACCAGCCCCGCCGTGCAGTCCCACCTCGGCAGCCGGCACCGCCCGACCCCCGCCGCCACCCGCTCCCACCCCAGCTCTTCCCAAGTCACCGTCATACCGCGACGCTAGCCGTACGCCCCGGCAACCCGGGCCGACCTTGCCGCGGGTGTACCCCACCGCCGTACACTGGGCCGGGGAACGCTGGCACTCGGACGGACAGAGTGCCAGGCGAAGTGCCGAGGGGACGACTGCTGGAGGTGTGCGCATGCTGAACGAGCGACGGCTTCAGGTGCTGCGCGCCATCGTCCAGGACTACGTCGGCACCGAGGAGCCGGTCGGGTCGAAGGCCCTGACCGAGCGGCACAACCTCGGGGTGTCCCCGGCGACCGTCCGCAACGACATGGCGGCCCTCGAGGACGAGGGGTTCATCGCCCAGCCGCACACCAGCGCCGGGCGGATCCCCACGGACAAGGGGTACCGCCTCTTCGTCGACAAGCTCGCCGGCGTCAAGCCGATGACCGGCCCCGAGCGGCGCGCGATCCAGAACTTCCTCGACGGCGCCGTCGATCTCGACGACGTCGTCGCGCGGACCGTGCGGCTGCTCGCGCAGCTGACCCGGCAGGTCGCCGTCGTGCAGTACCCGTCGCTGACCCGCTCGACCGTGCGGCACGTGGAGCTGCTCTCGCTCGCCCCCGCGCGCGTGATGCTCGTGCTGATCACGGACACCGGCCGGGTCGAGCAGCGGATGGTCGACTGCCCCGCGCCCTTCGGCGAGGCCTCGCTCGCGGACCTGCGGGCGCGGCTCAACAGCCGGGTCGCGGGACGGCGCTTCACGGACGTCCCCCGACTCGTGGAGGACCTCCCCGAGGGCTTCGACCTGGAGGACCGGGGTACCGTTGCGACGGTGCTCTCCACCCTCCTGGAGACGCTCGTCGAGGAGAACGAGGAGCGGCTGATGATCGGCGGAACCGCCAATCTGACCCGCTTCGCCCATGACTTCCCCCTCACCATCCGGCCCGTTCTGGAGGCGCTGGAGGAGCAGGTCGTGCTCCTCAAGCTGCTGGGCGAGGCCGGGGATTCGGGCATGACCGTACGCATCGGTCACGAGAACGCCTACGAGGGACTCAACTCCACCTCCGTGGTCTCCGTCGGCTACGGTTCGGGCGGCGAGGCAGTCGCCAAACTCGGCGTGGTCGGACCGACCCGCATGGATTACCCGGGAACGATGGGAGCGGTACGAGCGGTGGCACGGTACGTCGGACAGATCCTGGCGGAGTCGTAAGTGGCCACGGACTACTACGCCGTTCTCGGCGTGCGCCGCGACGCGTCGCAGGAAGAGATCAAGAAGGCCTTCCGGCGGCTCGCACGCGAGCTGCACCCGGACGTCAACCCGGACCCGAAGACCCAGGAGCGGTTCAAGGAGATCAACGCCGCCTACGAGGTGCTCTCGGACCCGCAGAAGAAGCAGGTCTACGACCTCGGCGGCGACCCGCTCTCGCAGGCGGGCGGCGGTGGCGCGGGCGGCTTCGGCGCCGGCGGCTTCGGGAACTTCTCGGACATCATGGACGCGTTCTTCGGCACGGCGTCCCAGCGCGGCCCACGCTCACGCACCCGGCGCGGCCAGGACGCGATGATCCGGCTGGAGATCGAGCTCGACGAGGCGGCCTTCGGCACCACGAAGGACATCCAGGTCGACACCGCGATCGTCTGCACCACCTGCAACGGCGAGGGGGCGGCCCCCGGCACCTCCGCGCAGACGTGCGACATGTGCCGCGGCCGCGGTGAGGTCTCCCAGGTGACCCGGTCCTTCCTGGGCCAGGTCATGACCTCCCGCCCCTGCCCCCAGTGCCAGGGCTTCGGCACGGTCGTGCCGACCCCGTGCCCGGAGTGCGCCGGCGACGGCCGGATCCGCTCCCGCCGCACCCTCACGGTCAAGATCCCGGCCGGTGTGGACAACGGCACCCGCATCCAGCTCGCGGGCGAGGGCGAGGTCGGTCCCGGCGGCGGTCCGGCCGGCGACCTGTACGTCGAGATCCACGAGCTCCCGCACGCCACCTTCCAGCGGCGCGGCGACGACCTGCACTGCACGGTGACGATCCCGATGACGGCCGCGGCCCTGGGCACCAAGGTGCCGCTGGAGACGCTGGACGGCATGGAGGAGGTCGACATCCGGCCCGGCACCCAGTCCGGCCAGTCGATCCCGCTGCACGGCCGGGGCGTCACCCACCTGCGCGGCGGCGGCCGGGGCGACCTCATCGTCCACGTCGAGGTCACCACCCCGACCAAGCTCGACCCCGAACAGGAACGCCTCCTGCGCGAACTCGCCAAACTCCGCGGCGAGGAACGCCCACAGGGGCAGTTCCAGCCGGGGCAGCAGGGTCTGTTCTCGCGGTTGAAGGATGCGTTCAATGGTCGCTGACGCGGACTGGTGGGCGGCCGGGGGTTCGGGGGTTGGCCCCTGGGCAGGCACAGTCAGCCGGGGCGGCAGGGGCTGTTCTCGCGGTTGAAGGATGCGTTCAATGGTCGCTGACGCGGCGATCAACCGGCGCTGAGGCTCACCCATTCACCTGGCCTATGCCATGGGGGCTGCCCGATTCGGACTTGTTCGGAGGACGTGACAACATGCGGCCATGTCCTCCGCACTGACCGATCTCTTCCCGCATCCGATCGTGCAGGCCCCCATGGCGGGCGGCGTCTCCGTGCCCGCCCTCGCCGCCGCCGTGTGCGAGGCCGGCGGGCTGGGGTTCCTGGCCGCCGGGTACAAGACCGCCGACGGCATGTACCAGGAGATCAAGCAGCTGCGCAGCCTCACCGGCCGCCCCTTCGGCGTGAACCTCTTCATGCCGCAGCCCGAGTACGCGGACCAGGGCGCCGTCGACATCTACCGCCACCAGCTGGCCGGCGAGGCCACCTGGTACGACACCGAGCTCGGCGACCCCGACAGCGGCCGTGACGACGGCTACGACGCCAAGCTCGCCGTGCTGCTGGACAACCCGGTGCCCGTGGTGTCGTTCCACTTCGGCGTCCCCACCCGCGAGGTCATCGACTCCCTGCACCGTCTGGGCACCTTCACCCTGGTCACCGCGACCACCGCCGAGGAGGCCCTCGCCGTGGAGCGGTCCGGCGCCGACGCGGTGATCGCGCAGGGCGTGGAGGCCGGCGGCCACCAGGGCACCCACCGCGACAACCCGGAGAACGACCAGTCCGGCATCGGCCTGCTCTCCCTCGTCGCCCAGGTCCGCGAGACCGTGACGATCCCGGTCGTGGCGGCCGGCGGCATCATGCGCGGCGGTCAGATCGCCGCCGTCCTCGCGGCGGGCGCGAGCGCGGCCCAGCTCGGCACGGCGTTCCTCGCCACCCCCGAGTCCGGAGCGGCCGCCGTCCACAAGCAGGCCCTCACGAATCCCCTGTTCACGCGTACGGAGTTGACCCGCGCCTTCTCCGGCCGCCCGGCCCGCGGCCTGGTCAACCGCTTCATGCGTGAGCACGGCCCCTACGCTCCCGCCGCCTACCCCGAGATCCACCACATCACCTCCCCGCTGCGCAAGAAGGCCGCCGCGTCCGGCGACGCGCAGGGCATGGCGCTGTGGGCGGGCCAGGGCCACCGGATGGCCCGCGAGCTGCCCGCCGGGCAGCTCGTGGAGGTCCTCACCGCCGAACTCGACGCGGCCAGGACAGCGTTGTCCGGCAAGGGGGACCCGCGATGACCGCGCCGGTGTTCGTGGCCGAGGACCTGCCGGCCGAGGCCGGGCAGTACGTCCTCGACGGTACCGAGGGCCGGCACGCGGTCTCCGTGAAGCGGCTGCAGCCCGGCGAGGAGGTCGTCCTGACCGACGGCGCGGGACGGCACGCCGCCTGCGAGGTGCTCGCCACCGAGGGCAAGGACCGGCTGGTCGTGCGGATCACCTCGGTGTCCGAGGAACCGGCGCCCTCGCCGCGCATCACCGTCGTGCAGGCCCTGCCCAAGGGCGACCGCGGCGAGCTGGCCGTGGAGACCATGACCGAGGTCGGCGTCGACGCCGTCGTGCCCTGGCAGGCCGCGCGCTGCATCACCCAGTGGAAGGGCGACCGCGGCCTGAAGGCGCTCGCGAAGTGGCGGGCCACCGCCCGCGAGGCCGGCAAACAGTCGCGACGGGTCCGCTTCCCGGAGATCGCGGACGCGGCGACGACCAGACAGGTGGCCGCACTTCTCGCCAAGGCCGACCTCGCGGCCGTCCTGCACTCCGACTTCGAGCACGTGAGCGAGCCCCTGGCCACCGCCGAACTCCCCGCCCACGGCGAGATCGTGCTCGTCGTCGGCCCCGAAGGGGGCGTCTCCAAGGACGAGTTGGCACTTTTCGAGGAGGCGGGTGCGAAGGCGTACATGCTGGGGCCCACCGTGCTGCGTACATCGACCGCCGGCACCGCGGCCGCGGCCCTGCTCCTGGGCCGCACCGGCCGCTGGTCCTGACGTAGGTCGTTTGTGCGACGCTTACCTCTTGAGGCGGGAACGCTGCTCACCTTGCTATATCGGGCTGTCGGCGTTGCTACGGTTGTCGCATCCAGCAGGATCTACCGCCGGACGGGCGGGAAGTCACGCCTGTGGAGGCCCTGTAAGACCGGCTCTTTCGGGAGCGGCGGGGGCCTGTGAAGCAGGAACCCGTGGTGCTGTCGCGTACGGCACGGACCGGAATCGTCTGCACCGCAGGCGAGGGCGAAAACGCTTCTATGCCGAGGTGCGTGGAGCTTCTGCGGCCCCTGCTGCCTGCCGGTGACGGTCTGTGGCAGGGGCTGCCTTTTGACCCCGGGAGTGCTTGCTGCTTACCGACTTCTCGATGCCGGTCCGCATCCAGGGGAGATGACCGTATCCGCCCTACCGCCGGACGGCACGTGATGGCAGGCTGCCCTCATGGGCGCGACGAGGCGCAGTCGGTGGCGACCGCCAGGACGACGGGTGGTGGCCGTGGCGGGTTTCGCCCTCGTGGCCGTCGCAGGGGCCGTGGCCTGCGACCCCGGAGGGCTCGGCACCGCGGCCGTCGCCTATACCACCGACCAGACCGCCACCAAGGAACTGAAGCGGCACAACATCGACGTGCAGTGGCTCAGCTGCACCTCCAACTACGGCAACAACAACACCGCTCACAACGCGACGCCCACCGCGAGCGAGACGACCGTCGCCGACGTCGACTGCCAGGGCCAGACCAAGGACCGCAAGGACATCACCGTCACCGGCAAGGTCACCCGGGCCGTCGACGGCGCCTGTGTGCGCGGTGATCTGACGGCCAAGGTCGGCGGCAGGACCGTGTTCCACGTCTCCGGGCTCGGCGACTGCACCTCGACGCCCTCACCGATACAGAACAACCCCGGTGGCGGCAGCGGCAGCGGGCCCGGCGCCACCGTCACGGTGACCGTGACGCGGACCATCTGGTGCAAGGGCGACCCGCAGTGCTGGCCGGTCCAGGGCAAGTGATCCAAACCCCTGCCCGGGAAGGCAACCGCTGCCTACAGTGATCGTGTGACGCAGCCCGCAGCTCCCGCGTATCTCCGGTTCCCGCACCTGCACGGCGAGTTGGTCGCCTTCACGGCCGAGGACGACGTGTGGCTCGCCCCCCTCGACGGCGGCCGGGCCTGGCGGGCCAGCGCCGACAACGTACCGGTCGACCACCCCCGCATCTCGCCCGACGGCACCACCCTCGCCTGGACGTCGACCCGCGACCGGGCGCCCGAGGTGCACATCGCCCCGATCGACGGCGGTCCCGCCAAACGCCTCACGCACTGGGGGAGTTGGCGCACCCAGGTGCGCGGCTGGACCCCGGACGGCGAGATCCTGGCGATCAGCACCTACGGCCAGGCCAGCCTGCGCCGCAGCTGGGCGCGGGCCGTCCCGCTCGACGGCGGCCCGGCCACCACCCTGCCCTACGGCCCCGTCGGAGACGTCGCCTTCGGCCCGGCGACGGTCCTGCTCTCCGCGCCGATGGGACGCGAGGCCGCCTGGTGGAAGCGGTACCGGGGCGGCACCGCGGGCAAGCTGTGGATCGACCCCGACGGCGACGGGGAATTCGTACGCCTGCACGAGGAGTTGGACGGCAACCTGGAGAGCCCCGTGTGGATCGGGGACCGGATCGCCTTCCTCTCCGACCACGAGGGCGTCGGAGCCGTCTACTCCTCCCTCGCCGACGGCTCCGACCTGCGCTGCCACACACCCACCGACGGCTTCTACGCCCGCCATCTCGCCGGCGACGGCTCGCGGCTGGTGTACGCGTCCGCCGGCGCGCTGTGGCTGCTCGACGGCCTCGACGGCGCCGAGCCGCGCCGACTGGACGTCCGGCTCGGCGGCCCCCGTGTCGACCTGCAGCCCTTCCCCGTCAACGCCGCCCGCTGGTTCGGCTCCGCGCACCCCGACCACACCGCCCGCGGCAGCGCGGTCGCCGTCCGCGGCGCCGTGCACTGGGTCACCCACCGCTCCGGCCCCGCCCGCGCGCTGGCCGCCGAACCCGGCGTACGGGCCAGGCTGCCGCGCACCTTCCGGGTGGACGGCGAGGAACACGTCGTCTGGGTCACCGACGCCGAGGGCGAGGACGCCCTGGAGTTCGCCCCCGCGACCGGGGCGGCCCCCGGCGCCACCCCGCGCCGGCTCGCCGCCGGGCAGCTCGGCCGGGTCCTCGGTCTCGCCGTGGCCCCCGACGGCGGCCGCGTCGCCGTCGCCGCGCACGACGGACGGGTCCTGCTCGTCGAACGGGACAGCGGCGAGGTCCGCGAGGTCGACCGCAGCGCCGACGGCAACGCCTCCGACCTGGTCTTCTCACCCGACTCCGGCTGGCTCGCCTGGTCCCACCCCGGCCCCAGCCCGCTGCGCCAGCTCCGCCTCGCCAACACCACCGACCTCTCGGTCACCGAGGCGACGCCCCTGCGCTTCCGCGACTACTCCCCGGCGTTCACCCTCGACGGCAGGCACCTCGCCTTCCTCTCGGCGCGCTCCTTCGACCCGGTCTACGACGAGCACGTCTTCGACCTGGCCTTCGTCGGCGGCTCCCGCCCGCACCTGATCACGCTGGCCGCGACCACCCCGTCCCCCTTCGGACCGCAGCGCCACGGACGCCCCTTCGACGCCCCGGACAAGGACGAGACGCCGGACAGCGAGGGCGCCCCCAGCACCCGTATCGACCTCGAAGGACTCGCGGACCGGATCGTGCCGTTCCCGGTCGAGGCCGCCCGCTACTCCACCCTGCGCGCCGCCAAGGACGGCGTGCTGTGGCTGCGCCACCCGGTGCGCGGAGTCCTCGGCGCCTCCCGCGCCACGCCCGACGACGAGGACCCCAAGACCGCCCTCGAACGGTACGACCTGGTCCAGCAGCGCATCGAGCACCTCGCCTCCGACGCCGAGCACTTCGCGGTCAGCGGCGACGGCAAGCGCGTCCTGCTGTGGACCGACGACAAGCTGAAGGTCGTCCCGAGCGACCGGCGCGCCTCGAACGACGACGAGAGCGACACCAACATCACCGTCGACCTCGGCCGCGTCCGCCAGACCGTCGACCCGGCCGCCGAGTGGCGCCAGATGTACGCCGAGACGGGCCGCCTCATGCGGGACCACTTCTGGCGCCCCGACCTGGGCGGCGTCGACTGGGACGGCGTGCTCGACCGCTAC
The DNA here is from genome assembly GCF_044768275.1 of Streptomyces sp. NPDC101152. Taxonomy (NCBI): domain Bacteria; kingdom Bacillati; phylum Actinomycetota; class Actinomycetes; order Kitasatosporales; family Streptomycetaceae; genus Streptomyces; species Streptomyces sp. NPDC101152. The sequence continues at coordinate 100,083 of NZ_JBIWPO010000009.1, read as the reverse complement.
CGCCCCGTCCTGGACCGCGTCGCCACCCACGACGACCTCGTCGACCTCCTCTGGGAGGTCCAGGGCGAACTCGGCACCTCCCACGCCTACGTCAGCCCGCGCGGCGGCTACGGCAACGGCGAACGGCAGGGCCTGCTAGGCGCCGACATCTCCCGCCACGAGGACGGCAGTTGGCGCATCGACCGGGTCCTGCCCGCCGAGACCTCCGACCCCGCCGCCCGCTCCCCGCTGGCCGCACCCGGCGTCGCGATCCGCGCCGGCGACGCGATCGTCGCGGTCGCCGGGCGCCCGGTGGACCCGGTGACGGGCCCAGGCCCGCTGCTGGTCGGCACGGCGGGCAAGCCCGTCGAACTCACCATCCTGCCCTCCGGCGGCGGCGACCCCCGGCACGCCGTGGTCGTCCCCGTCGCCGACGAGGAACCCCTGCGCTACCACGCCTGGGTCGCCGACCGCCGCGCCTACGTCCACGAGAGGTCCGGCGGCCGCCTCGGCTACCTCCACGTCCCCGACATGGTCGGCTCCGGCTGGGCACAGCTCCACCGCGACCTGCGCGTCGAGGTCACCCGCGAGGGCCTGGTGGTCGACGTCCGGGAGAACCGCGGCGGCCACACCTCCCAGCTCGTCGTCGAGAAGCTGGCCCGCAAGATCGTCGGCTGGGACCTGCCCCGCGGCCTGCGCCCCTCCAGCTACCCCCAGGACGCGCCCCGCGGCCCCGTCGTCGCCGTCGCCAACGAGTTCTCCGGCTCCGACGGCGACATCGTCAACGCGGCCATCAAGGCCCTCGGTATCGGCCCGGTCGTCGGCACCCGCACCTGGGGCGGCGTCATCGGCATCGACAGCCGCTACCACCTGGTCGACGGCACCCTGGTCACCCAACCGAAGTACGCCTTCTGGCTGGAGGGTTACGGCTGGGACGTGGAGAACCACGGGGTGGATCCCGACGTGGAGGTGGTGCAGCGCCCCCAGGATCACGCCGCCGGACGCGATGTCCAACTGGACGAGGCGATCAGGCTGGCACTGGAGGCACTGGAGCAGCGGCCCGCGAAAACCCCGCCCGGATTGCCCACGTAAGGGGCGCGGGCGCGCGACCAGCCACAAGCCACCCGCACCCGGCGACGATACAGTTACCCCACATTCGATCACCGCTGTTCAGGAGGCCACATGGCTGGGGAACCGCAGAAAGACTGCCTGTTCTGCAAGATCGTGGAGGGCCACGTCCCGGCGACGATCGTCCGGCAGACAGACACCACCGTCGCCTTCCGCGACATCAACCCCCAGGCCCCCGTCCACATCCTGATCATCCCCAAGGTCCACTACGACAACGCCGCCGCCCTCGCGGCCGGCGCGCCGGAAATCGCCGCCGACGTCCTCCGCGAAGCGCAGGCCGTGGCGGACGACGAAAAGCTCGAAAGCTACCGCACCGTCTTCAACACGGGCCCCGGCGCCGGCCAGACCGTCTTCCACGCCCACGCCCACATCCTCGGCGGCCGCGGCCTCCAGTGGCCCCCCGGGTAACCCGCCGTGTCGGTACGTGAATTGGTCGTCCTCGGCACAGCGAGCCAGGTCCCGACCCGGCACCGCAACCACAACGGCTACCTGCTCCGCTGGGACGGCGAGGGCATCCTCTTCGACCCCGGCGAGGGCACGCAGCGCCAGATGCTGCGCGCCGGGGTCGCCGCGCACGACCTGAACCGCATCTGCGTCACCCACTTCCACGGCGACCACTCCCTCGGTCTCGCGGGCGTGATCCAGCGCATCAACCTCGACAAGGTCCCGCACGAGATCACCGCCCACTACCCGAAGTCCGGGCAGCGCTTCTTCGACCGCCTGCGGTACGCGACGGCCTACCGCGAGACCGTCGGAATCACCGAGGCGCCGGTCGACAGCGACGGCCCCCTCGCCACCACCCCGGCGTACACCCTGGAGGCCCGCCGGCTCTCCCACCCCGTCGAGTCCTACGGCTACCGTCTCACCGAACCCGACGGCCGCCGTATGCTCCCGGACCGCCTCGCCGCGCACGGCCTCACGGGCCCGGACGTGGGCCGCATCCAGCGCGAGGGCTCGCTGAACGGCGTCTCGCTGGACGAGGTCAGCGAGGTGCGCCGCGGCCAGCGGTTCGCGTTCGTCATGGACACCCGCCTGTGCGAGGGCGTGCACGAGCTCGCCGAGGGTTGCGACCTGCTCGTCATCGAGTCGACCTTCCTCGACGAGGACACCGACCTCGCGACCGAGCACGGCCACCTCACCGCAGGCCAAGCGGCCACCGTGGCCCGCGACGTCGGCGTACGGCATCTCGTGCTGACGCACTTCAGCCAGCGCTACTCCGAGCCCGAGGAGTTCGAACGGCAGGCGCGGGCGGCCGGCTTCGAGGGCGAGCTGACGGTCGCCCAGGATCTGCTCCGGGTCCCGGTTCCGAAACGTCGGTACTGCACCATTCCGGGGGATAACCCCCGGACCCCCAGCAGAAAAGCAGGTCAGCAGGGGTGGCCGACGCGGACACCGCGAGGCGAACTCGAGTAAGAGCACCCGTACGATGCTGTGATGCCCCTCCCCAAAGCGGAACTGCACCTCCATATCGAAGGCACCCTGGAACCGGAGCTGGCTTTCGAGCTGGCCGCCCGCAACGGCGTCGAGCTGCCGTACGGCGACACCGACGAGCTGCGCAAGGCGTACGCCTTCGAGGATCTCCAGTCCTTCCTGAACCTGTACTACGAGCTCATGGCCGTCCTGCGCACCGAGCGGGACTTCGAGGACCTGGCGAACGCCTACATCGCCCGCGCCGCCGCCCAGGGCGTCCGGCACGCGGAGATCTTCTTCGACCCGCAGGCACACCTCGCGCGGGGCGTGGAGATGGGCACGGTCGTGGAGGGGCTGTGGCGGGCGCTGGGCAGCAGCGAGGCGAACCACGGCGTCTCCACCCGGCTCATCCTGTGCTTCCTGCGCGACGAGTCCGCCGAGTCGGCCCTCGCGACCCTGCACGCCGCGAAGCCGTACCTGGACCGGATAACCGGCGTCGGCCTCGACTCGGCGGAGGTCGGACACCCGCCGGTGAAGTTCCGCGAGGTGTACGAGGCCGCCGCGGCCCTGGGCCTACGGCGGGTCGCCCACGCCGGTGAGGAGGGGCCGCCCAAGTACATCACCGAGGCGCTGGACGTGCTCGGCGTGGAGCGCGTCGACCACGGCCTGCGCTGCGTGGAGGACCCGGCGCTGGTCGATCGGCTGGTCCGGGACCGCGTACCGCTGACCCTCTGCCCACTCTCCAACGTCCGCCTGCGCACGGTCGACACCCTCGCCGACCACCCGCTCCCGGCGATGCTCGAAGCGGGCCTGATGTGCACGGTCAACTCCGACGACCCGGCGTACTTCGGCGGCTACGCGGGCGACAACTTCGAGGCCGTGCACACGACCTTGGGCCTGTCGCAGGACCAACTGCGCGACCTGGCCCGCAACTCGTTCCTCGCCTCTTTCCTCGAGGACGACGAGGAACGACGGGCCCGCTACTTGGCCGAGGTGGAGGCCTACGAGTTCTAGTGCCGCGGCACTAGGGGGTGTTGTGGAAGTCCAGTGCGGTGCCCGCGGTGTTCGGTGCGTGGCCTCGGCGTGCCGGACGAAGGTCCTGGATGGGGGTCCCCCCGCTCGAGCGTAGCCGAGAGTGGGGGAGGAGCTACTCGGGCCTTTGGCCGGTGCGGCGAGTGGGGGTACCCCCTCTGGGGGAGCGTGCCGGGCGCCGTGGGTGCTGTGCGGGGCTTTCAAAACACCCCCTAGGCCGCCTTGGCAACGTCCGGCGCGCTCTCGCGCCCCGACAGGGGCGCGGGGCCGGGTCGATATGCGGCTCCGCCGCGGGGCGTGACAAGCCCCCACCGACCCGCACGGGAGGCGACCACGGTCATGGGAACGGCGATCACGAGCAACCCCAGTGCCAACACCATCCCCATCACCGAAAACCCAGCCTGCGAGGACAGCACACTCCCCGTGAGGGGCCCCGCCGCCGTTCCCAGCGAAGACGCCGACCCCACCAGCACCGCCCAACGCCCCCGCGGGTCCAGGCAGGCAGCCAGGCCGATGACGTACGACAGCACCACCGGGTAGAGCAGGTTCCACGCGATCTCACCGCCCGCGAAGGAGGCCAGGTCGCTCGCGGAAGCGCTCAGCACGATGCAGCCCGCGATGAGCGCCGTACCGCCCCCGACCGGAACCGCCCGTCCGAGGCGCGGACCGACCGCGCCGGCGACCGTCACGCCCAGCAGCCCCGCGCCGAGCGCCACCGCGAAGACCGCGCCGACGGTGGCCTCCGTCAGGTGTGCCTGGGTCAGGCCGATTTGGCCGCTGACGCCCCACAGGGCGTTCTGCGCGAGGGACCAGCAGAGCATCGTGGCGGCGAGGACCGCGCCTGAGCGGCGGTGGGGGAGGCGGGTGCCGGCGAGGGGGCTGTGCGCGGTCGCCGTGCGGACCGGGAGGCGGCCGGTGAAGGGCCAGACGGCGAGCGCGGTGAGGGCGATCGCGGCGAGCGGCTGGCCGTGGCCGGGGCCGAGGTGGGGGACCGTCAGATAGACGGCGCCGGCGAGGGCGGAGACGCAGAGCAGGCCGACGGTGGTCGTGCGGTGGGGGTCGGGCTGGGCGGCGATGCCGGTGGCGGCCACCGTGGTCGCCGTACCGGAGCCGAAACCGCCGAGCAGGGCGGCGGCGACGACCGCCGGGATGCTGTCGGTCAGCGCCGCGGTGCCGTAACCGAGGACGGCGAGGGCGAGGCCGACGCGGGCCAGGGTGCGGGCGCCGATCCGTTCGACCCGCGAGGCGAGGACGAAGCCCGCCGACGCCGAGCTGAGCAGCAGGGCGCTGCCGAGGGCGCCCGCCTGGGTGGCGGTCAGGGGCAGCCCCGAGTCCAGGCGGCCGACGGTGGTGGGGAGCAGGTAGGGGGCGAGGTACCCGGCCGTGAAAAGGGCGACGAGGGGCCAGGCGACGGTGCGAGGGGCGAACACGGGCGTTCCCAGGGCATGCGAAAGAAGCGGCTCAAGAAGAGGGTTGGGCGCAGGCCGTCGACGGACAGGAACGCGCGAGCAAGTTGTATCAAGCACGCGGTTTGTGGAAGAAGCCGAACGGGTGTGATGTGGCACACGTTGCGTTTGGGGTGGGTGGGGTCGGGTAGAAGTGCGCCCCGCTCAGCCGGTCAGAGCTCAGCTGCTCAACGCCAGTGTGCCGAGCCCCCCGAACCCGGTGCCGTCGCCTCGATCTTCGCCCTGATCTCCCGCATCACCGCGACGATCCGCTCCTCGTGCTCCGGCGTCAGCCGGGCCACCGGCACTGAGCAGCTCACGGCGTCCTGTGCCGGGACCTCGTAGCGCAGTGCGAAGCCGAAGCCGACGATGCCGAGGACGCCCTCCTCGCGGTCGACCGCGTACCCGCGCGCGCGGACCTGTGCGAGGTCGGCGGCCAACGACTCCCTGGAGGTGAGGGAGTTGGGGGTGAGGGCCGCGTACGGACCCTCGGGGAGGTCCTCGTCGGGCCGTTCGGCCAGCAGCGCCTTGCCCAGCGCGCCCACGTGCGCCGGCAGGCGGCGGCCGACCCTGCTGATCGTCCTCAGGTATTCGTGCGACTCGCGGGTGGCGAGATAGGCCACGTCCCGGCCGTCCAGGCGTCCCAGGTGGATTGTCTCACCGAGCGCCTGGGAGGCCTCGTCGAGATAGGGCCGGACGAGACGGACCCGTGGGTCGGAGTCCAGGTAGCTCGTGCCGGTCAGCAGGGCGTGGATGCCGATGCCGTAGAGGGAGCCGGTGATGTCCGTGCGGACCCAGCCCCGGCTGATCAGGGTCTGCAGCAGGGCGTACATCGAGCTGCGCGGCACCTCGAGCGCCTCGGCCAGTTCCTGCAGCCGTGCCGGGCGGTCGCCGCGCGCGGCGAGCAGTTCCAGCAGTTCGACCGTCCGTGCCGCGGACTTCACCTCGCGGACGCCACCGCCTGTCTCCGACATGGGCCGATGGTAGTCCGCCGGTGACCGGACGTTGACGGGCCGCCGTTCGCCTATCTAGTCTTTGTCTCCATACGTAGATGACATCTATATGGGGAGACCTCGTGAGAGGCGAGACGGAAACAACCGCGCGAAGGCTGCGGGACGGCATGGACAGCGGAGTGCTCTCCTTCCCGCTGACCTCCTTCCACGACGACGGCTCGCTCGACCCGGACGGCTTCCGCGCCCACGTCGCGGCCCAGCTCGCCACCGTGCCCGGCGCCCTCTTCCCCGCCTGCGGCACCGGCGAGTTCTTCTCGCTGGACGAGGACGAGTACCGGCAGGTCGTCACCATCGCCGTCGAGGAGTCGGCCGGCCGGGTGCCCGTCGTCGCCGGCACCGGGTACGGCTGGGCCCAGGCCGCCCGCTTCGCGCGCATCGCCGAGGAGGCAGGCGCGGACGCCCTGCTCGTGCTGCCGCACTACCTCGTCGCCGCCCCGCAGGACGGGCTCGTCGGCCAGTTGGAGCAGATCGCCGCCCGCACCCGGCTCCCGCTCGTCGCCTACCAGCGCGGTCAAGTCGCTTACACGCCGGACTCGTTGCGGCGGATCGCCGGCATCCCCAACGTCATCGGCCTCAAGGACGGCCACAGCGACCTCGATCGCCTCCAGCGCCTCACCCTCGCCGCACCCGAGGGCTTCCTGTTCTTCAACGGCGCCGCCACCGCCGAGATCCAGGCCCGCGCCTACGCCACCGTCGGCGTCCCCGCCTACTCCTCCGCCGTGCACGCCTTCGCGCCCGAGATCGCGAACGCCTTCTTCACCGCCCTGCGCGCCGGCGACGACAAGAGCGTGGACCGGCTGCTGCGCGACTTCTACGTCCCCCTCGTCGAACTCCGCGACCGGGTGCCGGGCTACGCCGTGGCCCTCGTCAAGGCGGCCGCCCGGCTGCGGGGACGGCCGGTCGGTCCCGTCCGCGCCCCGCTCACCGACCCCTCGCCCGCGGACCTGGCCGACCTCCGGACCCTTCTCGCCACCGGACTCGACCTCGTAGGAGCCTCCCTGTGAACCTCACGATCACGGACGTACGGCTGACCCCGATCCTGGTTGCCGACCCCCCGCTGCTCAACACCCAGGGCGTGCACCAGCCCTACACCCCCCGCCTGATCGTGGAGGTCGTGACCGCCGACGGGATCACCGGGGTGGGCGAGACGTACGGCGACACCAAGTACCTGGAACTGGCCCGCCCGTTCGCCGAGAAGCTGCGCGGACGCCAGGTCAGCGACCTGAACGGGCTGTTCACCCTCGCCGACGAGGTCGCTGTCGACGACACCCGGGTCTCCAGGCAGGTGGACGTCGGCGGACTGCGCGGCGTCCAGACCGCCGACAAGCTGCGCCTGTCCGTCGTCTCCGGCTTCGAGGTGGCCTGCCTGGACGCCTTCGGCAAGGCGCTCGGCCTGCCGGTGCACGCGTTGCTCGGCGGCAAGGTCCGCGACGCCGTCGAGTACAGCGCGTACCTGTTCTACAAGTGGGCCGCCCACCCCGAGGGCGTCGCCGGGGAGAAGGACGACTGGGGTGCCGCCCTCGACCCGGCGGGCGTCGTCGCGCAGGCGCGGCTGTTCACGGAGCGGTACGGGTTCACCTCGTTCAAGCTGAAGGGCGGCGTGTTCCCGCCGGAGGAGGAGATCGCCGCCGTACGGGCGCTGGCGGAGGCCTTTCCCGGCCACCCCCTGCGCCTCGACCCCAACGGGGCCTGGTCGGTGGAGACCTCTTTCAAGGTCGCCAGGGAACTCGGGGGCGTCCTGGAGTACCTGGAGGACCCCGCGCTCGGCACGCCCGCGATGGCCGAGGTCTCCGCCGGCACCGACGTGCCGCTGGCCACCAACATGTGTGTGACGACCTTCGCCGAGATCAAGGAGGCGTTCACCCGGGACGCCGTGCAGGTCGTCCTCTCCGACCACCACTACTGGGGCGGTCTGCGCAACACCCAGCAACTCGCCGCGATCTGCCGGACCTTCGGTGTCGGGGTCTCCATGCACTCCAACACGCATCTCGGGATCAGCCTGGCCGCGATGACCCACGTCGCCGCCACCGTGCCGAACCTGCACCACGCCTGCGACTCGCACTACCCCTGGCAGTCGGAGGACGTGCTCACCGAGCGCCTGCGGTTCGAGGGCGGCAAGGTCACCGTGTCCGACACGCCCGGCCTGGGCGTCGAGGTCGACCAGGAGAAGCTGCGCGTCCTGCACCGGCGGTGGCTCGACGACGACGGTGCGCTGCGCGAACGCGACGACGCGGCGGCGATGCGGGTCGCCCACCCGGACTGGGTCACCCCGGCGGTGCCCCGCTGGTAGCGCGGAGGACGGCGCGGCGGGGCGTGCGGTGGCCGCCGGGGCGTGAGCGGCGGCAGGCTGTCAGTGATGTGGTGCACACTGACTGGATCCGCACCATGTCAGGGAGTGCACCGTGATCGCGCCCAACGCGCCCAACGCGTCCACCGGAAAGGGACCGTCGCCCCTCGCACAGGGACACCGGGGTCAGGACCAGGTCGACCCCCTGGCCGCGCTGCGCGCTCCCGGTGACCCGCCCTGGGACGTGTACCTGACCGGCACGGTCTTCCTGGACATCATCTTCACCGGGCTCGACTCCGCCCCGGTGCGCGGGACCGAGTCCTGGGCCCGCGGGATGGGGTCGAGCCCCGGCGGCGTCGCCAACATGGCCACCGCACTGGCCCGGCTCGGCCTCAGGACGTCCCTGGCGGCCGCCTTCGGCGACGACCACTACGGGGAGTACTGCTGGGACGCGCTGGAGACCGGCGAGGGCATCGACCTCTCCCCGTCCCGCACGGTCCCCGGCTGGCACTCCCCGGTGACCGTCTCCATGGCCTACGAGGGCGAGCGCACCATGGTCTCCCACGGCCACGAGCCGCCCCCGGAGGAACCGGCCCCCGACCACCCGCCGTACGCCCGCGCCGCCGTCGCCTCCCTCACCCCCGGCAAGCGGGCCCCCTGGATCGCCCAGGCCGCGAGCCGCGGCACCCGCGTCTTCGCCGACGTCGGCTGGGACGACACCGGCGCCTGGGACCTCGCGGGCCTCGCCGACCTCGAGCACTGCGAGGCGTTCCTGCCCAACGCGGAGGAGGCCATGCGGTACACGGGCGCCCAGTGCCCCCGCGCCGCCGCCCGCGCCCTGACCGAACACGTGCCGGTCGCCGTCGTCACCCTCGGCGCGGAGGGCGCCTACGCCGTGGACCGGCGCACCGGCGAGACCGCGGAGGTGCCCGCCATCGCCGTCGAGGCCCTGGACCCGACGGGAGCGGGAGACGTGTTCGTCGCCGGCTTCGTCACCGGCACCCTCGCGGGCTGGCCGCTCGCCGACCGGCTGGCCTTCGCGGGACTGACCGCCGCCCTGTCCGTGCAGGAGTTCGGCGGCTCCTTGTCGGCACCGGGCTGGTCGGAGATCGGCGCCTGGTGGCGCAGGGTCCAGTCGGTGGAGGGCCAGGACCCGCAGGCCCTGACCCGGTACGCCTTCCTGGAGGCACTGGCACCCGTGGAGGAGCCGTCCCGCCCGTGGCCGCTGCGGCGCGCGGTGCCCACGATCGGGTTCGGGAGGTCGGGATGAGACGGGCGTGAGCCCGTCAGCCCGCGGTGACCGTGCTCCGTACCGTCCCGTCGGGCCCCGCGAGCAGCACCGGCGTCCGCTCGCCGCCGAGGTCCCGAACGGCCGCCCGGTCCTGCTCGGACACCGACTCGGCCGCCGTCACCACGGCGGCCGCCTCCAGCGACTTCGCGCCCGAGGCCACCGCCATCGCGACCGCCGTCCGTAGCGCGCTCAGCTCCAGCGAGGGAAGACTCACCGTCCCGGCGACGTACGTACGGCCGGTCTCGTCGCGTACGGCCGCCCCCTCGGGCACACCGTTGCGGGCCCGCGCGGAACGGGCCAGGGTGACGATCTTGCGGTCCTCGGGGTCGAGCGCGCTGCTGTCGGTCATGGGGCGAGCATACGTAGCCGTACCGCCGCTATCCGGCCAAGGGGTACATCGTCCCGCGCCGGCCCTCGGGCGAGGCCGGCCACACGCCCCCACCTGGCCGGTCTGGCTCGCCGTGACCGCCGTCTTCCTGGCCACCACCTCCGGCGACCTGCTGTCGGGCGTGCACACGGTTCTGGCGATCGACGCGGCCGTGGTGCTGCTCGCCGCCGCACTGGTCGCGGCGGGAAGCGCTCAAGGGCGGTCGAGACGAAGGCGCTCGGCGCGCGGTAGACCGGCCACGACCAGGTCGTACGAGTCCTCGATGAGCTCCCGGACCAGCCGGTCCGGGAGCTTCCCGTCCACCGTGACCGTGTTCCAGTGCCGCTTGTTCATGTGGTAGCCGGGGACGATCAGACCGGGGTGGTCGGCGCGCAGGCGGACGGCGTCCTCGGGGTCGCACTTGAGGTTGACGGTCAGCGGACGCGCGCCGAGGCTGCTCAGCGCGAACAGCTTGCCCAGGACCTTGAAGACCGAGATCTCCGGGTTGAACGGGAAGTCCTCCACCACCGCGTTGAAGGACAGACAGAAGCCGCGCAGCTCCTCGGGGGTCACTCGGCCTTCTCCTCCTCGGGCACCTGAGCCGGTTCCACCGGCTCCACCAGCACTGTCACGATCTTGTTCCGGCGCCCGGCCGACGCCTCCGCGGTCAGCCGCAGCGCCCGCCCGTCCGGGAGCTCGACCACGCTCGACGCCCCCGCGATGGGCACCCGGCCCAGGGCCTTCGCGAGCAGCCCGCCGACGGTCTCCACGTCCTCGTCGTCGAACTCGTCGAGCCCGTACAGCTCGCCGAGGTCGGTGATGTCGAGGCGGGCCGTGACGCGGTGGCGGTCCTCACCGAGGTCCTCCACCGGCGGGAGCTCACGGTCGTACTCGTCGGTGATCTCGCCGACGATCTCCTCGAGGATGTCCTCGATGGTGACGATGCCGGCCGTGCCGCCGTACTCGTCGATGACGACGGCGACGTGGTTGCGCTCCTGCTGCATCTCGCGCAGCAGGTCGCCGGCGTTCTTGGTGTCCGGCACGAAGGCCGCGGGGCGCATCGCCGTCGACACCAGCTCGCTCTCCGCGTCCCGGCTGATGTGCGTCTTGCGGGCCAGGTCCTTCAGGTACACCATCCCGACGATGTCGTCCTCGCTCTCCCCGGTCACCGGGATGCGCGAGAAACCACTGCGCAACGCCAGCGTCAGGGCCTGACGGATCGTCTTGTAGCGCTCGATCACCACCAGGTCCGTGCGCGGGACCATCACCTCCCGCACCAGCGTGTCGCCCAGCTCGAAGACCGAGTGCACCATCCGGCGCTCCTCGTCCTCGATCAGCGACTCCGCCTCCGCGAGGTCGACCAGTGCCCGCAACTCCGCCTCGGAGGCGAAGGGACCGCGCCGGAAACCCTTGCCTGGGGTCAGCGCGTTGCCGATCAGGATGAGCAGACTGGGGATCGGCCCCATGATCCGCGCGAGCGGCAGCAGCACGTACGCCGCCGCGGTGGCCGTGTTGAGCGGGTGCTGGCGGCCGATGGTGCGCGGCGAGACACCGACCGCGACGTACGACACCAGCACCATCACGCCGATCGCGACGAGCAGGGCACGGGTGGTACCGGGGAACTCCTGCAGACAGGCGTACGTCACCAGGGCCGCCGCCGCCATCTCGCAGGCCACGCGCACCAGCAGGGCGACGTTCAGATAGCGGGTCGGGTCGGCGGCGACCTGCGCCAGCTTCGCGCTGCCGCGGCGGCCGGAACGCACCGCCTCCTCGGCCCGGAAACTGGAGACACGCGCGAGGCCCGCCTCCGCACAGGCGGCGAGCCACGCCACGACGACCAGGGCGACCGCGCCCGCGACGATCTGCCCACTCATGACACGGTCGGGGCCGGGGACGGGCCACTGAGGCCCTTCTCCGCGCGCCAGCCGTCCACGATGGCCGCCTGCAGACCGAACATCTCGGCCTTCTCGTCCGGCTCCTCGTGGTCGTAGCCCAGCAGGTGCAGCACCCCGTGGACGGTGAGCAACTGGAGCTCCTCGTCCATGGAGTGCTGCGTCGGGGCTTCCTCGCCCTGCTTCTTGGCCACCTCGGGACACAGCACGATGTCACCGAGGAGGCCCTGCGGGGGCTCGTCGTCGTCCTTCGACGGCGGCCGCAGCTCGTCCATCGGGAAGGACATGACGTCCGTCGGCCCCGGCAGGTCCATCCACTGGATGTGCAGCTGCTCCATGGCGTCGGCGTCCACGACGATCACCGAGAGCTCGGAGAGTGGGTGGATGCGCATCCGCGCGAGTGCGTAGCGGGCGATGTCGAGGATCGCCTGCTCGTCGACCTCGGTTCCGGACTCGTTGTTGACGTCGATCGACATGGCGCTGTGTGTGTCTACTTCCCCTTGTGCCCGGACTTCCCCCGGCCGCCCTTGTGGGTGCCGTTCTCCGTGCCGTGCGTGCTGTCGTACTTCTCGTACGCGTCGACGATACGGCCGACCAGCTTGTGCCGAACGACGTCCTGGGACGACAGGCGGGAGAAGTGGACGTCGTCGAGCCCCTCGAGGATGTCCTGCACCTGACGCAGGCCCGACTTGGTGCCGTTGGGCAGGTCGACCTGCGTCACGTCGCCGGTGATCACGATCTTCGAGTCGAAGCCGAGCCGGGTGAGGAACATCTTCATCTGCTCGGGGGAGGTGTTCTGGGCCTCGTCCAGGATGATGAAGGCGTCGTTGAGCGTACGGCCGCGCATGTATGCCAGCGGCGCCACCTCGATCGTCCCCGCCGCCATCAGCCGGGGGATCGAGTCCGGGTCCAGCATGTCGTGCAGCGCGTCGTACAGCGGGCGCAGGTACGGGTCGATCTTCTCGTACAGCGTGCCCGGCAGGAAGCCCAGCCGCTCGCCCGCCTCGACCGCGGGCCGGGTCAGGATGATGCGGTTGACCTGCTTGGACTGCAGGGCCTGCACGGCCTTGGCCATGGCGAGGTAGGTCTTGCCGGTACCGGCGGGGCCGATGCCGAAGACGATCGTGTGCTTGTCGATCGCGTCGACGTACCGCTTCTGGTTGAGGGTCTTGGGGCGGATGGTGCGGCCGCGGGAGGACAGGATGTTCTGCGTCAGTACCTCGGCCGGGGTCTCCTGGCCGTCGCTCGTCCCGTTCTCGCTCGCCTTCAGCATGGCGATCGAGCGTTCCACTGCGTCCTCCGTCATCGGCTGCCCGGTGCGGAGCACCAGCATCATCTCGTCGAACACGCGCGAAATGAGGGCGACGTCGTGCGGGTCGCCGACCGCGCTGATCTCGTTTCCCCGGACGTGGATGTCGGCTGCCGGGAAGGCCGTCTCGATCACGCGCAGGAGGGAGTCGCCGGATCCCAGCACGGTGACCATCGGGTGCTGGGCGGGGACCGTGAGCTGTGCTCTCGCCTGCTCCTGCGCGGGGGTGTGAGCTGTGGGTGTCTGAGTCATGGGCCGGCTCTGTAGGCCTGCGGTTCCTCCTCGTCAGGGCCGCACAGCTGAGGGCGGCCTCGCGATTCCAAGAGTACGACGGGGCACTGACAACGCCGTAGGACTTTTCGGAGCGGAGTCGCTGGCCGTCACGCTACGGGTACGACCGCTCACGGAACGGCGCCGCACCCGCAGGCTGAAAATCGCCCTTCGCGGAGTCGGCCGGAAATCGTCCTTGCCGCCCCCTTGCCTCTGGCGCATCAATGGAACCGGTAGTTCCGACGGACCGTCAGATCCACCACGCCACCCCCCACCCGGCGCCCCGCACCGCGCCTCCCATCCATCCCCACATGGCTTTCCCACACGGGAAGGGAGCCGGATTCCATGAGAGGCAAACGCATAGGAGCAGGTGCGGCCATGGCGGTAGGGGCCCTCGCGGCCGCTTCGCTGGCGTTCGCGCCCAGTGCCCTCGCCGTCACCCCGCAGTCCGCGACGATCAGCGCGGACTGCGGCAGCTTCGGCAGCGGGCAGGCAACCCTCACCGCCACCCAGGACGGCACGGCGGCCACCATCACCGTCACGTCGGCCGTCACCGCCCCGATCGCCCTGTCGCAGGACTCGATCTCCTCGACGCTCACCCTGGTGAACAACACCACCGGCGCCACCAGCACGTTCAGCGGGACCAAGAACCCCGCGATCGCGGCCGGTGACCCCGTCACCGTCGGTCCCCTCGACGGCACCGTCGCCTCCGGTGACAGCCTGGAGGCCTACGGCGGCTCGCTGCAACTGGTCGTCTTCGGGATCACCGTCACCTGCACGCCGACCGGGACCCAGTCGCCCGGACCGTTCGTGTTCGACTGACACGTCCTTGTGCAGATAGCCAACTGGCCGTCAGTTCCTGGGCGACAGACAGGAACTGACGGTCCATCAGTTCATTTCGGCATCTCCATTGACTTCTCACGCGATCCCCACATCAATGCCCCCAGCGAGCACAGAAGAAGAGGGGGCACACCCATGGGTTCGCAGAACCGAAGACGCCGTATGGCATCGCTGCTCGGGGCGGCCGCGCTCGCGGTCACCGCGGGTGGCGCCCTGGCCTGTCCGGCCGGCGCCGCCACCAACGTGGACTTCCCCACGCACTGCATCCCGCCCGCCGTCGCCGGCATCCCGCCGATCGACGGCACCACCACGGCGAGCATCGCCGTCGACAACGCCGCGCCGAAGGTCGGCGACACCGTCACCGTGACCTACACGGTCGTCAAGCCCGCCGCCAGCAATCCCACCGCGATCGCGCTGCCGGCCGACATCATGACGCCCACCGGCAAGGTCACCCTCGGCGGCGCGCAGACCGGGAGCGTCACGGTCGCCGGACCCAAGAAGAACGACCCGGTGCCGGGCAACGGCGCCTTCCCGTCGTTCTCCATGTCCGGCACCTTCAAGGTCACCGCGCCGGGGGCGATCACGCTCTCGCCCGGCGACTACAACATCCACACCAGCTACGTCCTCGAGCTGGACACCCCGTGCACGGTGACCAACCCGCCCGCCCCGGTCTCCGCGACCGTCACGGCGACGAACTCCACCCCGGTCAACACCCGTGCCATCACGCTCGACAAGGCCTCCGGCAACCCCGGTGCCAGTGTCGTCGTCAGCGGCACCGGCTTCACCGCGGGCGCCACGGTGACCCTGGCCGGCCGCTCCGGGGCCACCCAGACCGCGGACAAGGCCACCGTCACCGCCGACGCGAGCGGCAAGATCAGCGGCCCCCTCGTCGTCAACGACAAGACGACGACGGGGATCGTGGCGTACGAGGGCAGCGCGTACAGCGACGCCCTGGGCGCCGGGCCGGCCGCGTACACGGTCGTCGACAACACCCCGATCCCGGCCGGGAGTCAGAAGCTGACGACCACCGTGAACGCGGGCACGCTGTCGATGTCCCAGGCCGGGGACTCCGTCGCGCTGTCGGCGGTGGACTTCGGCAAGGGCGGGGCCTCGACCGGCAAGCTGCAGACCGTCACCGTCAAGGACTTCCGCGGCGGTCCGGCGGGCTGGTCGCTCACCGGCAAGGTCACCGACTTCACCGGACCCGGCGCGAAGATCGACGCCGGGAAGCTGAGCTGGAACCCCGCCTGCGCCACCAAGGCGGGCAGCCCGAGCACCTGCCAGGCGGGTTCGGCGGGCGCGGTCGGCACGTCGGGGGCGACGCTGGCGTCCACCCCCAACGGCACGCTGACCGGCGGCGAGTTCACGGCGGACGCCGGGCTCTCGCTGGACGTACCGGCGTTCACCCCTCCGGGGTCGTACGCCGCCGTCCTGACCCTCACGCTCAGCTGACCGTACGGGCGTCCGCACCCGCCCGTCCCTCTCCTACCGCCGAAGTCCGTGGGGGTCCGCACCCATGAGAAAGCTGTACGTCCTCCTTCTCGGCCTGTTCCTCGCCGCACTCACCCCGTCCGCCCATGCCGCCGACAACGGCAGCTGGTCCGTCTACCCCGTCTCCTCGAAGATCGCCGCCCGCCCGTACTTCTACCTCTCCGCCGACCCCGGTACGAGCATCTCGGACAAGGTCGTCGTCGCCAACAAGACCGCCGGGCCGCTGACCTTCCGCCTCTACGCCGCCGACGCCTACAACACCGCCCGGGACGGCGGGTTCGCGGTTCGGACGGTGCACGAGACGCAGCATGGCGTCGGGGCCTGGGCCAGGCCCGCCAGGTCCCGGATCACCGTCCCCGCGCACGGCAGGGTCACCGTGCCCTTCACCCTGCACGTGCCCGAGGGCGCCGAACCCGGCGACCATCCGGGAGCGCTGGTCGCGCTGGACGAGCGGATCGACAGGGGCGGCGGGTCTCTGGCGCTCGGCGTGCAGCGCGCCGTCGCGGCCCGCGTCTACCTCCGCGTCGGCGGTCCGACGGTCCCCGCGATCTCCGTCGAGAACGTGCACATCAGCCACAGCCAGCCGCTCGTCCCCGGCTTCGGGACCAGCACGTCGACGATCTCCTACACCCTGCACAACACCGGCAACGTCACCCTCGACCCGAAGGTGGAGCTGCGGGCGAAGGGCCTGTTCGGCCGTACGCTGCTCTCCCGCGACCTGTCCCGCGTCCCGTCCGAACTCCTGCCCGGCCAGCGGGTCCGGCTGACCGAGCCGTGGCGCGGGGCGCCCCAACTCGACTGGGGGGACGTCACGTTGACGGCGAGCGCGCAGGACACCCGGGAGTCGGCGAGCGCGTCCTTCCTCGCGCTGCCGTGGGTGGCGGTGGCGGTGCTGCTGACGGCGCTGGTCGTGGGCGCGGTGTTCGTCGTCAGGGCGCGTCGGGGCCGGGCGGTCGGGCAGGGCTCCGTGCGTGAGGCGGCAGCCGCTCGCGTCCCGGAGGTGAGCTCGTCGCGGAGGTGAGCTCAGAGCGCGTCGGGGCCGCGTTCGCCGGTGCGGACCCGTACGACGGTCTCGACCGGCAGGGCCCAGACCTTCCCGTCGCCGATCTTGCCCGTCTGCGCGGCCTTGACGATCGCGTCGATGACGGCGTCCGCGTCGGCGTCGTCGACGACGACCTCGATGCGGACCTTGGGCACCAGGTCGACCTGGTACTCGGCGCCGCGGTACACCTCGGTGTGGCCGCGCTGACGGCCGTACCCGCTGGCCTCGGTCACGGTCAGGCCGTGCACGCCGATCTCCTGCAGGGCCGTCTTCACCTCGTCGAGGCGGTACGGCTTGACGATCGCGGTGATGAGCTTCATGCCTGGGTGTTGACCTTCTGGGCGGAGGGGACGACGGACGAGCTGACCGGGGCGCCGTGGCCCAGGACGCCGTGATCGTATGCGGTCTCGGCGTGCACCGTAAGGTCCAGGCCGGTGTGCTCGTGCTCCTCGGCCGCCCGGAAGCCCATGGCCTTGTCGATCAGTTTGCCGATGCCGTACGTCACGGCGAAGGCGTACGCGGCCACGACCACCACCGCGACCGCCTGCCTGCCGAGCTGGGCGAGCCCGCCGCCGTACAGCAGCCCCTCGGTGCCGCCGGTCATGGCCTTCTCGGCGAAGACGCCGATCAACAGGGTGCCGATGACGCCGCCGACCAGGTGGACGCCGACGACGTCGAGCGAGTCGTCGTAGTTCAGCTTGAACTTCCAGCTCACCGCGTACGAGCAGACGACGCCGGCGGCGAGGCCGACCACCAGGGCGCCCAGCAGGGACACCGTGCCGCAGGAGGGCGTGATGGCGACCAGGCCCGCGACCGCGCCGGACGCGGCGCCGAGGGTCGTGGGGTGGCCGTCGCGCCGCTGCTCGACGAAGAGCCAGCCGAGCAGGCCGGTGCAGCCGGCGGCCAGGGTGTTGAGGAACGCGGCCGCGGCGAGGCCGTTGGCGCCGAGCGCGGAGCCGGCGTTGAAGCCGAACCAGCCGAACCAGAGCAGGCCCGCGCCCAGCATCACCATCGGCAGGTTGTGCGGGCGCATCGCGTCCTTCTTGAAGCCGAGCCGCGGGCCGAGGACCAGCGCGAGGGCGAGACCGGAGGCGCCGGACGTGATCTCGACGGGCAGACCGCCCGCGAAGTCCAGGGCACCGAGGTGGTCCACGATCCAGCCGCCCGGTCCCCAGACCCAGTGCGCGACCGGAACGTATACGAGCAGCGCCCACACCGGTACGAACACCAGCCACGCCGAGAACTTCGCGCGGTCCGCGATCGCGCCGCTGATCAGGGCCGCCGTGATGATCGCGAAGGTGAGCTGGAAGGTGGCGAACAGGACGGTGGGGACGGTGCCGTGCACACTGTCCGGGCCGAGGCCCGCCATGCCGGCGTGCCCCAGCCCGCCGAGGAGGCCGGCGCCGATGTCGTCGCCGAAGGCGAGGGAGTAGCCGGCGACCAGCCACACCACCGTCACCAGGGCGATCGACACGAAGCTCATCATCAGCATGTTGAGGACGCTCTTCGTGCGGACCATTCCGCCGTAGAAGAGGGCCAGGCCCGGGGTCATCAGCAGGACCAGGGCGGTGGCGGCGAGCAGCCAGGCGGTGTCACCCGTGTTGATCTGCGCGGCGGCGAAGGTCACGGTCGTCTCCATCGAGGTGGGGGCTCGTCAGAGGGTCACCGGTGTGCGTTTCCGGTTGCGTACGGCTGTGTTTCCGTGACGTTTCGTTGCGTCGGGGTTACCGAATCCTCACGGTACGGCGGGGGTCCGGGGATCAGGGAGAATGGGCGCATGAGCGTTCGTACCCAGTCATCCGAAGAGTCGGGCGAGACCGTCCACCGTGCCGGCTTCGCCTGCTTCGTGGGGCGCCCCAACGCGGGCAAGTCCACCCTCACGAACGCTCTGGTCGGGCAGAAGGTCGCGATCACCGCCGACCAGCCGCAGACCACGCGGCACACCGTGCGCGGCATCGTGCACCGGGAGGACGCGCAGCTGATCCTGGTGGACACGCCGGGCCTGCACAAGCCGCGGACCCTGTTGGGGGAGCGGCTCAACGACGTCGTGCGCACGACGTGGGCCGAGGTGGACGTCATCGGCTTCTGCCTGCCGGCGAACGAGAAGATCGGGCCCGGTGACCGGTTCATCGCGAAGGAGCTCGCGGGGATCCGGAAGACGCCGAAGGTCGCCGTCGTCACCAAGACGGACCTCGTCGACTCCAAGGCGCTCGCCGAGCAGCTGATCGCTATCGACCAGCTCGGCAAGGAGCTGGGGATCGAGTGGGCGGAGATCGTGCCGGTGTCGGCGGTCGGGGACAAGCAGGTGAAGCTGCTCGCCGATCTGCTGGTGCCGCTGCTGCCGGAGGGGCCGGCGCTGTATCCCGAGGGGGACCTCACCGACGAGCCCGAGCAGGTGATGATCGCCGAGCTGATCCGGGAGGCGGCGCTCGAGGGGGTGCGGGACGAGTTGCCGCACTCCATCGCGGTGGTGGTCGAGGAGATGCTGCCTCGGGAGGATCGGCCTGCGGATCGGCCATTGCTGGACATTCACGCGAACCTTTTCATCGAGCGGCCCAGTCAGAAGGGGATCATCATCGGTCCCAAGGGCAGGCGGTTGAAGGAGGTCGGGATCAAGTCGCGGAAGCAGATCGAGGCGTTGCTGGGGACGCCGGTGTTTCTCGACCTTCATGTGAAGGTCGCCAAGGATTGGCAGCGGGATCCCAAGCAGTTGCGGCGGCTGGGGTTCTGAGGGGTTTTCTCGCCCCCGCCGCCCCTTCCCTTCCCGTCCCCAGGGGGCTCTGCCCCCTGGACCCCCTGTCGGCCCTTCGGACCTCGTCCTCAAACTCCCCCAAAGGGGGGACCCCCAGACGGGCTGGAAGAAGCCGGCGCAGTCAAGTCCTGTAGGCCTACCACCCGTAGCAGACGCAGCCGCTCATGGGATTCCGTTCCCGGGCGGGCCGTGTGGATGATCAGGTGGTGGTGGGCCGTCTCGTTGAGGAGGATTTCGCAGTCCAGTTCCAGGAGGCCGACCGCGGGGTGGCGGAAGCGTTTCGTGGACTGGCGGCGGACGGCCACCTCGTGCTCGGCCCAGAGGCGGGCGAACTCCTCGCTGGACGAGCGTAGTTCGGCCACCAGGGCGGCCGGTTCCGGGTCGTCGGGGCGGGACGCGGCGACCGCGCGGAGGCTCGCCACGTGGCTGCGGGCGTGGGCCGGTACGTCCTCCGGCGGGAACATGTCGCGGGCCGTCGGGTCCAGGAAGAAGCGGCGGAGCATGTTGCGGTCCCGGGGCGGGCGGGCCGACATGTCGCCGCTCAGCGCCCTCGACAGCGCGTTCTGCGCCAGTACCTCGCCGCAGTCCGTCGAGATCATCGCCGGGGTGTCGTGCAGGCGGTCGAGGATGAGCAGGAGGCCCGGGTTGACGTGCGAGGACGTGCTGCCCCGGCGTGGGGGTTCCTCGGCGGCCAGGTGGAAGAGGTGGTCGCGTTCGTCGTCCGTCAGGCGCAGGGCGCGGGCCAGCGCCGTGAGGATCTGCCGGGACGGTCGCGGCCCCCGGGACTGTTCCAGGCGCGTGTAGTAGTCGGCCGACATCCCGGCGAGCTGCGCCACCTCCTCGCGGCGCAGGCCCGGCGTGCGGCGGCGCGCGCCGGCCGTGAGGCCCACGTCGGACGGGGCCAGGCGGGCACGGCCACGGCGCAGGAAGTCGGCGAGTTCGGCTCGGTTCACCCCTCCAGCGTGCCGTCGGCTGTCCGGCTTATCCAGGGTCTGCCGATCCCCCGATCGGCAGGTCTCTCCCGGGTGCCGCAGCCGCGTTGAAGGCTGGGCCGGGAACGAGAGGAGCAGCACATGCTGACATTGGTGACCGGAACGACGGGGCAGGTCGGGCGACGGTTCGTGCCGAGGCTGCTGGCCGAGCGGCGCCCGGGGGAGACCGTACGGGTGCTGGTGCGGGACGCGGCGCGCGGGGAGCCGTTCGCGGCGCTGGGCGCCGAGGTCGTCGTCGGGGATCTGCGGGACGCGGACGTGCTCGGCAAGGCGGTCGCGGGAGTGGACGCGGTGGTGAACGTCGCCGCCGCCTTCCGCGGGGTGCCCGACGAGGAGGCACGGGCCGTCAACCGGGACGCCGCGGTGGAGCTGGGCCGCGCCGCACTCGCCTCCGGTGTGCGGCGCTTCGTGCAGGTCAGCACCGGGCTCGTGTACGGCGTGGGGCGGGGGCGCCCGGTGACCGAGGAGGACGAGAGCCGGCCCGGCGGCGCGATGTGGGGCGCCTATCCGGCGTCGAAGGCCGAGGCCGAGCGGGAACTGCTGGCGATGGAGGGGCTGGACGTGCGGATCGCCCGGCTGCCCTTCGTCTACGGCGAGGGTGACCCGCACCTCGCCCAGTCGCTGCGCTGGGCCGGGCAGTGGGCGGCGACCCAGCGGCTGCACATGGGGCACCACGCGGACGTAGCCCAGGGCCTCCTGCGCATCCTGCACGCGCCCGGCGGCGCAGGCCGGATCTACAACATCGCCGACGACGCCCCGGTCACGGCGGTCGAACTGCACCAGCTCAACGGGGCCGAGGTGCCCGCCGAGCTGTACGAACGCAGCGATCCCGACCCCTGGCTCGGGGTCATGTCCACCGACCGTATCCGGCGGGAGCTGGGCTACCGTCCCGTGTATCCGTCGGTCTACGCCGCCCGGGACGCCGGCGCGCTGTAGGTCAGTCCACGTTCCGGATGCGTCCGACCAGCACCGCCCCCGCCAACCCGATCACCGCAGACACGAGATACAGCATCCGGTATCCGCCCAGGTAGGTGACGATCGGTGCGGCGAGGGCGGGGGCGGCCACCTGGGGCAGGGCGTTGGCCACGTTGATCACGCCCAGGTCCTTGCCGCGGTCCAGGGCCTTCGGCAGGACGTCGGTCATCAGCGCGAAGTCGACCGAGGTGAAGACGCCGAAGCCGATGCCGAGCACGGCGGCGGCGACCACCGCTCCCGGCCAGGTCTGCCAGGCGGCCAGGGCGCCGGTCGCGACCGCCATGAGCACGCCGGACCAGATCACGAAGGGCTTGCGTCGCCCGATCCGGTCCGACCACACCCCGCCCACCACGACCGTGGCCAGCAGGGTCACGCCGTTGACGGCGGTCAGGACCAGCACGCCCTGCTCGGGGTCGTGGTGGTGGAGCCGGTCGCGCAGGTAGTAGAGCAGGTACAGCAGCACCAGTGCGTTGCTGAGGTTGATCAGGAAACGGGTCAGCCAGGCCCACCCCAGGTCGGGATACCGCCGCGGACTCAGCCAGAACCCGGCGAGGAAGCCGCGCCAGGACCACTCCGGCCGGTCGGCGACGTCCAGCCGCAGATCCGGATGCCGGAGCACGTACGGCAGCACCCCCACCAGCGTGAACACCGCGCAGGCCACATAGCCGGCCCCGATCCCGCCCGCCACCGTCGCGAGCCCCGTGCCGCCGACCACGCCCAGGATCTGCGCCACCCCCAACCAGCCGCCCACCGAGCCCCGCTGGAACCGTGGCACCCGGTCCGGCACGGCCGCCGTCACCGCCGCGAAGGCCGCGTTCAGCGTCAGCTGGACCAGGCACCAGCCGAGCGTCATCGTCGCCATGCCGCCCGCACCGGCGAGGACCAGCAGCGACAGCGCGCCGCCCGCCGCCCCGGCCACGATCCAGGGCGTACGGCGGCCCCAGCGCGCCGTCGTCCGGTCCGAGAGCGCGCCGAAGAACGGGTTGGCGACCAGGGAGACCAGCGCGCCGATGCCGGTCACCCAGGCCAGCATGGTCTCCTTCGACATGCCGGATCCGGACGCGAAGTCCTTCGCCTGGGAGGCCAGCAGGATCTGCAGGGGGCCGTACCAGCCCACCCAGATCGCCCCGTTGGCGAGGGAGAGGGAGGCGGTCCAGCCGCGGCCGACCCGTTCGACCGGCTCGGCGAGGGCCCGCGGTGGGCGGGTGGTCGTCATCTCTGCGCCCGCAGGACGTCCTTGAACCACTCGTAGGAGGCCTTCGGCGTCCGCGCCTGCGTCGCGAAGTCCACGTGGACCAGGCCGAAGCGGCGCGCGTAGCCCTCCGCCCACTCGAAGTTGTCCAGCAGCGACCACACGAAGTACCCGCGCACGTCCACGCCCGCCTCCGACGCCCGGTGCAGGGCGCGGAGATGGCCGTCGAGGTAGGCGATGCGGTCCTGGTCGTCGAGGCCGTCGTAACTGCAGCCGTTCTCGGTGATGACGATCGGGGGCAGCCGGTCGCCGTAGCGGTCGCGGAAGCCGGTGAGGAGTTCCGTCAGGCCCTCGGGGACCACGGGCCAGCCGAAGTCGGTCACCGGGACGCCCTCGATCTCCCTGACCGAGAAGGGCAGTTCGGCGGGGATGGTGAGGCCGCCGAACTCGATGTCCGCGCCCTGCGGGGCGCCCACGCGGGTCGGCGCGTAGTAGTTGACGCCGTACCAGTCGATCGGCTCGGCGATGACCTTCAGGTCGGCCTCCACGTCGCCCGGCATCAAGTCGCCGATGCCGTCCGGGTACTGGCCCAGCAGGAGGGGGTCGGAGAAGAGCCGGTTGAGCAGCAGGTCGTAGAAGTCGGCCGCCTCGGTGTCGGCCTGTTCCGAGGACGCCGGCCAGGTCGGGCCGTGCGAGTTGGCGATACCGATGTCCGTGGCACCGGCCGCGCGCAGGGCCCGTACGGCCAGACCGTGGGCCAGCAGCTGGTGGTGGGCGACCGGGAGCGCGTCGAACATGAGCTGCTTGCCGGGCGCGTGGGCGCCCAGCGCGTGCCCCAGCAGGGTGTGTTCGGCGGGCTCGTTGAGGGTGATCCACTTCCGCACCCGGTCGCCCAGCCGTTCGGCGACCACCGACACGTACTCCGCGAACCGCGCGGCCGTGTCCCGTTCCAGCCAGTCCAGGGCGACGGGCAGGTCCCAGTGGAAGAGGGTGGGCACCGGGCGGACGCCCGCCGCCAGCAGTTCGTCGACGAGACGGTCGTAGAAGTCCAGGCCGCCGGGGGAGTTCACCCTCGGCCAGGAGATCGAGAAGCGGTACGCGTCCACGCCGAGGCCGGCCAGGAGCGCCACGTCCTCGCGGTAGCGGTGGTAGTGGTCGCAGGCCACCGCCGCCGTGGAACCGTCCTTCACCCGTCCCGGCTCGGCCGTGAAGGCGTCCCAGACCGAGGGCTCGCGCTCGTCGGCCGCGCCCTCGATCTGGTGGGCCGAGGTCGACACGCCCCAGAGGAAACCGGCCGGGAAACGGGGTATCGGATTGCCTGCATCAGTCGCCATGGGCGGATCATCCTTACCGCCGGTAACGGAAGTCAACGCCCTGGCGTCAAACGGTGGTTACGTCGGTGGTCACGCCCCTTCCTTCAGGACCCGGGAGATCAGTTGCCGCTGCTCCTCGGTGAGCCGGGGATCGGCGGCGTACACCGTCCTCGTGCCGACCGTGATCTCGTAGCTGAACCCGTCGGGCACGCCCACCGGCGGCGTGGCCCGGCCGGAGGCGAGCGCCTTCTCGGCCAGGGCCCGCCACTCGTGCGCGTCGGGCAGCCCCGAGGTGTCCACCTCGGCGCTGCGCTCGATGCCCGCGAACCCGCCCGTGCGCCTCACTCGAATACGCATGGGACCGTGTCTAGTACGGAACTACGCCGTGCGCACCCCGACCTGCTCCCAGGCCTTGAGAACGGCCTGAAGCTCCTCCCCGTCGTTGTACCGGGCCTTGGCCGCCGCGACGGTGAGCTTGGCGAAGTCCGTGAACAGGGCGTCCTTCTTGAGCGCGCCGCCGGTCAGGACGTCGTACCAGATCTGACCCGCCTTCTCCCAGGCGTGGCCGCCGAGTGCGTTCGCCGCCAGGTAGAAGGCGTGGTTGGGGATGCCGGAGTTGATGTGGACGCCGCCGTTGTCGCGGCCGGTGCGGACGAAGTCGTCCATGGTCCCCGGCTGCGGGTCCTTGCCGAGCGTGGGGTCGTCGTACGCCGTGCCCGGCTCCTTCATGGAGCGCAGCGCCTTGCCGGAGATGTGCGGGGCGAGGAGGCCCGCGCCGATCAGCCAGTCGGCCTCGGCGGCGGTCTGGCCGAGCGTGTACTGCTTGATGAGCGAGCCGAAGACGTCGGACAGCGACTCGTTGAGGGCGCCGGACTGGCCGAAGTAGGTCAGATTGGCCGTGTACTGCGTGACGCCGTGGGTGAGTTCATGGCCGATGACGTCGATCGGGATGGTGAAGTCCAGGAAGATCTGGCCGTCACCGTCGCCGAACACCATCTGCTCGCCGTTCCAGAAGGCGTTGTTGTAGTCCTTGTCGTAGTGCACGCTCGCGTTGAGCGGGAGTCCGTTGCCGTCGATCGAGTAGCGCTCGTAGGCCTTCAGGTACAGGTCGAAGGTGGCGCCGAGGCCGGCGTAGGCGCGGTTGGCGGTGGCGTCCTTGCCCGGGGCGTCGCCCTCGCCGCGGACCTTGGTGCCGGGCAGGTCGGTGCCGTGGCCGGCGTCGTAGATGGTGCGGTGCGGCTGGTCGGCGGCCGCCGGGGTGGGCGGCGCGACGGTCGGGGCGCCGATGACCGTGGTCAGACGGCGGTGGGTGCGCTCGAAGGCGTCCCGCTCGAGAGTCCTGCGAGCGGGGTTGGCGAGCGCCGGGTCCTCGTGCTGGGCCAGCTTGTCGAGGATGTGCGGCGGCACGACGGTGCAGAAGACGGGCTCTGGGCCCCCGTTGGTCTTCGTCATGCCCGGCACGATGGCACTGCGTTAGCTTGGTGTCACTAGGGGCGACCTTGATTGGTGAAATATAGGGATGATCCAGTCGGGGGTGGTTGCTGTGTGTTATGCAGTGCGGGCGCGCTGTGGCTGGTCGCGCCCACGCGGCGGAGCCGCATATCGATACAGCCCCGTGCCCCTGAAAAGCCTCGGCGGTTCCGCATGCTGATACGGGGGCGTCGATTCCGGGCGACTCCGTTACAGTGGCTCGCATCATGCGTTTCGGGCTGCTTCTTCTTAGCTGCCGCGGCGAGGGCCTGTAGGACAGGTCGACTCCCTCCCCGCGGAGCTTCGTGTTGCGTCGTCGGCCGTCCTTCCGGACACCAAGAGGAGCCCCGCAATCATGGCGAACCGCCAGCAGCCCAGCAGTATGCCGATCCACAAGTACGGGAAGTACGAGCAGGTCGACATCCCCGACCGCACCTGGCCCGAGAAGCGGATCACCCAGGCCCCCCGCTGGCTCTCCACCGACCTGCGGGACGGCAACCAGTCCCTGATCGACCCGATGTCGCCCGAGCGCAAGCGCCGGATGTTCGACCAACTGGTGAAGATGGGCTACAAGGAGATCGAGGTCGGCTTCCCGGCGTCGGGGCAGACGGACTTCGACTTCGTACGGTCGATCATCGAGGAGCCCGGGGTCATCCCCGAGGACGTCACCATCTCCGTACTGACCCAGGCCCGTGAGGACCTGATCGAGCGGACGGTCGAGTCCCTGAAGGGCGCCCGGCGGGCGAACGTCCACCTGTACAACGCCACGGCCCCCGTCTTCCGGCGGGTCGTCTTCCGCGGGTCCAAGGACGACATCAAGCAGATCGCCGTCGACGGCACGCGGCTGGTGATGGAGTACGCGGAGAAGCTGCTGGGCCCGGAGACGGAGTTCGGCTACCAGTACAGCCCCGAGATCTTCACCGACACCGAGCTGGACTTCGCGCTGGAGGTCTGCGAGGCGGTCATGGACGTCTGGCAGCCGGGTCCCGGCCGCGAGATCATCCTGAACCTGCCGGCGACGGTCGAGCGCTCCACGCCCTCCACCCACGCCGACCGCTTCGAGTGGATGGGCCGCAACCTGTCCCGCCGCGAGCACGTCTGTCTGTCGATCCACCCGCACAACGACCGCGGTACGGCCGTCGCCGCCGCCGAGCTGGCGCTGATGGCCGGCGCCGACCGCGTCGAGGGCTGTCTGTTCGGGCAGGGTGAGCGCACCGGCAACGTCGACCTGGTCACCCTGGGCATGAACCTGTTCTCGCAGGGCGTCGACCCGCAGATCGACTTCTCCGACATCGACGAGATCCGTCGCGTGTGGGAGTACTGCAACCAGATGGAGGTCCACCCGCGCCACCCGTACGTGGGCGACCTGGTCTACACGTCGTTCTCCGGCTCCCACCAGGACGCCATCAAGAAGGGCTTCGACGCGATGGAGGCCGACGCGGCCGCCAAGGGCGTCACGGTCGACGACATCGAGTGGGCGGTGCCGTACCTGCCGATCGACCCGAAGGACGTCGGCCGCTCCTACGAGGCGGTCATCCGGGTCAACTCGCAGTCGGGCAAGGGCGGTATCGCGTACGTCCTGAAGAACGACCACAAGCTGGACCTGCCCCGCCGGATGCAGATCGAGTTCTCGAAGATCATCCAGGCGAAGACGGACGCCGAGGGTGGCGAGGTCACCGGCGCCGACATCTGGGCGGTCTTCCAGGACGAGTACCTGCCGAACCCCGAGAACCCGTGGGGCCGTATCCAGGTCAGGAACGGCCAGTCGACCACCGACACCGACGGTGTGGACACGCTCAGGGTCGAGGCGGTCGTCGACGGCGAGGAGACCGTGCTGACCGGTTCCGGCAACGGTCCGATCTCCGCCTTCTTCGACGCGCTGCAGAAGGTCGGGGTCGACGCCCGTCTCCTGGACTACCAGGAGCACACGATGAGCGAGGGTGCCTCCGCGCAGGCCGCCTCCTACATCGAATGCGCGATCGATGACAAGGTCCTGTGGGGAATCGGCATCGACGCGAACACGACGCGTGCGTCCCTGAAGGCGGTCGTCTCCGCGGTCAACCGCGCCGCCCGCTGACGCCTCTGACGTGCTGGTTCGGGGTCCTGATCTCGGTATACGGTGATCAGGGCCCCGTCCCTTTTCGGCCATCTGTTCGTGGAGGTCACGGAAAGGTCTCTTCCGGGGTGCTGACTGCGCCTGGCTGATGTGGCTAACATCACGACACCGCTGCGATGAAGCCGCGGTGTCAAGGAGGTGCGACGTGCTGCCAGTACGGGGACGAAACGGCCGAGCCGCCAGGCCTGCGCGCCTCCTGGGCACCCGCACCGCGTGGACGCCCGTCGGGGACGGCGAGTTCTTCTGCCCCGGCTGCGGAGGCGACCGCAACTACCAGCGGCTCACCGGCCGCCGCCGCTTCACCCTCCTCGGCGTCCCGGTCCTGCCGCGCGGCGAGACCGGCCCGGTCGTCGAGTGCGCCGCCTGTCGCCGCCACTTCGGCACCGACGCCCTGGACCACCCCACCACCACCCGCTTCTCCGCGATGCTCCGCGACGCCGTCCACACCGTCGCCCTCGCGGTCCTCGCGGCGGGCGGCACCTGCGCCCGTACGACACTGGAGACCGCCGCGGCCACCGTGCGCGCCGCCGGCTTCGACGACTGCACGGAGGAGCAGCTCAGCGCGCTGGTCGACGCCCTGGCCGCGGACACCGGCCGGGTCTACGGCGACCCGGGCGGCGCGGGTCTGGCCATCGAGCTGCACGAGGCACTGGACCCCCTCGCCCCGCATCTCGCCCCGGTCGGCCGCGAATCGATCCTCCTCCAGGCCGCCCGCATCGCCCTGGCCGACGGTCCCTACACCCCGGCCGAGCGGGACGCCCTGGCCACGGTGGGCGCGGCCCTGACCATCTGCTCGGACGACGTCACCCGCCTGCTGGCGGCGGCACGGACACCGTCCTGAGCGGCGGCGCGGACAGGGCGGCGGTGGATCCGGGAGCCTGAGCGAGGGCACCCGTTCGGCCGACGCCCTCGACGCTGACCCGGTCACCGGGGGAACTCCTGCTCCCGTGATCTCCCTGAGCCGCACCCTCCTCGTGACCCTCTCCTTCCTCGCCACCACCACGGCCACCGTGCCCGCCACGACCGCCCGCACCTGCACGTCCTCCGTCCCGTACGTCTCCGGCCGGGGCGGCTACGCCACCTACCGCATCCCGGCGGTCGTCACGACCCGGCGGGGCACGGTGCTGGCCTTCGCCGAGGGGCGGCGGCAGGGCGCCGCCGACTCCGGGGCCATCGACGTCGTCCTGCGGCGGTCGGGGGACGGTGGCTGCACCTGGGGCCCGTTGCAGGTGGTGGCCGCGGGGGAGGGGGACACACGGGGGAATCCGGCGCCGGTGGTCGATCCGCGCACCGGTGCGATCGTGCTGGTGACGTCCTACAACAGCGGTGCCGTGACCCAGGCGCAGATCCTGCGGGGCGAGGTGACGGCGGAGCAGGGCCGACGGGTGTTCGTGCAGTACAGCCGGGACGACGGACGCGGCTTCTCGGCGCCCCGCGAGATCACGGCGGAGGTCAAACGGCCGGACTGGCGGTGGTACGCGACGGGACCGGGGCACGCCGTCGCGCTGACCCGGGGCCCGCACGCCGGCCGCCTCGTGGTCTCCGCCGACTTCTCCGGCACCCCGCCCGCCGGTTCCCCCGACACCGGCGCGGAGGCCAGGTACGGCGGCGCGCACGCCCTCTACTGCGACGACGGGGGCGCGAGCTGGCAGCTCGGGTTCGTGGACGACACCTACGACGGTGTGCTCCACCCCAACGAGTCCACGGCCGCCCAACTCCCCGACGGACGCCTGTACTTCAGCTCTCGCAACCAAAACGGCAGGGAGTCCGGCCACCGGCTGGACACCTACTCCCGCGACGGCGGCCGCAGCCTGGACCGCCCCTACGCCCAGCAGCCCACCCTCGACGACGTCCCGGTCGTCGAGGGCAGTGTCCTCCAGCTCGCCGGCCCACGGGCCCCGTTGCTCTTCTCCGCCCCGTCCGTCCGCACGGCCCGCCGCTCGATGGCGATCTGGAGCAGCGCGGACGCCGGAGCGACCTTCAGGAAGTCCCTGACCCTCTCCGACCGGCCGGCCGCCTACTCCGACCTCACCCAGGTGGACGGCACCACGGTCGGCCTCCTCTACGAGACGGGGAGGAGAGGGCCGTACGACACCATCGAGTTCCGCCGACTGCCGATCGACGCCCTCTAGCCGAGACCCGCGGCGGCGAGGTACTCGGCGATCCGTTCCACCTCCCGCGGTGACAGCGGTACCTGGGGTTCCGCCGTCGCGGGGCAATCGATGACGCCGCGCAGGTGCAGGGCCGCCTTGAAGGCGCCGAGGGCCGACGAGCCCGCGCCCATGCGGGCCGGGTCGCCCACGCCGACCAGGCCGAAGAGGGCGCACAGGCGTTCCTGTTCGGCGCGGGCCCCGTCCAGGTCGCCGGCCCGGAAGAGGCGGTCGAGACGGACGTAGCCGTGCGGGTCGACGTTGGCGAGACCGGGCACCGCCCCGTCGGCGCCCAGGGCGAGCGCGGCGTCGACGAGCAGTTCCGAGCCCGTCAGCGCGCTGAAGCCGGGCAGGGCGCGGGCACCGGTGACGACCTCGCGGAAGGCGGCCAGGTCGCCGCTGGAGTCCTTGAGCCCGGCGATCGTGCCCTCGGCGGCCAGTTCGAGGACGAGGCCGGCGGGGAGCTTGGTGTGGACGGCCACAGGGATGTCGTAGGCGAGGACCGGCACCGGGGACGCCTGGGCGACCAGGCGGAAGTGGCGGGCGATCTCGGCGGGGTGGGTGCGGGCGTAGAAGGGGGCCGTCACGACCACCGCGTCCGCGCCGGCCGAGGTCACCGCCGCCACGTGGTCCAGGACCCGGGGTGTCGTCATGTCGATCGCCCCGGCCAGGACGGGGAGCCGGCCGCCCACGTGGTCCACGACCGACTCCACGACCAGTCGCCGCTGCCGGTCCCGCAGGTACGCCGCCTCCGAGGAGGAGCCGAGGACGAACAGCGCGTCCACCCCGGCCCCCACCAGATGGTCCACCAGCCTGAGCAGCGAGGGCACGTCCACCTCGCGGTCCGGTGTCAGGGGCGTGCAGACGGGCGGAACGACTCCGGTCAACGGGGCGAGGAAGGTCATCAGGGCTCCCTGGGGTGGTTCCGCGGTGCGAGGTCGCGTGGTGAATCCGGACTCCTCTCCAGGATGGTGGGTGCGCGGCCGGTGACCGTAACCTGACGCGATGACGGACACCTGGAACCCCGTGGACCCCGGCGTGCTCCGGCTGCCGTCGGGTCGCCTGATCCGGGGCCGCGGCCTACGGCGGCCGCTCCCGCCGCGGGCACCCGCACCCTCGTACGCCCTCTACCTCCTGGGCAGGCAACCCCCGCCCGTCTCCTGGGAGTTCACCTGGATCCGCTGGCCCGACTTCCGGCTTCCCGCCGACCGTGCCGCCGCCCGCGCCGCGCTCACCGGGGCCTGGGAACGGGCCGCGGACGAGCGGGTCGAGGTCGCCTGCGGGGGCGGGCGGGGACGCACGGGGACGGCGCTGGCGTGTCTGGCCGTGCTGGACGGGGTGCCGGGCGAGGAGGCGGTGGAATTCGTGCGGCGGCACTACCACCCGCGGGCGGTGGAGACGCCGTGGCAGAAGCGGTACGTGCGGGACTTCGCGGGCGCAGCTCACAGCGAGCGGCGCATGACGAGGCGGTCCGCGCCCGGACCGAAGTAGTCCTTGCGGACGCCCTCGTCGGCGGTGAAGCCCAGCGACTCGTACAGGACGATCGCCGCGAGGTTGGCGGGGTCCACGGTGAGGCACACCTCGCGCACCCCGTCGGCCCGCAGCCGCCGCAGCGCCTCCCGCATCAGCCGCCGGCCGTGACCGCGCCCACGCTCGTCCCGCGTGATGCCGAGCCCCAGCACCCAGCTGGGCCCGTCGTCCGGGGGCGTCGCGACCAGCACGTACCCCTTCAGGGCGGTGCCGTCGTCCAGGACGAGCAAATGGCCGGGGTGCAAGTCGTACATCTGGCGCAGCACGAAGTAGGGGTACGGCTCCTCCGGGAAGATCTCGCGCTCGAGAAGGGCCAGCGCCTCGAGGTCCCCCTCCGTGACGCCCCTCAGGTGCAGCGGCGGCGGGGGCTGTTCACCTCGATGTGTGGGCAGAGGAGTCATCCCACCCCCTGGTGATGATCCGTGGCGTAGATCTCTACGAACACGTTGGCCTCGTCTCCGATCTTACGGCTGACGATTGCCAGTGCGGTGACGGACGCCGTACGTCATTCCTAGGTCGCCGGGCCGTAGACCTTCGGCGGACGCCGGAGCGAGCCTGGTGACGCCAGGCTGATGGCATGGAGAAGACCAAGGGGATCACCCGGGCCGGTTTCCTCGCGGGCGCCGCGGCCGCCGCGGTCGGCCTCGCGACGGGACCGGCCACGGCGCGGACCGAGCGGCACCGGGGCCTGCGGCACCACGGCGTCGTCTACACCGTCGGCGAGGGCGAGACGCCGGGAACGGCGTGGAGCGCGACCCGGATGCGGCACGACCTGCGGACCATCCGCGACGAACTGCATGCCGACACCGTCGACGTCACCGGTGACGGCGTCGAACGCCTCACCGCCACCGCCGCCGAGGCCGCCGAACGAGGGCTGCGCGTATGGCTCCAGCCGACGCTCGCCGACGCCCCGGAGCGGGACATCCTCGAGCACATGGCGGAGTGCGGCCGGTTCGCGGAACGGCTGCGGCGGCAGGGGGCGGGCGTCGACTTCAGCGTGGGCTGCGAGTTCTGGCTGTTCGTGCCCGGGATCGTGCCGGGCGAGACCGTCCTGGAGCGGGTGCACAACATTCTCAACGGCGACTTCGACCCCGTGCGGATGCAGCGCCGCCTCGACCGCTTCACCGCGAAGGCCGCGGCGGTCGGCCGGTCCGTCTTCCACGGCGACCTGAGCTACGCCGCCGCCCAGGACGACAAGGTCGACTGGCGGCTCTTCGACATCGTCGGCATCGACTACTACTCCTACTTCCGCCACCACCCCGACTACGCAGGCGAGTTGAGGCGCTACCAACGCTGGGGCAAGCCCCTCGCCATCACCGAGTTCGGCACCTGCGCCTACGTCGGAGCGCCCCGGACGGCCGGCATGGGCTGGAACGTCGTCGACTACGACAAGGGCGAGATCAAGGGCCACCTGGTCCGCAGCGAACACACCCAGGCCGCCTACCTCACCGACCTCCTGGAGGTCTTCGAGTCGATGAACCTGTACGCGGCGATGGTCTTCGAGTTCGTCACCCCGGACGCCCCGCACCGCACCGACGACCCCCGCAAGGACCTCGACCTGGCCAGCTACAGCATCACCAAGACCATCAAGGACCGCCCCGACGACCCCCGCTCAGGCTGGCACTGGGAACCGAAGGAGGCGTTCAACGCCCTGGCCCGGCACTACGCCAGGTGCGCTCACTCGCAGACCACGTCCCGCTGAGGCCGCTCGCCGGTCGCCAGGAACCGCGAGACGGTCTCGTCGCCGCAGGCGTTGCCGTTGGCGAGGTAGGCCTCGTGGCCGGTGGAGTCCACGGTCACCATGACGGCCCGCCGCCCCAGGGCCGCGCGCATCTTCAGGGCGCCGCTCAGCGGAGTGGCCACATCCCGTTCGTTCTGGACGAGCATGATCCGGCCGGCCGGCCCCCGGTCGGTGATCCGCACCGGTGCCTGCTTCGGCTGCCACGGCCAGGCGGAGCACACCATCGCGTTACGGGGCATGCCCGCGGTCAACGGGTACTTGGCGCGGCTCTCCTCGACGGCCTTCCGGTACACGGCGGCCGACCGGGGCCAGGCGACGTCGTTGCAGATGGTGCCGACGGCGACCGCGGTCAGGTTCTGCAGCGCCTGCTGAGGGGGAGACTGTGGCGCGGGCGGGACCGTGCCCTGGCGCGCGGCCAGGATCAGCCGGGCGAGCGAGGCGTAGTCGTCGGGGTCGTAGAAGCTGTTCAGCAGGGCCTGGCGCAGGACGTTGCCGTTCAGCTCCTCCGGGTTGGCGCCGGGCCAGGGAATCGGCTCGCGGTCCAGACGGGCGGCGAGCCGGAGGAACAGCGGGCGCACCTCGGCGGCCGTGTCGGCGAGCCGGTACGGATTGCCGGGCGCGGACGCCCACTTGGCGAACACGGGGAAGTTGTCCTCGACGCCGACTTCGTACGCCTGCAGCCAGGCGCGTTCTGCCCGGACGGGGTCCGGGTTGCCGCTGCTGTCGAGCACGACGCGGTCGGTGCGCTGCGGGAAGAGCTGGGCGTACACGGCGGCGATGTACGTCCCGTACGAGACGCCCCAGGCGGACAGCCTGCGTTCGCCGAGCGCGACGCGGATCCGGTCGATGTCCCGGGCGTTGTCGACGGTGCTGATGTGCCGTATCAACGCACCGCCGTTGTGCGCGCAGGCGTCCGCCATGCGCCGGGCGGTGGCCAGGTTCCCGGTGATCGATCCGTCGGCGGCCGGCCAGGGCCGCAGCGCCGTCACGGCGAGGTCGGCATGGCTGAGACCGCAACTGACGGCGGTGGACGGCGCGTTGCCGCGCGGCGCGAAGCCGATCAGGTCGTAGCGGTCCCGCACGGCTCGCGGCAGCTTCTGCCCCTTCCCAGAAGGGTCGTCGAGGCTGGAGCCGCCCGGTCCACCGGGGATGAGCAGGAGGGAGCCCCGGCGGGCGGACGGCTTCTCGGCCGGGATGCGGGAGACGGCGAGGTCGATCCGCCGGCCGTCGGGGTGGGCGTAGTCCATCGGCACGGCGAGGGTCGCGCACTCCTGACGCGGATCGAGGCCCGCGCCCTCGCACTTGGTCCAGTGCAGCGACCCCTCGGGGCGTGCGGACGCGGTCACCGGCGCGACGAGACCGAGGACGACGGCGGTGGCGGCGATCAGGGAGGCGGTACGGATGCTCTTCGTCATGGCCATGAGCCTGGCGGATCCGCGCCGCCCCTCCCATCCGGTCAACAGCCTTGTCCAGCAGGGGGTTTACCCCACCCCTGGCCACGGGTTCCTCATACGTCCCGCCGGTCGACGGCCACCACGGCGATCACCGCGCTCACCGCCGCCCACGCCCCGAACACCACCCACGCGCCCCCCGCGGTCGTCGGGTACTTGGAGACCAGGGTGAAGGGATGGGTGCCGTATCCGATGTCGACGAGCCGCACCCACGCGTTGAAGGGCAAGGCGTTCCGGACGCAGGCCGTCCAGTGGTAGGTCTCGGTGACGAAGGACGGCAGCAGGAGCAGCACGAGCGTCGTCAGGACCATCGTCGTCGCGCTGTGCCGGATCAGCGCTCCCACGCCCATGCCGACCAGTGCGCTCACCGGGGCCAGCAGCGCCGAGGCGGCGACCACCCGCCAGGCGCCGGGGTACCCGATCGACACGCCGACGCCTCGGCCGTCGAGAATCGCCTGGGACGCGGCGAAGGAGACACCGGCGACCAGCGCGCCGTACAGCGTCATCACCGCCGTCACCACGACCACCTTCGCCGCCATCAGCGCCCGCCGGTCCGGGACGGCGGCGAAGGTCGTGCGGATCAGGCCCGTCGCGTACTCACCCACGACCGTGATCGCCCCGATGCTCGCGCACGCCAGCACCATCATCAGGGCGGCGCCCTCGGTGAAGGCGTCACGCAGCGCCCAGTAGACGAAGTCGCGGTGGATCGGGCCGCCGTAATGCGGATAGTTGACGTAGTCCGCGCGGGCCGCGTTCGCGTTGAAGGCGATCAGGACCAGGGCGCCGGCCCCGAGGGCCCAGTAAGTGGAGCGCAGAGAACGGAGTTTGAGCCATTCCGCGGCCAGCAGGTCGCTGAAGCGGGCGGCGGGCAGGGCGAGCGTGGTCATCGGGGGTCTCCGGCCAGGTATTCGACGCTGTCGGCGGTCAGTTCCATGAAGGCCGTCTCCAGGGAGGCGGCCGAAGTCGACAACTCCCAGAGCAGGAAGCGGTGTTCGTGGGCGACCTCGCCCACCCGCCCCGCACTCGCCCCGCTGACCCGCAGCGTCTCCACGTCGTACGGCGTCACCACCGCGCCCTCCGCCTCCAGTACGGCCGCCAGGGGGCCGGCGTCGGGCGTGCGTACCGTCACGGTCGGCGCCGTCCCGCGCGCCGCGAACTCGGTCAGGCTCTCGGCGGCGATCAGCTCGCCCCGGCCGATGACGACCAGTTCGTCGGCGGTGTGCTCCATCTCGGACATGAGGTGACTGGAGACGAAGACGGTACGGCCTTCGCGGGCGAGGCGGCGGAACAGCTCCCGCACCCACAACACCCCCTCCGGATCGAGGCCGTTGAGCGGCTCGTCGAAGATCAGCACCGGTGGGTCGCCGAGCAGGGCCGCCGCGATGCCCAGCCGCTGCCTCATGCCGAGCGAGAACGCGCCGACCCGACGCCGGGCCGCCGTTTCGGTGAGGCCGACCTCGGCGAGCACCTCGTCGACCCGGCGGCGTGGGATCCGGTTGCTGCGGGCCAGCGCGTGCAGATGCGCCCGGGCGCTGCGGCCGCCGTGCACGTCCTGCGCGTCCAGGAGGGCGCCGACGTGGTGCAGGCCGCGTGGGTGGCGGCGGAAGGAGTGGCCGCTGATCGTCGCCGTACCGGACGTCGGCTCGACCAGCCCCAGCAGCATCCGCAGGGTCGTGGTCTTGCCCGCGCCGTTCGGGCCGAGGAAGCCGGTGACATGGCCGGGGCGGACGGTGAAGGACAGGTCGCGTACGGCCGTCGTGGGGCCGTACCGTTTGGTGAGCTGCTCGACTTCGATCATGTGGACACGGTCGCGCGGGCGGGCGGTCCGGGGCATCGGGCGGGTGCTGACACTCCAACGGCCCGGCTGTCGACCGTGGTTGTACGTCCCCGGTCCGATGACCGGGCCGGGAAGGGCCCCTTACGATCACGGCATGTCCGCGATCCCGCCTCCGCAGCCCCTGCTCAAGCGTGTGTCGCCGGGCGACTGGACAGCGCTCGTGTGGTGTACGAGCACGCTGTTCACGCTGCTGACGACGTTCCGGCTGCCCGGCGAACTGGAGCCGAGCCAGTGGCCGGCGGTCCAGCTGTACCGCTGGGACGGGATGCTGTTCCTGGCGCTGTCCACCGCGATGGCGTTCCGGGGCGGCAGGCTGCTGCAGCGCAGGCCGGTGAGGGCGCTGACGTGGACGATCCTCGCCGCGGTCGTCGAGACGATCACCCTCGGCGTGGGCCAGCTCCCCATGGCGCAGTACCTCACCACCATCGTCGCGCTGTACTTCGTCGCCGCCGCCCACCCCCGGCGCACCGCGCTGATCGCCCTGGCGCTGGCGGTCGGCACGCTGGTCGTCTACGTGTGTGCGCGGATGCTGCGCGGCTGGGTCGCCGGTACCGGACCGGAACTGGCCGTCGCCCTCGTCACCGTCATCGCCTGGCTGCTCGGCAACTCCAGCCACCAGTCCCGGATGCACGCGCAGCGCCTCAGCGCCGAGCACGCGGAGCGGGCGGTGACCGCCGAACGGCTGCGCATAGCCCGCGAGATGCACGACACCGTCGCCCACAGCATCGGAATCATCGCCCTCCAGGCAGGCGCCGCGACCCGGGTGGCGAAGACCCGCCCCGAGGCGGCCCTCGCGGCCATGCGGGCGGTCGAGAACGAGGGCCGCGAGACCCTGGCCGGCCTGCGCCGCATGCTGGTCGCGCTGCGGGCGGCCGACGACGGCACGGACGGCGGCGAGGCGGCCCCGGCTGGCCTGGACGACGTCGACCGGCTCGCGGCCACGACAACCGCGGCGGGCGTACGGGTGGAGGTACGGCGGGTGGGGGAGCCCCGGCGCCTGCCCTCCGACATCGACCTGTCGGCGTTCCGGATCATCCAGGAGTCGGTGACGAACGTGGTCCGGCATGCGAGGACACCCCGGTGCCATGTCACCTTGCACTACGGCGCCGACGAACTCGCCCTCGAGATCACCGACGACGGCCAGGGCCCGGGCCACAGCACCCCCGACACCGGCTTCGGCCTCGCCGGCATGCGCGAACGCGTCGCCCTGCTGCACGGCGAGTTCACGGCGGCGCCCCGCCCCGAGGGCGGCTTCCGGGTCGCTGCCCGGCTGCCCGTACCGGCGGGTGCGCGATGACGCCCGACCCGGTACGGGTCGTCCTGGCGGACGACCAGGAACTGATCCGTACCGCGCTGAGCATGGTGATGGGCGAACTCGAGGACATCGAGGTGGTCGGCGAGGCGGCGACCGGCGCGGAAGCCGTCCGGCTGACGGCCGAACTCGCCCCGGACGTCGTCGTGATGGACCTCCGCATGCCGGGCATGGACGGCATCGAGGCCACCCGCCACATCACCGCGGCCGGCTCCGAGGCCAAGGTGCTCGTCCTGACGACCTTCGACGACGACGATCACGTGTACGGCGCCCTGCGGGCCGGCGCGTCCGGCTTCCTGGTCAAGGACATGGCGCTGGACGACATCATCGGCGCGGTACGGGTGGTGGCGTCCGGCGACGCGCTGATCGCGCCCAGCGTGACGCGCCGCCTGATCCACGACTTCGCGGCCCGTCCCGAACCGGTCCTCGCACGCCGGGAGCTGACCGGCATCACCGACCGCGAACGCGAGGTCCTCACCCTGGTCGGCTCCGGTCTGTCCAACACGGAGATAGCCGCCGAGCTGTGCATCAGCGTGGCCACGGCGAAGACCTACCTCACCCGCCTCCTGACCAAGCTGAACGCGAGGGACCGCGTCCAGCTGGTGATCATCGCTTACGAGGCGAGGCTGGTGGCGGTGACGTAGGCGACTGGTCCCTCAGGTAGGTAGAGCGCTCCCACGGAGTGAGGGTCCGGTGGACGGCCCGCTGGATCCTCCTGATGGCGGCGCGCGGGTCGGGAAGGAAGACGTTCCACAGCCGGATCGTCCCGTCCTGCCCGCCGCTGGCGAGCGTGCGGCCGTCCGGGCTGAACGCCAGCGACTCCACGGGGGTCGTGTCCCCCATCAGGCGGTGCCCGAGCGGGAGAGCGGCGGCGAACAGGCTGGCGGTGGCCTCTTCGGTCGGACTGGTCCGGTAGGCCTGCACCGCCAGGAGCGCAGCCAGGTCGGAATCGACGTCCAGGAGGTCGGAGGACTGGGCGGCAAGCTGGCGGGAAAGGGCCCTGTGCTGGGCGGCGACCGCCTGTCGCCGCTGTCGCTCGCTGGCCCGTGACTGCTGCCACGCGGTCACTCCCGCGGCCAGCGACAGCACGAGCAGGATCGACAGGGCCGCGGTGAACTGCCGCAGGCGTCGGGCGGTACGGCTGTTCGCATCGTCCTCACGCCGACGTGCCCCCAGACTGCAGCTGAGGAAGTCCCGTTCCACCGGTGTGAGTTCACCTTTGACGTCCGCACGGAGAAAGGTCTCCTCGGCCGCACTGAGCCGTGTGCCGCGATACAGCGCGCCGGGGTCTCGGTCCAGGCGGTCCCAGGTCTGTGCCGCGTCGGTGAGTTGGCGGTGCAGGCGCAGCCGCTCACGCGCGTCGTCGATCCACTGCCGCAGCCGGGGCCAGGCGGTGATGAGAGCTTCGTGGGCCAGGTCGACGGTGTCGTGTTCGATGGTCAGCAGACGGGCGCGGGCGAGGAGTTCGAGGACCTTCACCGTGTCGTCGGGATCACCGAAGTCGAGCTCCGAGCGGGGAGTGGGCCGTCGGGTGTCCGGGGTCGCCTCGCCCGGGGGTGATGAGGCGCAGCAGGACGCGTCGGGCGACGTCGGCCTGCGAGTGGGTCAGCTGAGCGTGAACGTCTTCGGCGGTGCGGGCGATGGCACCGTCGAGACCACCCGTCGCCTCGTAGGCCTGGATGGTCAGCGTGCGGCCCCTGCGGCGGCGCCAAGTCTCCAGCAGCGCGTGTGACATGAGCGGCAGGGCGCCCGGTTCGCCTCCGACTTCGTCGAGGATACGCGCGGTCAGGGCACGGCCAGTCCCCGGTACGGGGCCTCGGCGTTCCCCTCCTCGGTGTGCGAGGCTGCCGCCGCCTCCGCGGCCGCCTCACGCCACCGCTCCTCCCACTCCTCCGGGTCGCCGCCGCACGCTCGCACGTACGCCAGCACCACAGGAAGGGTCGGCAACCGCTCCCCGGCAGCTGCTTGCGACAGGGTGCTCGCGCCCTGCCCCGTACTCTCCGCCATCACCCGATAGGTCGGGCTGCCCGCCTCCCCCCGCAGTTTGCGTAACTCGGCGGCGAACCGCGTAACCGGCCCCGCGCTCGGATCCAGTTGACTCTCCGGACGCCCTGCCATCAACGTCCACCTCCCCGACCCGCTTCCCCCGTGGACGCGGTGGCCGCAGGAGGTACGCGCGCTCGCGGCAGAAGGGCAAACAAGGGGCATGAACTTCGGTCAGTGCACCGTGCCGCACCCGTGATCTGCGACAAGGCCATTGATCAGGCCGGTGCGACCTGCTGTCCATTCAATGTGCCGCCCGCTGGAATCGATGACGTGCCGCCCCGTCAGGCGGCGCCCAGCCAATCGAAAGGCAAACCATGCGACCGAACACAAGGACGGGGGCCCGCGTCAGCCGACGTATGGCCTTGTTCGCGGGAACCGCCGCGGTGGCCGTCGGCGGGCTCACCGTCACGGCCCCCGCCGCCCAGGCATCCGGCACCTACCTCGGCGACAGGTATGTGGCGCAGGTGTCCGGCTGCAAGGCCTGGATGAACGGCGCCGACTGGACCTCCGCGTCCGGCGGCTACTACCAGCAGACCCAGGCGATGCTCGAGTCCTGGGGCGCCAACTGCCGGATGGACTACGTGCGGACCGGCCCCAAGGCGTCAGACGGGTTCGACGACGAGCGTTACCAGGACGGCGCCGGCACCCTGTCCACCAACTTCTACTGGGACGGCCCCGGGTACCGCACCTGGGTCTGCGTGGTCAATCTGGACCAGGGCGTTTCGCAGTGCGGCGACGAGTACTGAGTCGCCCACTGCCGTCAATCTGACGGTCCGGGCTGCCGGCCGGCGCGAGGGGAGCGGCCGGCGGCCCGGACCGCTGCGCGTTCTCGCCCGGTTCCGCCAGGAGCCGCGGTGAGGAATCAGCGCGTGCAACCGCGCACGAACTCCGCCCAGGCCCCCGCCTCCACCACCAGCACCGGCCCGTCCGGCACTTTGCTGTCCCGGACGGGAACGACGCCGGGGACTCCGTCGGCGACCTCGACGCAGTCGCCGCCTTCGCCGTTGCTGTAGGTGCTCTTGCGCCAGCGGGCGGCGCCGGGGAAGGCGTACGCGACCTCGACGCAGCTGCCGCCCTCGCCGTTGCTGTGGCTGCTCTTCTGCCAGCGGGCGTTGGTCAGGTCGTACTCGCGCATCGTCTGAAGTCCTCCGCCGCCGACTCGATCAGGGCCAGGGACGCCTCCGGCGACAACGCGGCGACCCTGAGCAGATCGTATGCGCGCTGTGCCCGCTTCACCACGGCCGGATCGTCGACCAGCGTTCCCGAAAACGCCGTCTCTGTATAGGCGATCGGCGGTGCGTCCTCGAACTCCATGAGCTTCACGGACCCGGCCATGGAGGCATGGGCCCCGGCCGCGTACGGAAGCACGGTCACCCACACCGTGCGGTCCCGCATCAGCCCCGCGATGTGATCCAGTTGCTCCGCCATGGCGGCCGGACCGCCCACCGGAATGCGCAGTGCGTTCTCATGCAAGGTCACCCAATACTCGGGCCTTGTAGTGTCCTTGAGGATCCGCGCGCGTTCTAGTCGGGCTGTGACCTTCTCCTCGACGTACTCGTCCGTGACGAACGGGTTGGCCGCGACGGTGATCGCCCCGGCGTACGGGGCCGTCTGCAGCAGCCCTGGCACCACGGTGGGCGCGAACTCGCAGATCTTCGTGGCCGTCCGCTCGAACTCGAGGACCCTCGCGAAGTAATCCGCGTACCGCTTGTCGTTGATGAGTTTTCGGCACAGGCGCTCGAAAATACCGTCGGTTTGAAGGATCTGGTCGATGCGTTGGGAGATATCGAGCTGGGGTTTTCGAATCGCCTGCTCGAACTGCCCGATATAGGCGCCGGACACGAAGACGCGGGCCCTCAACTCCGCCTGCCTGAGCCCGGCGTCCTCCCGGTGTCGTCGCAGCTCCGCGCCGAAGAATTCCCAGGCCGCCTGTCGTGAACCGTTGGCCATGGCCAACCCCCTTGTGCTGCCTCGAACTTGTAGAGCACAGACTCCTGCCGAGTGTAGGGCGAGCGGTGCAAGCTGTGCGAGGAAAAGGGTGAAACCCGAAAAGGGAGGGCACGCTGGAGGCGCGCGGGACGCGCCACTCGGAATTGTGGGTCGTTTTCGTTACGGTCGTTAAGGAGAGGAAATGAAATCCCCCAAGCCCCCTGTCGGCAGCCATGTCGTGGACACGCGGACCGGAAAGGCCGGGATCGTCATGGGGCACGAGGGGCCGTACGTCCAGCTGAGACCCTTCGGCGGCGGCAAGGAGTGGGACGCCGATCCGGGGGCTGTACGGGAGGCACCCGCGGTAGGCGAGAATGGGAGCCATGAGTCTGTTCCGCGACGACGGCACCGTGCTGCGCACCCGGAGGCCGGGTGAGGCGGACCGGACGCTGCCCGGACCGGGGTATAGCGGAGGCGCGCGATGAGCCTGTTCCGGGATGACGGCGTCGTGCTGCGGACGCAGAAGCTCGGCGAGGCGGACCGCATCATCACGCTGCTCACCCGCGGACACGGGCGGGTGCGTGCCGTGGCTCGAGGGGTGCGGCGGACCAAGTCGAAGTTCGGGGCGCGGCTGGAGCCGTTCTCCCATGTCGACGTGCAGTTCTTCGCGCGCGGGAGCGAGCTGGTGGGGCGCGGGCTGCCGCTGTGCACGCAGAGCGAGACCATCGCCCCGTACGGCGGCGGGATCGTGACCGACTACGCCCGCTACACCGCCGGCACCGCCATGCTGGAGACCGCCGAGCGGTTCACGGACCACGAGGGCGAGCCGGCCGTCCAGCAGTACCTGCTGCTGGTCGGTGCCCTGCGGACGCTGGCCAACGGCGAGCACGCCCCGCACCTCGTCCTGGACGCCTTCCTGCTGCGCTCCCTCGCCGTCAACGGCTACGCGCCCAGCTTCGGCGACTGCGCCCGGTGCGGGATGCCCGGGCCGAACCGGTTCTTCTCGGTCGCCTCCGGCGGCTCGGTCTGCGTCGACTGCCGGGTGGCGGGAAGTGTCGTACCGTCTCCGCAGACCCTGGAACTCCTCGGCGCGCTGCTTACGGGAGACTGGGAGACGGCGGACGCGTGCGAGCCGCGGTACGTCCGGGAGGGGAGCGGGCTGGTGTCCGCCTATCTCCACTGGCATCTGGAACGCGGCCTGCGCTCGCTCAGGTACGTGGAAAAGTAGAGGGAGACGAGAAGCACATGGTCGTACGCGGGATCCTGGGACGCCAGCGCCGCGAGTACCGGGCACCGGAGCCGCACCCGTCGGGCGCCCGCGCGCCGAAGCTGCCGGGCGAGCTGGTCCCTAACCATGTGGCCATCGTCATGGACGGGAACGGCCGCTGGGCCAAGCAGCGCGGGCTGCCCCGCACGGAGGGGCACAAGGTCGGTGCCGAGCGCGTGGTCGACGTCCTGCAGGGCGCGATCGAGATGGGCGTCGGCAGCATCTCCCTGTACGCCTTCTCCACGGAGAACTGGAAGCGCTCGCCCGACGAGGTCCGCTTCCTGATGAACTTCAACCGCGACTTCATCCGCAAGAGCCGTGACACGCTCGACGAACTCGGCGTCCGGGTGCGCTGGGTGGGCCGGATGCCCAAGCTGTGGAAGTCGGTCGCCAAGGAGCTCCAGATCGCCCAGGAGCAGACCAAGGACAACGACCTGCTGACCCTGTACTTCTGCATGAACTACGGCGGTCGCGCGGAGATCGCCGACGCTGCGCAGGCACTGGCGGAGGACGTGCGGGCCGGCCGCCTCGACCCGTCGAAGGTCAACGAGAAGACCCTCGCGAAGTACCTGTACTACCCGGACATGCCGGACGTGGACCTGTTCCTGCGGCCCAGCGGCGAGCAGCGCACCTCCAACTACCTGCTGTGGCAGAGCGCCTACGCCGAGATGGTCTTCCAGGACGTCCTGTGGCCGGACTTCGACCGCCGTGACCTGTGGCGGGCCTGCGTCGAGTACGCCTCCCGCGACCGCCGCTTCGGCGGGGCGGTGCCGAACGAGAAGCTGCTGGAGATGGAGGCGGCGATGAAGGGCGACGACACCGCCTGAACGGCCCGGCTCAGCCTGCGGCGCAGTCCGCGCAGGTGCCGAAGATCTCCACCGTGTGTGCCACGTTGACGTAGCCGTGCTCGGCGGCGATCGCCTCCGCCCACTTCTCGACCGCGGGCCCCTCCACCTCCACGGCCTTGCCGCAGACCCGGCAGACGAGGTGGTGATGGTGTTCGCCGGTGGAGCAGCGGCGGTAGACGGACTCGCCGTCGGAGGTGCGCAGGACGTCGACCTCGCCGGCGTCGGCGAGGGACTGGAGGGTGCGGTAGACCGTGGTGAGGCCGACCGAGTCGCCCTTGTGCTTGAGCATGTCGTGAAGGTCCTGCGCGCTGCGGAACTCATCGACCTCGTCGAGGGCTGCCGCCACGGCGGCCCGCTGCCGGGTGGAACGGCCCTTCACGGGCGGTCCAGCGGTCGTCACCGGTTGCTCCTTCCAGAAGGTCACGTCTGCGCTTGCCCGGCCATTGTGCCAGTCCGGGCCGTGCGCGGTCAGACGCCGACCTTCCCGTCGGCCTCCCGGGCGGCCGGGACGGCGCACTCCAGGGGGTCCTGGGCGGGCCGCGCGGCGGCGGCCGCACGGGCGCGGCGCCGGGCCAGCGGGGTGGCCAGCGCGGTCAGCGCGACGAACGCCCCGATGGTCAGCAGCACGATCGTCGCGCCGGGCGGGACGTCCTGGTAGTACGAGGTGATGGTGCCGCTGACCGTGACGGCGACCCCGATGGCGACGGCGATCGCGAAGGTCGCCGCGAAGCTGCGGCTGAGCTGCTGGGCGGCGGCGACCGGCACCACCATCAGCGCACTGACCAGCAGCAGGCCGACCACCCGCATGGCCACCGTCACCGTCACCGCCGCCGTGACGGCGGTCAGCAGGTTCAGGGCGCGCACCGGCAGGCCCGTCACCCGGGCGAACTCCTCGTCGTGGCTGACCGCGAACAGCTGCCGGCGCAGACCGAGGGTGACCAGCACCACGAACCCGGCCAGCAGGCAGATCGCCGTGACGTCCGACGGGGAGACGGTCGACAGGGAGCCGAAGAGGTACGAGGTCAGGTTCGCGTTGGAGCCGCCCGGCGCGAGGTTGATGAACATCACGCCGCCGGCCATGCCGCCGTAGAAGAGCATGGCGAGGGCGATGTCGCCGCGGG
This sequence comes from Streptomyces sp. NPDC101152, assembly GCF_044768275.1. NCBI lineage: Bacteria > Bacillati > Actinomycetota > Actinomycetes > Kitasatosporales > Streptomycetaceae > Streptomyces > Streptomyces sp. NPDC101152. The sequence continues at coordinate 55,245 of NZ_JBIWPO010000009.1, read as the reverse complement.
TGCGGCCGTACCAGCGGATCAGCTCCATCAGGATCGCGCCGAGCACGGAGACGAGGGTCGCCATCCACACCGGGGACGTGGACAGCAGGAAGCCGAGGCCGACGCCGGTCATCGCCACATGGCCGATGCCGTCGCCCATCAGGGCCTGGCGGCGCTGTACGAGGTAGATGCCGATCGCGGGGGCGGTGATGCCGACCAGGACGGCGGCGAGCAGGGCCCGCTGCATGAAGGCGAAGTCGAGGAAGTCCATCAGCTCAGCAGTCCTGTCCGCATCGGCTCGGGCTCGTGGGGGTGGACGTGGTCGTGGCCGGGGAGGGCGTGCTGTCCCACCGCGCGCGGCGGCGGCCCGTCGTGCAGCACGCATCCGTCGCGGAGCACGACCGCGCGGTCGATCAGGGGCTCCAACGGGCCGAGTTCGTGCAGGACGAGGAGGACCGTCGTACCGGCCGCCACCTGCTCGCGCAGGGTCCGGGCCAGCACCTCCTGGCTGGCCAGGTCGACGCCCGCCATCGGCTCGTCCATGATCAGCAGGTCGGGTTCGGCGGCGAGCGCGCGGGCGATCAGGACGCGCTGGTGCTGGCCGCCGGAGAGGGCGTTCACGGAGTCCCTGGCCCGGTCCGCCATGCCGACCAGCTCCAGGGCGGCGCGTACGGCCGCGTGGTCCGCCCCCCGCAGGATGCCGAAGCGGGCCCGGGACAGCCGTCCCGAGGACACGACCTCGGTGACGGTGGCCGGGACGCCGCCCGCGGCCGTCGTGCGCTGCGGGACGTAGCCGATCCGCGCCCAGTCCCGGAACCGGCGCAGGTCCGTGCCGAACAGTTCGACCCTGCCCGCGCTCATCGGGACCTGCCCGATGACCGACCGGATCGCCGTCGACTTGCCGGACCCGTTGGCGCCGAGCAGCGCGACGACCTCACCGCGTGCCACGGTGAGGTCGATGCAGCGCAGGACGGGGCGCGAGCCCAGCTCGGCGCGCACCCCGCGCAGGGATATGACCGGCTCGGTCGGCACGCTGTCCTCGGATGTCATTTCGCTCCCAGAGCCGTCTGCAGGGCCTTGAGGTTGGCCTTCTGGACGGAGAAGTAGTCCGTGCCGCGGGACTTGGCGGTGATGCCCTCGATCGGGTCGAGGACGTCCGTCTTGAGGCCGGCGTCGGAGGCGATGGTCTTCGCGGTCTTGTCGCTGACGAGGGTCTCGTAGAACACCGTGGTGACGCCGTCGGCCTTCGCCATCTGCTCCAGGCTCTTCACCCGGGCGACGCTCGGCTCGGACTCGGGGTCAAGGCCGTTGATGGCCTCCTCGGTCAGGCCGTAGCGCTCGGCGAGGTAGCCGAAGGCGGCGTGGGTGGTGATGAAGACCTTGGTCCTCGTGTTCGCGAGCCCGGTCTTGAACTGCGTGTTCAGGTCGTCGAGCTTCTTGACCAGGGCCGCGGTGTTCTTCTTGTAGTCGGCCGCGTTCTTCGGGTCGGCCTTCTCGAAGGCGGTGCCCACTCCCTGGGCGACCTGGGCGTAGCGCACCGGGTCGAGCCAGATGTGCGGGTCGAGACCCGACAGGTCGGCGTTCTTCGAGGTGTCGTGGGAGGCCGCGTGGCCGCCGACCTCGTTGCCGTGCTTCTCCATGGAGGTCAGGGAGGCGGCGTCGATCTTCGTCTTGACCGGGGACTGGGCCACCGCGTCGTCGACGGAGGGCTGGAGGTTCTTGAGGTAGAGCACCGCGTCGGACTCCTGGAGGCGCGCGGTCTGCTGGGCGCTGATCTCCAGGTCGTGCGGCTCCTGGCCGGGCTGGGTGAGACTGGTGACGTGGACGTGGCCGCCGCCGATCTGCTCGGCGAGGTAGGCCATCGGGTAGAACGACGCGACGACCTCGAACTTTCCGTCGCCGGCGGCGGCCGCGCTGTCGGAGGAGCAGGCGGAGAGCGTGCCGAGGCCGAGGGCGGTGACGGCCGCCACGGCCACCCCGGATATGTGTTGTCGTCGTACGTTCATGACAGTCATTTTCATCTGAGATGAGAACCGTTGTCAATAAACGATCCGACCGGAACCGATTTGATTGAGGGGGAGCACCCGCCGGTACCCTGAAGCATTCGCTCTGAAGCGTCTCGCTTCGTCGCCCGTCGTCGTAATGAAGAGAGCACCGTGGCCGCCGACAAGATCGACACCATCGTCAGCCTGAGCAAGCGCCGTGGCTTCGTATTCCCCTGCAGTGAGATCTACGGCGGCCAGCGCGCCGCCTGGGACTACGGACCGCTGGGTGTCGAGTTCAAGGAGAACATCAAGCGCCAGTGGTGGCGCTACATGGTGACGTCGCGCGAGGACGTGGTCGGTCTCGACTCGTCCGTGATCCTGGCCCCCGAGGTCTGGGTCGCCTCCGGCCACGTCGCCACCTTCACGGACCCGCTGACCGAGTGCACCTCCTGCCACAAGCGGTTCCGCGCCGACCACCTGGAGGAGGCGTACGAGGCCAAGCACGGCCGCCTCCCGGAGAACGGCCTGGCGGACGTCAACTGCCCGCACTGCGGCAACAAGGGCCAGTTCACCGAGCCCAAGCAGTTCTCGGGTCTGCTCTCCACCCACCTCGGCCCGACCCAGGACAGCGGCTCGGTCGCCTACCTGCGCCCGGAGACCGCCCAGGGCATCTTCACCAACTTCGCCCAGGTGCAGACCACTTCGCGCCGCAAGCCACCGTTCGGCATCGCGCAGATGGGCAAGTCCTTCCGCAACGAGATCACGCCCGGCAACTTCATCTTCCGCACCCGCGAGTTCGAGCAGATGGAGATGGAGTTCTTCGTCAAGCCGGGCGAGGACGAGAAGTGGCAGGACTACTGGATGGAGCAGCGCTGGAACTGGTACACCGGCCTGGGCCTGCGCGAGGAGAACATGCGGTGGTACGAGCACCCGAAGGAGAAGCTCTCCCACTACTCCAAGCGCACCGCTGACATCGAGTACCGCTTCCAGTTCGGCGGCAACGAGTGGGGCGAGCTGGAGGGTGTCGCCAACCGCACCGACTACGACCTCACCGCCCACGCCAAGGCCTCCGGCCAGGACCTCTCCTACTTCGACCAGGAGGCCGGCGAGCGCTGGACCCCGTACGTCATCGAGCCGGCGGCCGGTGTCGGGCGCGCGCTGCTCGCCTTCCTCCTGGACGCCTACGTCGAGGACGAGGCGCCGAACGCCAAGGGCAAGATGGAGAAGCGCACGGTGCTGCGCCTCGACCACCGCCTGGCGCCGGTGAAGGTCGCGGTCCTGCCGCTGTCCCGCAACCCCGAGCTCTCCCCGAAGGCCAAGGGCCTCGCCCAGGCCCTGCGGCAGAACTGGAACATCGAGTTCGACGACGCCGGCGCCATCGGCCGCCGCTACCGCCGCCAGGACGAGATCGGCACGCCGTACTGCGTCACCGTCGACTTCGACACGCTCGAGGACAACGCCGTGACGGTGCGCGAGCGGGACTCCATGAAGCAGGAGCGCGTGTCCCTCGACCAGATCGAGGGCTACCTCGCCGGCCGACTGGTCGGCGCGTAGGTAACCGGGTTCTTCGAACGCCGGACGGGCTCGGAATGCCCGTCCGGCGTTTTTCGTGCCATCGGTGTATCAGCTGACAGATATTGAAATCTGTCAGCTGATCTGTCAGGGTGGGTCCCATGACGATCCAGACGCGAAACCTCGGCACAACCGGCCCCCAGGTGTCCGCTCTCGGGCTCGGTTGCATGGGCATGTCCGGAATGTACGGCGAGTCGGACCGGGCCGAGTCCATCGCCACCATTCACGCCGCCCTGGAAGCCGGCGTGACCCTGCTCGACACCGGCGACTTCTACGGCATGGGGCACAACGAACTGCTGATCAGCGAGGCCCTGCGCACCGCCCCGCCCGCCCTGCGGGAGAACGCGCTGATCAGCGTGAAGTTCGGCGCCCAGCGCGGCCCGGACGGCGCCTGGCACGGATACGACGCCCGCCCGGCCGCCGTGAAGACCTGGGCCGCCTACTCCCTCCAGCGCCTCGGCGTCGACCACATCGACGTCTACCGCCCCGCCCGGCTCGACCCGAACGTGCCGATCGAGGAGACCGTCGGCGCGATCGCGGAACTCGTCGACCAGGGACACGTACGGCACATCGGGCTGAGCGAGGTCGGCGCGGAGACCATCCGCCGGGCCGCCGCCACCGCCCCGATCGCCGACCTCCAGATCGAGTACGCGCTCATCTCTCGTGGCCCCGAGCGGGAGATCCTGCCCACCCTGCGCGAACTGGGCATCGCCGTCACCGCGTACGGCGTGCTCTCCCGTGGCCTGATCTCCGGCCACTTCTCGGCCGACCGCGGCTTCGCCGCGAACGACTTCCGCGCCCACTCGCCCCGCTTCAAGGGCGAGAACTTCCAGCACAACCTCACGCTGGTCGAGTCCCTGCGCAAGATCGCCGAGCAGAAGGGCGTCTCCGTCGCGCAGATCGCCATCGCCTGGGTGCTGTCCCGCGGTGAGGACATCGTGCCGCTGGTCGGCGCCCGTACCCGGGAGCGGCTCGGCGAGGCGCTGGGCGCCCTCGACGTGACGCTCGACGCGGCCGACCTCGCCGCCATCGAGGCCGCCGTACCCGCGGACGCGGCGGCCGGTGAGCGGTACGCCCCCGCGCAGATGGCGATGCTCGACAGCGAGAGCTGATCGCGTGCCGGGTACCGTCTAGGCATGGCACTGCCCACCGAGACCCTGACCGCCGAGCGCATCCTCGAAGCGACCGAGGACGTGCTGCGCCGCTACGGCCCCGCCAAGGCCACCGTGGTGGACGTGGCCCGCGCGCTCGGCGTGAGCCACGGCAGCGTCTACCGGCACTTCCGTACCAAGGCGGTGCTGCGGGGAGCGGTGACGAAGCGGTGGCTGGACCGGACGATGGAGGTGCTGGCCGGCATCGTCGCGGACACCGGACGCGACCCGGAGGCCCGGGTGCGGGCGTGGCTCGCCGCGCTGTTCGCCGCCAAGCGGCGCAAGGCGGGAGACGACCCGGAGCTGTTCGCCACGTACACGGTGCTGACCCAGGAGAACGGCGAGGTCGTCGCCACTCATATCGCCGAGCTGACCGGCCAGTTGACCGAGCTGGTGCGCGCCGGGGCCGACGCGGGTGTGTTCGCCGCCGACGACCCGGAAGCCACCGCTCGCGCCCTCTTTCAGGCCACCGGCCGCTTCCACGACCCGGGTTACGCGGGGGAGTGGGAGCGGCCGGAGGCCGAGGCGGACTTCACCGCCCTGGTGGACCTGCTGATACGCGGGCTCAGGGCACGCTGAGCGGGCTCACTTCACCGTGACGGTGACGACGGGGGAGTGGACCGTGCCGGCCGAGATCCGCAGGTGCTCGGTGCCCTTGGTGTTGAGCTTCGCGGTCAGCGAGTAGCTGCTGCCCTTCTTGACCGTCGTGCTCGCCTTGAGGGTGGTCCACTTGGTGCCCTTCTGGTGCTGCAGCACCAGCAGCGTGCCGACCTTCAGGCCCTTGGTGCGGCCGGTGAAGGTCACCGTGTTGCCGGCCTTGACCGAGGTCTTGTTCACCGTGATCGTGATCGAGGCGGCGGTGGACTTCGACGGGCTCGGTTTCGCCGACTTCGACGGGCTCGGCTTCGCCGACTTCGACGGGCTCGGTTTCGCCGACATCGACGCGCTCGGCTTCGGCTTGGCCTCCGATGCGAAGGCACCGGCGGTACCGGCTGACAGCAGGGCCAGGGAGAGGACGCCGGCGGCCAGAGAACGGCGTATCGGACGTTGGATCGAATGCATTGCGGGGCTCCTGTCGGGTTTGAAGGAGAACACCCCCAGGCTTGATCCAGTTCGCCACGACGGCGAGCGGGGCCGGGTGCACAAGCGGTGGGACCGGCCCTGGTTCCCCCCAAAGTCGCAGGTGGCAGGGGTTGGCAAGGCTCAGGATTCTTACCTTGTGGATCACCCGAACGCCGTATCCATGATCACCCCGGCCCGCTCGGGGTCAGGCGGTGGCCCGCCAGAAGTCCCGCATCAGCGGTGTCGGGGTGGGGTTGGTCATCGCCACCTGGGTGAGCAGGATCGTGACCGTCCCGGTCGCCGGGACGACGTGGGCCGAGGTGCCGGTGCCGCCCACCCAGCCGTAGCGGCCGGGGACGTTCCACGGGTCGGCCGGGGTGACGTCGACCTGGCCGCCGTAGCCCCAGCCCTGGCCCTCCAGGAAGAGGGTGACCCGGCCGCGCTGCTCGGCCGTGAGGTGGTTGGTGGTCATCCGGCTGACCGACGTGGGCGTGAGCAGTCCGCCGCCCGCGTCCAGCAGCATCCGGGCGAAGGCGAGCCAGTCGTCGGCCGTGGAGACCAGGCCCCCGCCACCGGACAGGAAGCGCGGGGCGTGGGCGAACTCGCCGTCGGGGGTGTCCGACACATGGAGAGTGCCGTCGGGAGCCGGGGCGTAGGCCGTGGTGAAGCGGTGCCGCTTCGACTCCGGTACCTCGAAGGCCGTGTCCGTCATGCCGAGCGGCTCGAAGATCCGCTCGGCCAGGAACTGAGCGAACGTACGGCCCGAGGCGCGCGCGACCAGGATGCCCTGGACGTCGGAGGAGGTGCCGTAGAGCCAGGCCTCGCCCGGCTGGTGCAGCATCGGCACCTGCGCGAGGCGGCGCAGCCATTCCTCGGGATCCGGCCAGTCCTGGAGACGGCGGCCGTCCTTCTGCACCTCGAACAGCGCCTGGACCGCCGGGAGGGTGAAGTCGGCGGGGAAGCCCCAGCCGGTGCGGAAGCTGAGCAGGTCCTCCACGGTGATGGGACGGGCCGCCGGGACGACGCCGTCGAGCGGGGACCGCGGGGTGCGCGCCACCAGCGGCTTCGCCAGCTCCGGCAGCCACTCCGCCACCGGCGAGTCCAGCGCAAGCACCCCGTCATCGACCAGCATCAGCACGGCCGCCGCGGTGATCGGCTTGGTGATGGAGGCGATACGGAAGATCGAGTCACGGGCCATCGGGGCCGTGCCGTCGGTGTCCACCGACCCGACGGCCACCGCCTCGACCTCGTCGCCGCGGGCCACCAGGCCGACGGCACCCGGAACCGTTCCCCGGTCGACATGCTGGTGCAGGGTGTCGTCAAGAGCGCTCATGGGTCGCCTTCCGGTGCGAGTCGGTCGTACCGGGTACGACTGCCGGTCCAGCGGAAACTCATCGCTCCGCGCCGGACGGGTCCACCGTCGCCTGGTGCGCCTCGGCCAGATGCTCCTCCGCCTTCAGCCAGGGCAGGAACTGCGCGCCCTGGCGCCAGCCGCACGTCTCACATCTGATCGTGCGCTGCAGCCCCGTACGCCGCACCCGCACGACATGCTCCCGCCCGTGCTGATCCCAGCGGCTCACCCAGTGCCGCGGCAGGCAGCGTTCGCCCGTCGCGACGCCCGGCACGCCCTCTCGCCGCACCGGCCGAAACCCCCAGTACGTCCGGTCCATCAACGGGGCATTCCGTCCGGCACGCCGAGAGGACGCTCCCCCACTCTCGACTTCGCTCGATCGGGAGGGGCCCCACGACGCCGCTCCTTACCGGGCAAACGCTGCCTGCCGCGGCACTGGCTCGCGTTGATCTCCAGCATGATGTCTCGCCTCCGGCACAGGAGTGTGCAGCAAGACCAATATCAACAGGGGGTCCTGAGCGGCGAGTTGACCGAGCCGTGGCCTGCCGCCCACCTCGGGGTCAGCCGATGGTGCGCGGCAGGCGCAGGCTCAGGAGGCAGGTGAGGGCGACGCAGCCCAGCTGGGCCAGGAGCGTGGTGACCAGGGCGTCACGCATGCCCAGGTCGGGGACCAGGGACAGGAAGAGGGTGCCGAGGGCGGCCACGCCGAGGGCGAGCGCCGACTGTTGGGTGGTCATCATCACGCCACTGCCGACGCCGGCCCGTGCGGGCTCCACCTCGGAGAGGACGACCCGGAAGATGATGGGGAGTTGGAGCGCCTGCCCGGCTCCGGCGAGCGCCGCGCCCGGCAGCAGCTGAACGAAGCCGAGGTCCGGCCAGGACCGCCAGGCCGCCAGCGCCATCAGGCCCACGCCGAGCCCCTGGACCAGCCCGCCGGCCGTCACCACCCGGGTGCCGTACCGCGCGACCAGCCGGGGGCCGGCGAGCGAGACGAAGAAGAAGACGACGGCCATCGGAGCGAGCGCCAGGCCCGCCGGGACCGGGCCGAGCCCCGCACCCCGCTGCAAGGCCACCGCGATCACGAACATGAAGCCGCTGAAGCCGACGGAGAACGGCACGATCATCACCAGCCCGCGCCGCAGCGAGGTCAGGGCGAACAGGCTCGGCGGGACCAGGGGCGTACGGCCCTGGCGGTCGGCCCGGCGCTCCACCGCGTAGAACGCCCCCGCGACGAACGGGAACGCCGCCAGCGACAGCCACGTCCACAGCGGCCAGCCGGCCGTACGGCCCTCGGTGAGGGGGGCCAGCAGGGCGAGCAGGGAAGCGGTGAGCAGGACGGTGCCGGGGCCGTCGACCGGCTCGGGGCGCTGGGAACGGGTCTCCGGCACGCCCCGGGCGGCCAGGACCAGGCCCAGGACGACGACCGGGACGTTCACCAGGAACACCGAGCGCCAGCCGGTGCCCCAGACGTCCGCCGCGACCAGGACGCCGCCGAGGATCTGCCCGGCGACCATCGACAGGCCGGCCGTGGCGCCGTACAGGCCCATCGCCCTGGCCCTGCGCGGGCCGGCGGTGGTCGCCTGGATGGTGGCGAGGACCTGCGGCAGCATCGCGGCGGCCGCCGCGCCCTGCGCGACACGCGCCGCGACCAGGGTCCAGGCGCTGGGCGCCAGACCGCAGGCCAGCGAGGTCAGGCCGAAGGCCGCCATGCCGCCGAGAAAGAGCCGGCGGCGGCCGAACAGGTCGCCGAGCCGGCCGCCGAGGACGAGCAGGACGGCGTAGGCGAGTCCGTAGCCGGCGACGACCAGCTCCAGCACGGACTCGCTCGCGTGCAGGTCCCGGCCGATGGTCGGCAGGGCCACGTTGACGATGAAGAAGTCGATGAGGGGAAGTGCCGCAGCCAGCAGCACGGTGAAGAGCCCGAGGCCGCTGAGCACGGGTGACGCCACGGGCGATCGGACGGTGGTGCGCGAAGTGATGGTTTCGGTCACGTCCTCGAGCCTGCGCCCGTATCCAGACAGGTACCAGAGTCTTCTTATCCTGGTACTGCCACTACCTGGCAACAGGATGTAGGGGGCGGCATGCTGGGAGCATGACGACGATGGTTGAGCAGGGGATGGTTGAGCAGGCGCGACCGGGCACCGCGGCGGCGGTCCGGCGGCACGAGCTCGCCGCCTTCCTGCGCCACCGCCGCGAGCACATCACCCCCGAGCAGGTCGGACTGCCCCGGGGCACCCGGCGCCGCACCCCCGGCCTGCGCCGCGAGGAGGTCGCGCAGCTCGCCTCGGTCGGCGTCACCTGGTACACGTGGCTCGAGCAGGCCCGGGACATCCAGGTCTCCGTCCAGGTCCTGGACGCCCTGGCGCGGACCCTGTTCCTCGACCCCAGCGAGCGCGCCCACCTCTTCCAACTGGCCGGCCAGGTCGACCCGACGCCGGCCACGAGCTGCCCGTCGATCACCCCCGCGGTGCGCACGATTCTCGCGACCATGGAGCCGATGCCGGCCTGCGTGCAGAACAGCCGGTACGACATCCTCGCCTACAACCGCACGTACGGGCTGCTCCTGTGCGACCTGGACGAGGTGCCGCCCGAGGACCGCAACTGCCTCGTGCTGTCCTACACGCACGACCAGTGGCGCTCCTCGATCGTCCACCTGCAGGACACCCAGCGCCTGATGGCCGCCCGCTTCCGCGCCACCATGGCCGGCCATCTCGCCGAGCCCGCCTGGAAGCTGCTGCTCAAGCGGCTGCGCGCGGAGTCCGCGGAGTTCCGCGAGAACTGGGACCGGCACGAGGTGGTGGCCCACCGCAGCAAGCGCAAGGACTTCGACAACCCCTACGTCGGCCGCATCTCCGTCGACCACACCGACCTGTGGCTCGGCCCCGAACTCGGCCCGCGCCTCGTGACGTACGCACCGGCGGACGAGGAGTCGAGGCAGCGGCTGGAGAAGCTGCACGCGATCGCGGTGGAGCGGGACGGCGTCCGCGTGGGCTGACGGGCGCGGGCGGTGCCGGTTACGCGTTGAGCCCCGCCGCTTCGCGGACCTCCGCTGACTGGAGTCGATCCGCCGTTCGGGACGCGGCTCGGCGGGCCCACTGGCCGGTGGTCAGGGCTCCGAGGACGAACACGGCGACCCCGCAGCAGACGACGATCCACCATCCCGGCACCGACGCGGAGACGAACGCGTCCTTGTACGAGGACGAGCCCACCCCGGAGGCCAGCACCGCCCCGATGACGGCGACCCCCAGCGTCTGCCCGAGCTGGCGGCTGGTGGAGGCCACGGCGGCCGCGACCCCGGCCTGGGCCCGCGGCATGCCGGACACCGCGGTGTTGGTGATCGGCGCGTTCACGAAGCCGAAACCGACCCCGAACAGCGCGTACCCGATGAACAGCGTGACGTTGGACGTCTCCGCCTGGAACGCGGCGAACAGCACGGCGCTCACCGTCATCGCCGTCCCGGCGATCAGGAGCGGGAGGCGCGGGCCCCGGTTGCCCACCAGGCGGCCCGACAGGGGTGCGCACAGCATGATCGGTACGGCGGTCGGCAGCATCCAGAGCCCCGCGTGCAGCGCGTTCAGTCCGCGTACGTTCTGCAGGTACAGCGTCGACAGGAACAGGAACCCGCCCAGCGACGCGAACGCGCTGATCGCGATCGCCGTCGCCCCGCTGAACGGAGGCGAACGGAAGAACCGCAGGTCGATCAAGGGTTCCTCGCGGCGGGCCTCGTACCAGACCAGTCCGAGGAGGGCGAGGAGCGCGATCACCGCGAACGGCAGCACCGCGCCGAAGCCGGACTCCGGTGCCTGGATGATCGCGTACGTCAGCCCGGCGAACAGCGCGATGACCAGGAGCTGGCCGATGGGGTCGGGGCGGCGGGCCTTGGGGGCGCGGGACTCGGGGACGAACTTCAGGGTGAGCAGCAGCGCGGCGAGACCCACCGGCAGGTTGATCCAGAAGATCGAGCGCCAGCCGACGGATTGGACCAGCAGGCCGCCGATCAGGGGGCCGGCGGCGAAGGAGATGCCGACGACCGCGCCCCACACGCCGATCGCGCGGGCGCGCTCCCGGGGGTCGGTGAAGGTGTTGGTGATGATCGACATGGCGACCGGGTTGAGCATCGAACCGCCGACCGCCTGGATCACCCGGAAGGCGATCAGCGTGTCCAGGCTGGGCGCGAGTGAGCACAGGACCGAGCCGGCGACGAACACGGTCAGGCCGGTCATGAAGACGCGCTTGCGGCCGATGCGGTCGGCCGTGGAGCCGGAGAGCATCAGCAGCGAGGCGAGGACCAGGGTGTAGGCGTCGATCGTCCACTGCATGCCGGACGTGCTCGCGTGCAGCTCGTCGCGGATGGAGGGCAGGGCGACGTTCAGGATGGTGACGTCCAGGCCGACGATCAGCAGGCTCATGCAGCAGATCGCGAGGACCAGGAGGCGTCGGCGGGGGCTGAGCTCGGGCATGCGTCCCATGGTAGGACTACTTCGATAGTGTGTCTAACTAATAGTGCTGCTAACTAATGGCTGTAGCAGGAGTCCGGGTTCGGGTACCCCTGCGGGTACGGGACAATGGGGGAATGTCCACGACCACCGCCACGCCGCTGCAGATCGGCCCGCACACCGTCCAGCCGCCCGTCGTCCTCGCGCCCATGGCCGGGATCACCAACGCTCCTTTTCGCACGTTGTGCAGGGAGTTCAGTGGGGGGAAGGGGCTGTTCGTCAGCGAGATGATCACGACGCGGGCGTTGGTCGAGCGCAACGAGAAGACCATGCAGCTGATCCACTTCGACGCGAGTGAGAAGCCGCGTTCGATCCAGCTGTACGGCGTCGATCCGGCGACCGTCGGCAAGGCCGTCCGCATGATCGCGGAGGAGGACCTGGCCGATCACATCGACCTGAACTTCGGGTGCCCGGTGCCGAAGGTCACGCGCAAGGGCGGGGGCTCGGCGCTGCCGTACAAGCGGAACCTGCTGCGGGCGATCCTGCGCGAGGCGGTCTCGGGGGCCGGGGACCTGCCGGTCACCATGAAGATGCGCAAGGGCATCGACGACGACCACATCACGTACCTCGACGCCGGCCGCATCGCCGTCGAGGAGGGCGTCACCGCCATCGCCCTGCACGGGCGGACGGCCGCCCAGCACTACGGCGGCACCGCCGACTGGGACGCCATCGCGCGGCTGAAGGAGCACGTTCCGGAGATCCCCGTGCTCGGCAACGGTGACATCTGGTCGGCTCAGGACGCGCTGCGGATGGTGCGGGAGACCGGGTGCGACGGGGTGGTCGTCGGGCGTGGGTGTCTTGGGCGGCCGTGGCTGTTCGCGGATCTGGTGGCGGCCTTCGAGGGGCGTACGGAGGCGATCGCGCGTCCTTCGCTGCGTGAGGTCGCCGATGTCATGGTTCGCCATGCGAGTCTGCTCGGCGAGTGGATCGGCGACGAGTCGAAGGGCGTCGTCGATTTCCGTAAGCATGTGGCCTGGTATTTGAAGGGCTTCGCGGTCGGCAGTGAGATGCGCAAGCGGCTGGCGATCACGTCGTCGTTGGCCGAACTGCGTGCCGGGCTGGACGAGTTGGACCTCGAGCAGTCCTGGCCCACGGGTGCGGATGGTCCACGGGGACGTACGTCCGGCAACAACAGGGTGGTGCTGCCGGACGGGTGGCTGAAGGACCCGTACGACTGTGCGGGGATCGGGGAGGACGCGGAGCTCGACACGTCGGGGGGCTGAGGTCGCGTAGCCGTTGGTTTGGGGGTGCCCGGTGACGGACGCCCGGCACTGCGGGCGGACACCCCCCGCCCCGTCCCCTTCGCTCTTAGGGCGACTGCCACCAACCCGCCGTCTTGCGTCAGTTCTTCTTCGGGTGCGGGGTCGAGCCGTACGCCGTCAGGAACTTGTCGCGGAAGGAGCTCATCTTCCAGACGGGGGCGTCGTGGGCCGGGCGCAGGCCGTCGGTCCAGCCCCAGCTGTCGATCTTGTCGAGGACCTTCGGGTCCTTGGCGACGATGGAGATCGGGACGTCCCGGCTGGCGTGGTTGCCGCTGACGCGGGCGATCGGCTGGTGGTCGCCGAGGAAGACGAGGACGGTGTTGTCGTTGCCGTAGCGCTCCAGCCACTCGGTGAGCGCCGTCACCGAGTACTGGACCGACTTGCCGTACTCCGCCTGGGACTTGGGCGAGCTGGCGATGATGTCCGAGGGCTTCTTGCCGGCCGCGTGGATGGCGTTGAAGACCGAGCCGTCACCGAGGTCGTTCCACGGGACCATCTTCGGGATCGGCGCCCAGGGCTGGTGGCTGGAGGTCAGGATGACAAGGGAGAGGAGCGGCTTGCTCCGCTTCTTGCTGTGCTCCAGGTTCTGGAAGGCCTGGAGGGCGTACTGGTCCGGCATCGTCGACCAGCTGAACTTCGGGCCCTTGTAGCCCATCTGGAAGGCGTTGCGGTAGCTCTGCAGGCCGTAGAACTTCGACTCCGGCCAGCCCTTCTGCACACCCGGCATGATGCCGACGGTGTCCCAGTCGCCGGTCTTCTGGAAGGCCTTGGTGAGGCTGAGGTGGTCGCTCGCCGTCACGGTGCGGTATCGGTTCTGGTTGTTGATCCACAGGCCGGACATCGTCGTGGAGTGACCGAGCCAGCTGCTGCCGCCGTACGTCGCCGAGGTCAGCCAGCCGCTCTTGGCGTGGAAGCCGGCTTTTGCGAGGGCCTGCGTGCGGGCGTCGAGCGTCGCGTCGACGCCGGGCGCCTCGACCGGGTCCTCGATCGCGCTGCGGCCGTAGCTCTCGATGAAGGTGAAGATCATGTCCTTGCCGCGCAGGTCCGGCACCAGTTGGCCGGGCGGGGTGTTGCCGAACGCGTCGACCTTGGCGATCTTCTGGAAGTCCGCCTCGTCCTTGAGCGTCTGGCGGACTCCTTTCGCCTGCACCAGGAGGGCGCCTGCCGCCCGGTCCGACGCCAGCGGCCCGCCCCCGAGTTGCAGCCCCAGCGCTGAGCAGAGGACCCAGACGACGGCTGCGGCCAGGGTGCCTCTGGTCGCCGTCTGCTTGTTGCGTGCCAGCAGGTTGCTGAGCCGGACCATCGCCAGTGCCGTCAGGGAGAGAAGGAGGAACACCAGGACGAAGACACCTATGGTGGCGGCGATCTCCACCGTCCTGCCCATCGAGTCCTGCACGTACGACTGCGCGTCCGGTAGCAGGTCCCAGTCCAGGACCGGGTTGAAGGGCCGGCCGAGGTACTCCCAGAAACCCATGTCCAACATGTTCAGGATCGTCAGGGCGCCGAGTGCCACCCCCGTCACCACCGCCACCACGAGCCGCGGCCGACGCGGCAGCACGAGCGCCACGGCCGCCCCGAGCACGGCCTCCACGGGTATCCGCAGGAACCGCACGGTGTGCAGCCCGCTCATCCTGTTCGGCAGCACCAGCGCGCCCAGCACCAGGACGGCCGCAAGGACCGTGACCGTCCAGCGCGCCGCGCGCACGGGGGTGGGGTTCCGCTCACGCCAGCCGGCGAACCGGGTGCGCAGGCTCACCCGGGCGGGCGCCACCTGCTCCGGCGATTCCGGCTCGACCTCGGGTGACATGTCCGGTTGTTGGCGAAGGCGCGTGAAGACAGGCACCCGAAGGTCCTTCCGTTGCGAGGCCCGGGGAGGGAAGAGGCGGGCCACGCAGGGAGGCAACGACCCGCCACATTCCGGTACGGGTTACGTCCAACGGCTGTTCACGCTCAAGGGCAAACACCGGGCAAACGCCTCGTCAACGCCACGACAGAGGCCTTTTCAGGGGCGCGGGGCTGTATCGATATGCGGCTCCGCCGCGTGGGCGCGACAAGCCCCCACCGGCCCGCAGTCGCAACACAACAGAACAACCGAGCTATTAGGCGCCCCCCACCGCGGTCAGCAGAGCAAGTGGCGCCGCCGCAGACCGAGACTCCCGCACGCACGCATGCGGATACGGCACCGGCTCCGCATGCGTATCCCGCCCGTACCCCGCGATCACCTCCGGCAGCCGATGCCCCGTCGCCGTCGCCGCGGCCACCAGCCCGTGGGCCACCGTGCGGGCCTCGTCGTGCAGGCCGTAGCGGGCCAGGCCCAGCGTGATCAGCGCGTTGTCGTGCGGCCAGACCGAGCCGCGGTGGTACGACAGCGGGTGGTACGCCGCCTGCCCCGCGGCCAGCGTGCGGACGCCCCAGCCGGAGAAGAAGTCCGGCTCCAGCAGTCGTCGGCCCACCACCTCGCCGTACTCCTTGTCCAGCAGGCCCGACCACAGCAGGTGCCCGGCGTCCGAGGCGAGGGCGTCCACCTGGCGGCCCTCGCCGTCCAGGGCGAGGGCGGGGAAGGAGGCGTCCGGCATCCAGAAGTCCCGCTGGAAGCGGTCCCGCAGGTCTGTCGCCGCCTGCTCCAGCAGTGCCGCGTACGTGTCGTCCTTCCACACCGTGCGCGCGACGCCGGCCGTGCGGCGCAGGGCGTCGTAGGCGTAACCCTGGGCGCCCGCCGCCATCACCGGACCGCTCGCGCGCGTCCCGTCGGCGGAGCAGATCGCGCCGGGGGAGTCCTTCCAGTTCTGGTTGGCCAGGCCGCCCTGGTCGGCGCGGTAGACGAGGTAGCCGCGCGAGGTCAGGCCGCCGTGGTCCAGCATCCAGCCGATCGCCGCGCGGGCGTGGGGCTCCAGGCGGCGGGCCAGGTCCGTGTCCCCGGTCTGCTCGACGTACGCGCCGAGGAGGACGAGGAACAGTGGCGTGGCGTCGACCGAGCCGTAGTAGCGGCCGTAGGGGACCTGGCCGAAGTGCGCGAGTTCGCCGTGGCGGACCTCGTGGACGATCTTGCCCGGCTGGGCCACCGAGTCGGCGCCGGTCTCGGTGGCCTGGGTGGCGGCGAGGGCGGGGAGCGTGGCGGCTGCCAGCTGGGGGCGGTAGGGGAGGGTGAACAGCGAGGTCAGCAGGGCGTCACGGCCCAGCAGGGTGAGGAACCAGGGGGCGCCGGCGGCGGGGACGCGCAGTTCCTCGCCGTCCGGGCCGGTCGCCGGGATCTGCAGCGCCGCGAGGTCGGCGAGGCCCCGCGCGCAGGCCGCCGCCAGTTCCGGCCAGCCCGTCGGGAAGGGGACGCCCTCCACGAACTCGCCTTCGAGGGAGAGGAGTTGGTTGTTGAGGGCGGCGGGGGACGCCGGGACGCGCAGGGTTCGCTTGTCGCCATGGGGGCGGGCCATCACTCGTAGGGTGAGTTCCGCGGTGCCGTGCGGGTCGAGGTCGAGGGTCCATACGAGGCGTCGGGCGCCGGTGCCTGTCTCCTCCACGGCGTCGGGGACGGGTTCGGCCGTCACCGTCGTACAGGAACGCCACTCCCCGCGCTGGTAGCCGAACTCCACGCCGTCGTCGAGGATCTGGCGGGAGCGGGTGGCGCCGATCTTGGTGTACGTGCGGTGGTCGGAGCGCAGTTCGAACTGGTCCGTGAAGTCGGCGTCCGCGGTGACCGCCAGGCGGACCGTAGTCGGCACGGGGCGGTTGCTGGTGATCCGGAGGGATTCGACGAACGATCCGTCGCCGACCGCCTGTTCACGGAAGACCGTGTACGCGGGTGGCTCCTGCCGGCCGCCGCGCGGGACGAGGACACAGCGTGCCGTGTCCCCGTCCGCGACCGGCGTGAGCGACTCCGGCACCGCGCCGTCGACCGTCAGTTGCCAACGGCTCAGGTGGCGGGCGTCGCGCACGAACAATCCGGCCGGTGAGCCGGCTCCCCGTACCCCGTTGATGTCCCCGTTGTCGCCCACGGCCGCGAACGTCCCGCCGCGCACGAGCAGATGATGCCGGTCCGTCATGCCCGGTCCCCTCCCTTGTCACTCATCTCGAACGTCTCGACGCCCGTGGGGGACACGTCGTGTCCGGGGCGCGAATGGAGCAGATCCAGCGCGAGCGCGGCGGTCCAGCCGAAGCCGAGTGCTCCGCAGGGCTCGCCGGTGTACGGGTCGACGTACTCCGCGAATCCGGAGGCGTCGGCGATGTCGAGGACGGCCTCCCGCAGGGCGTCGGCGCTCTGCTCCTCGCCGTGGGTGCGCAGGCCGCGCTCCAGCAGCCAGCTGGTGTTGAACCAGGCCGGGCCCCGCCAGTAGCGGTGCGGGTCGAAGGCTTCGCCGAGGAGGTCGTAGGAGGGGGGTAGCCGGGTGGTCGCGCCCAGCCCGAAGTGGGGGCCGTGGAGGGTGCGGACCAGTGTCTGCACGATGTCGTGGGGGAGGCCGGGGAGGAGGAGCGGGACGAGGCCGGAGACGCTGCGCTCGGGGACGAGGGCGCCGCTGCCCAGGTCACGGCACAGGAACATGCCGGTCGGAGCGTCCCACAGGCGGTCCACCAGGGCCGTCGTCAGTCGTTCCGCGCGGGCGTGCCTCGCCGTGCCCGGTGCGCCCAGTTCCGCCGCGATCCGGGCCAGCGCGTGCTCGGAGGCGATGAGCAGGGCGTTGAACGCCGGGTCCTCCACCGCGAAGCCGCCGCCGTCATCGGCGTACCCGGCGTCCCGGTAGTCCGTCGCCAGGCGTACGTACCGGCCGTAGTCCAGGTCCGTCGGGCGGTCCTCGGGGGCGCCGTGGGCGAGGTCGGCGCGGCGGAAGGAGCGGGAGGGGGCGGGGGTGACGCGGGACAGCGGGGCGTCCCAGCAGGGGCTGTTGTCCATACCCTGTTCCCAGGGGTGGACGACCGACGCGAGGCCGCCTCCGCCCAGGTCGCGGCGGTGCAGGAGGTAGCGGTGCCAGGCGGCCAGGCGGGGGTGGACGCGGGTGAGGAAGCCGCGGGCGCGGGACAGGCCCGGGTCGGCGCGGTGCACCAGCCAGGCCGCCAGCGCGTGTACCGGTGGCTGCACGATGCCGGAGGTCTGTACGGTGCGCGGGGCGCCCGCAGCGCGCCCCGCGGTCGAGGAGCGCCAGAAGTCGGGGCTCGGGAAGTACGCGTCCAGCGGGACGGAGGGGTTGAAGACGATGTGCGGGATCCGCCCGTCCTCCCACTGGGCGGCGAGCAGCGTCTCCAGCTCCGTCTGTGCCCGCAGCGGCGACAGGTGCCGCAGGCCGATCGCGATGAACGCCGAGTCCCAGGACCACTGGTGCGGGTACAGGCTGCGCGAGGGGACGGTGGAGGCGCCCGTCCAGTTCTCCTCCAGCACCCGGCCGGCCCTCACGTGCAGCGCGGTCGGCGCGGGCGGTGGATCGTATGCAACAGGGTGCTGCGCCGCGCGGCTGGTGAGTTGGGCAGTGCGATCCACTCGGGGCTCCCCGAAAGACGTCCGGCCGACCGGTTCGGTCTGGTCCACCATAGAGTTACGTCTATTTAACACGCAAAACCCAATATGTAATGCAAGGTTGAGAAACACAAGGGGGTGCGCATGACCGGACGCAGCCAGGCCAGCGCCGGCGATCTGCTCGAACTGGTGCGCAGTGGGCGCGCGACCACGCGCGGGGCGCTCCAGCAGGTCACCGGACTGTCCCGGGCCACCGTCGGTCAGCGCCTCGACCGCCTCTTCCGCGCGGGGTGGCTGCGCGAGGGCGCCGGCGGCCCGGTCGACTCGCCTCTCGGCGGCCGTCCCTCCATCACCCTGGAGTTCGACGACGAACACGCCGTGGTCCTCGCCGCCGACCTCGACACCCGCCACGCGCGCGCGGCCGTCCTCTCCCTGACCGGCGAGATCCTCGCCGAACACACCGGCACGCTCGTCATCGAGGACGGCCCGGACGCCGTGCTCGGCGGCCTTGGGCGGTGGTTCGCGCAGGTGCTGGAGAAGGCCGGGCGGCCCGCGGGCGCGGTGTGCGGGATCGGGCTCGGGGTGCCGGGGCCCGTCGACAGTGAGACCGGCCGGGTCGTCCAGCCGCCGATCATGCCGGGCTGGGACGGCTACGACATACGCGGCCGCCTGGCCAGGGCGTTCACCGAGCACACGGGCGCCGGCCCGGTGCCGGTGCTGGTGGACAACGACGCGAACCTCATGGCGTACGGCGAACAGCGCACGGGGTATCCCGACTGCTCGGCCTTTGTGCTGGTCAAGGTGTCGACCGGTATCGGTGCGGGGGTGGTGGTCGACGGGGCCGTCTACCGCGGCATCGACGGGGGCGCGGGGGACATCGGGCACATACGGGTGGGCGCCGACGCGCTGTGCCGTTGCGGCTCGTACGGCTGTCTCGCCGCCGTCGCCAGCGGTGGCGCCGTGGCGCGGCGGCTGGCCGAGGCGGGTGTCGCGGCGGCGTCCGGTTCGGACGTGCGGGACCTGCTGGCGGCAGGGCATCCGGAGGCGGTCGGGTTCGCGCGGGAGGCCGGGCGGCTCGTGGGGGACGTGCTGGCGACCGTCGTCACACTGCTCAACCCCGGGGTACTGATGATCGCGGGCGACTTGGCCGGAACTCCGTTCCTGACCGGGGTGCGGGAGCTGCTGTACCAGCGGGCGCTGCCCCGCTCCACGGCCCACCTGGACGTGGTCACCTCGCGGCTCGGTGAGCGGGCGGGGCTGGTCGGGGCCGGGGCGCTGGTCGTGGAGCATCTGTACGCGCCCGAACGGGCGGAGGAACGGCTGCTGGCGATGGGTGTGTGAAGCGTCCGCATGGTGAAATCCGATGCTCTGTGGGAGCGTGATTCTCGCCACCCTTGATAAGGGTTGCGCTCAGATGAGCGGATCTTGAGCGGCTGCACTTCCTCAAGTGGTGGCACTGGGTGCCACCCTTCGATCGTTCATCGATCGAAAACAGATGTCGAGGTCGGGCGCTCGTTTGAGCGGAATACCTCACCGGTGGGCAGTGATGCCTTCATGAAGTGAAAACATCAGTGCTTGGTTGCTTGCCTTCCCTTGACTTTCGATCCACTGGCGGACGGATGGTTACGGGCGTATGACACGTGAGTGGACGTACCCAGACGCCTTCGATCTGGGTATGTTCCTCGCCGTTAGGGCAGCCACCGCGTCCTCGAGGAGTCGAGACCCGTGTCGGAAAACAAAGAACCCCACGTAGCGAAGTTCGTTTACGACTTCACCGAGGGAAACAAGGACCTCAAGGACCTCCTGGGTGGCAAGGGCGCGAACCTCGCCGAGATGACCAACCTGGGACTCCCCGTTCCCCCGGGCTTCACCATCACGACGGACGCCTGCAAGGTCTACCTGGACAGCGGTGAGGAGCCCGCGGCACTGCGTGACGAGGTGAGTGCGCACCTCGACGCGCTGGAGTCCCGGATGGGCAAGAAGCTCGGCCAGCCGGACAACCCCCTGCTCGTCTCCGTCCGCTCCGGCGCCAAGTTCTCCATGCCCGGCATGATGGACACGGTCCTGAACATCGGTCTCTCCGACAAGTCCGTGAAGGGCCTCGCCGACCAGGCCGGCGACGAGCGCTTCGCGTGGGACTCCTACCGCCGCCTCATCCAGATGTTCGGCAAGACCGTCCTCGGCGTCGACGGCGACCTCTTCGAGGAGGCCCTCGACAAGGCCAAGGAGGCCAAGAAGGTCACCGTCGACACCGAGCTGGACGCCGCCGAGCTGAAGAAGCTGGTCGCCACCTTCAAGAAGATCGTCAAGAAGGAGGCCGGCCGGGACTTCCCGCAGGACCCGCGCGAGCAGATGGACCTCGCCATCCACGCGGTCTTCGACTCCTGGAACACCGACCGCGCCAAGCTCTACCGCCGCCAGGAGCGCATCCCGCACGACCTCGGCACGGCCGTCAACGTCTGTTCGATGGTCTTCGGCAACCTCGGCCCCGACTCCGGCACCGGCGTCGCCTTCACCCGCGACCCCGCCTCCGGCCACCAGGGCGTCTACGGCGACTACCTGCAGAACGCGCAGGGCGAGGACGTCGTCGCGGGCATCCGCAACACCGTGCCGCTCGCGGAGCTGGAGCAGATCGACAAGAAGTCGTACGACCAGCTGATGCAGATCATGGAGACGCTGGAGAACCACTACAAGGACCTCTGCGACATCGAGTTCACCATCGAGCGCGGCCAGCTGTGGATGCTGCAGACCCGCGTCGGCAAGCGGACCGCGGGCGCGGCCTTCCGTATCGCCACCCAGTTGGTGGACCAGGGGCTGATCGACGAGACCGAGGCGCTGCAGCGCGTCAACGGCGCTCAGCTCGCCCAGCTGATGTTCCCGAAGTTCGACGAGGAGGCGAAGGTCGCGCAGGTCGGCCGGGGCATCGCGGCCTCGCCGGGCGCGGCGGTCGGCAAGGCGGTCTTCGACTCGTACACCGCCGTGAAGTGGTCCCGTTCGGGTGAGAAGGTCATCCTGGTGCGCCGGGAGACCAACCCCGACGACCTCGACGGCATGATCGCGGCCGAGGGCATCCTCACCTCCCGCGGCGGCAAGACCTCCCACGCGGCCGTCGTCGCGCGCGGCATGGGCAAGACCTGCGTGTGCGGCGCGGAGGAGCTCGAGGTCGACACCAAGCGCCGTCGGATGACGATTCCCGGTGGTCACGTGGTCGAGGAAGGCGACGTGATCTCCATCGACGGTTCGTCCGGCAAGGTCTACCTGGGCGAGGTCCCGGTGGTGCCCTCCCCGGTCGTGGAGTACTTCGAGGGCCGGATGCACGCCGGCGCCCAGGACGCCGACGAACTCGTCGAGGCCGTGCACCGGATCATGGCCTTCGCCGACCGCAAGCGCCGGCTGCGGGTGCGGGCCAACGCGGACAACGCCGAGGACGCGCTGCGCGCCCGTCGCTTCGGCGCCCAGGGCATCGGGCTGTGCCGTACCGAGCACATGTTCCTGGGCGAGCGCCGCGAGATGGTCGAGAAGCTGATCCTCGCCGACACCCAGGACGAGCGGGAGGCCGCCCTCGCGGAGCTGCTGCCGCTGCAGAAGAAGGACTTCGTCGAGCTGTTCTCGGCGATGGACGGCCTGCCGGTGACGGTACGGCTGCTCGACCCGCCGCTGCACGAGTTCCTGCCGGACATCACCGAGCTGTCGGTGCGGGTCGCCCTCGCCGAGTCCCGCCAGGAGTCCCACGAGAACGACCTGCGGCTGCTCCAGGCGGTGCACCGGCTGCACGAGCAGAACCCGATGCTGGGTCTGCGCGGTGTGCGCCTCGGCCTGGTCATCCCCGGCCTGTTCACCATGCAGGTCCGGGCGATCGCCGAGGCCGCCGCCGAGCGCAAGAACGCCAAGGGCGACCCGCGCGCCGAGATCATGATCCCGCTCGTCGGCACGGTCCAGGAGCTGGAGATCGTGCGCGAGGAGGCCGACCAGGTCATCGCCGAGGTCGAGGCGGCCACCGGGACGCAGCTCAAGCTCGCCATCGGCACGATGATCGAACTCCCGCGCGCCGCCCTGACCGCCGGGCAGATCGCCGAGGCGGCGGAGTTCTTCAGCTTCGGCACGAACGACCTGACCCAGACGGTGTGGGGCTTCAGCCGCGACGACGTGGAGGCCTCCTTCTTCACGGCCTACCTGGAGAAGGGCATCTTCGGCGTCTCCCCCTTCGAGACGATCGACAAGGACGGCGTCGGCTCCCTGGTGAAGGCGGCGGCGACGGCGGGCCGCGCGACCCGTCCCGACCTCAAGCTCGGCGTCTGCGGCGAGCACGGCGGCGACCCGGAGTCGGTCCACTTCTTCCACGAGGTGGGTCTGGACTACGTCTCCTGCTCCCCGTTCCGCATCCCGGTCGCGCGGCTGGAGGCGGGGCGCGCGGCCACCGAGTCGACGGGCAGCGACCACCGCTGACCCGCTGACTCCGCGACCGCCGCCCGTCCCCGACCCTCGACACCGATGGACGGCGGTCGCGGATCACGAAGGAGGGGCGTCACCCTGTGCGGGGGTGACGCCCCTCTCGTACGTTGGAGGCCAAGGTACGTACCTCGGCGAGGAGTGGCGGTTCATGTCCGGCTGGAACACGCACGACATCCCCGACCAGCACGGCCGCGTCGCCGTCGTCACCGGGGCCAACAGCGGCCTCGGGTACGTCGTCGCGCGGGAGTTGGCGCGCAAGGGCGCGCGGGTGGTGCTCGCCTGCCGGAGCGGGGCACGGGGGAGCGCCGCCGTCGACCGGGTGGTGGCCGAAGTGCCGGGCGCGGTGGCCGACTTCGCGCGGCTCGACCTCGGGGACCTCACGTCCGTGCGGGAGTTCGCGGAGCGCTTCCCGCACGAGCGGCTCGATCTGCTCGTCAACAACGCCGGGGTGATGGCGCTGCCGTACGGGACGACGGCGGACGGGTTCGAGACGCAGTTCGGCGTCAACCACCTCGGGCACTTCGCGCTGACCGGGCTGCTCGCACCGGTGCTGCTCGCGACGCCGGGCGCCAGGGTCGTCAACGTCTCCAGCGGGATGCACGCACTGGCCAACGTCGACCTGGACGACGTCAACGGCGCGCGCCGCTACCGGCGTTGGATCGCCTACGCCCGGTCCAAGAGCGCCAACCTGCTCTTCACCCACGAGCTGGCACGCAGGCTGGCGGCGCACGGCGCGGACGTCGTCGCGGCCGCCGCGCACCCCGGGTACGCGGCCACCAACCTGCAGACCGCCGGGCCCCGGATGGAGGGGCGCAGGCTGACGGAACGGCTGGTGGAGTTCGGCAACCGGATCGTCGCACAGTCCGCGGAGTCCGGTGCGCTGCCGCTGCTGTACGCGGCGACCGCCCCCGACGTGAAGCCCGACTCCTTCACCGGACCGGCGCTCATGATGTGGCGCGGCGCTCCGGCGCCCTCGTGGCGGGCACCATGGACGCTCGACGACGCGGCGGGGGAACGCCTTTGGGTGGCCTCGGAACGACTGACGGGCGTCGCGTACGAGGTGCTGAAGGCGTGACGGGGGGTCAGTGACCCCGGTCCCGCCGGACCGTGAAGAAGGCCGGCACCGCCAGCGCCGCCGTGCCGGATGCCACCGCCAGGGCGGCGGGGAGGCAGTGGCCGGCGATCGCGCCTGCGACCGCCGCGCCCACGGCGAACCCGGTGATCTTCAGGCTGGCGCCGGTGGTGAAGATCTGGCCGCGCAGCCGGTCCGGGGCCTCCCGGTGCCGTATCGCGAACAGCGCGGTGAGCTGGGGGCCTGCGCCCACGCCGGTGAGCAGGGCGGCGGCGACGAGCAGGGCCGGGTGGGCGGTCGCCGCCAGGGCCAGTGCCGCGGCCTGGACGACGGCGCCGGCCCAGATCGCCGTGTCCGGGGCGAGCGTACGCGGACGTTTCGCCAGCAGGGCGTTGGCCACGAGGGACGACACGGCCGCACAGGACAGCAGCAACGCCCCGCGCCCGGACCCGCCGAGCGCCCGGGCCCCGAGCAGCGGAACACAGGCGGTGAACATCCCCTCGGCCGTGCAGCACAGCACCGAGGCGAGCGTCGCCCGGGCGAGCGGGGGGCACCGCACGATGAAGCGGAGACCGGCGGCGAGGGGCACGCGCGGTGGGGCGTGGGTGGTGCTTCGGTCGTGGGACGTCGGTAAGCGCCAGGCGACGGGGGCCGCCAGGGCGACGAGGGTCACCGCGAGGACCACCGCCGTCGGTGCGCCCAGCGTCTCGGCCGCCGCGCCCGCGAGGGCCGGTCCGGCGAGGCTCGCGGTGGTGAAGGTCATCGCGTCCAGGGCGTTGGCGCGGGGCAGCGCGTCGCCCGCCACCACGCGGGGGAGCTGGGCCGTCCAGCCACCGGAGAGTGCCGGTCCGAGCAGCCCCGTGCACACCGCGATCAGGACGGTGAGGGGGAGGGGCAGGCGCCCGAGCCCGAGCAGGATCGCCGCCACTCCGGCGCCGTATGCGGCCAGTGCGCAGGCCAGCAGGCGGCCCGGGCGTGACGATCGGTCCAGGAACGCGCCGAGCAGCGGTCCGCCGACTGCCGCGGCGGCGTTGAGCCCGGCAAGCAGCGACGCGGCGGCCGACGCGGAGCCGGTCATGGCGAAACCAGCCAGCATCATGGCCGGTCCGGACATCTCGTCGCCGGTACGGGCGGACACCGCTCCAGCGAAATAGGAGGCTGCCGCGTAACGCCTTGTCATCGTCAACACGTTACGTGGGTAACCCCAAAGTGGGTCAACATGCGTTACCTTCGGTCGGTGTCACCTCCCTCCGGCGACTGGACCACCCGCCACTCCGTCCTGACCATGGCCCGACGTGCCGCGGCCCTCGTCAACGTCCTCACCGCCGACCGTCCGGACCCGGACGAGGTCGCCGAGGTCCTGCGCGCGTACGGCGAGCGGGAACCTCTCGACCTGGCCGGCGACGACATCGCCGACCTGCGTGCGGCCGCGGTCCTGCTGCGGGAGGTCTTCCTCGCCGCCGACGTCGACATCGCCGCCGCGACCCTCAACCGATTGCTGAGCGAGAACACCGGCCCGCTCCGGCTGACCTCCCACGACGGCGGCACCCCATGGCACCCCCACCTGGACCGCGCCGACGACGGCCCTTGGGGCGCCTGGCTGCTGGCGTCCTCCTGCCTGGCGCTGACGGTCCTCGTCTGGGACCACCAGCGTCCTCCCGGCCGGCTGTGCGCCTCGTCCGACTGCCGGCAGGTCTTCGTCACCCAGGGCGCCGGCCCCGAACGCCGCTACTGCTCCCGCCGTTGCGCGACCCGCGAACGGGTCGCGGCCCACCGGCGGGCGAAGCGCAGCCAGGGTCCCTCCTGAGGAGCCGGGGAGGTCAGAAGGCGCCCTGGTCAGTCGGCGCGGACCGGGTACGTCGCGACCCGTACCGTCTCGTCGTCCAGGCACTGCCCCGACAGCAGGTCGAAGCGCTGCTTGAGCAACGGTGAGGCGACGAACGGGCGGCCCTGGTGGGTGCCGGTCAGGCCGCGGGAGAGGACCGCCGCGCCGCCGAAGGGGTCGCGGTTGTCGATGGCGTACAGATTGCCGTTGCGGTCCCGGAAGAGGGCGGCCTGACGGCCGTCCGGCAGGAGCGCGGCCACGCCCCGCCCGGGAACCAGTTGGGTGAGGTCGCAGACCGTGAACCAGTCGTCCGCGAGCCGGAGTTGGACCTTGAGGTCGGTCGTCTCGGGTGCCAGGGTCATCGCTGGGCGCTTCCTTCCAGGGGACGGTGGCCGATGGTGAGCAGCGGCAGGTCGGGCTTGATCTGGTCGCGCTCCGGGACGAAGCCGACGACCGGGTCGGGGGTGTCGGGGGCGTTGACGAAGGACACGAACCGGGCGAGCTTCTCCGGGTCGTTGATGGTCTCGGCCCACTCGTCGCGGTAGTGGGCGACATGGGCCGCCATCAGGGACTCCAGCTCCTCGCAGATGCCGAGGGAGTCCTCCACGACGACCTCGCGCACGTGGTCCAGGCCGCCGGGGATCCGCTCCAGCCAGGTCGAGGTGCGCTCCAGGCGGTCGGCGGTGCGGATGTAGAACATCAGGAACCGGTCGATCAGGCGCACCAGTTCCGCGTCCGACAGGTCCTGCGCGAGCAGGTCCGCGTGGCGCGGGGTGGCACCGCCGTTGCCGGCCACGTACAGGTTCCAGCCGTTGGCGGTGGCGATCACGCCGAAGTCCTTCGACTGGGCCTCGGCGCACTCGCGGGCACACCCGGAGACCGCCGACTTCAGCTTGTGCGGGGAGCGCAGGCCCCGGTAGCGCAGCTCCAGGTCGATGGCCATGCGCACCGAGTCCTGCACGCCGTAACGGCACCAGGTCTGGCCCACACAGGACTTCACCGTCCGCAGCGCCTTGCCGTAGGCGTGCCCGGACTCGAAGCCGGCGTCCACCAACCGGGCCCAGATCAGCGGGAGTTGTTCGACGCGGGCGCCGAACATGTCGATCCGCTGACCGCCGGTGATCTTCGTGTAGAGGCCGAAGTCGCGGGCGATCTCACCGATCACGATGAGGCCCTCGGGGGTGATCTCCCCGCCGGGGATGCGCGGGACGACCGAGTAGGAGCCGTTCTTCTGCAGGTTGGCCAGGAAGTGGTCGTTGCTGTCCTGCAGCGCCGCCTGCTCGCCGTCCAGGACGTAGCCGCTCGCGCCGATCGCCGGGGCGAGGGAGGCGATGATCGAGCCGACCGCCGGCTTGCAGATCTCGCAGCCGTCGCCGCCCCGGGCGCCCTCGCGGCCGTACCGGTCGAGCAGGTCCTGGTAGGTGTTGATGCGCAGGGCGAGGACGATCTCGTACAGCTCCTCGCGGGTCTGGGAGAAGCAGCCGCACAGGCCCTTGTCGACCTCGACGCCGGACGCCTCCAGCTCGGCGTCGACCAACTGGCCGAGCACCTTGACGCAACTGCCGCACGTGGTACCGGCCTTGGTGCACTTCTTCACCTCGGGCACGGTCGTGCACCGGTGGTCGGTGACCGCGCCGCGGATCGTGCCCTTGGTGACGTTGTTGCAGGAGCAGATGATCGCGTCGTCCGGCAGGGCCGTCGGGCCGAGCTGGACCGACTCGCCGGCCCCGGCGGGCAGCACCAGCGACTCCGGCTTGACCGGCGGGACGGAGCCGGTGAACGCCTTCAGCGTGCCGTACGCCTCCGCGTCGCCGACCAGGATGCCGCCGAGCAGCGTGCCGTCGCGGCCGATGACCAGCTTCTTGTACAGGCCCGAGCGGGAGTCGGAGTAGACGACGTCCAGGCAGTCCTCGGTGGTGCCGTGCGCGTCACCGAAGGAGGCGACGTCGACGCCGAGCAGCTTCAGCTTGGTCGACAGGTCGGCGCCGGTGAACTCCGCCTCGTCCTCGGCGATCGTCGCCGCCGCCGTCTCCGCCTGCTCGTACCCGGGGGCGACCAGGCCGTACACCCGGCCGTCCGAGGCCAGCGCGCACTCGCCGATCGCGAAGACGTGCGGGTCGGAGACCGTACGGCACTGCTCGTCGACGGTGATGCCGCCGCGCTCGCCGACGGTGAGCCCGCAGTCCCGGGCGAGCTGGTCGCGGGGGCGGACACCGGCGCTGAACACCACCAGGTCGGTGGCGAGTTCGGAACCGTCGGACAGCTTCATGCCGGTCACGGCACCCGACTCGTCGACGACGATCTCCTGCGTGCCCACGCCCGTGTGGACCGTCAGGCCCATCTCCTCGATGGTGCGCAGCAGCGCGGCCCCGCCGCCCTCGTCCACCTGGACGGGCATCAGCCGGGGCGCGAACTCCACGATGTGGGAGGTGAGTCCGAGGCCCTTCAGTGCACCGGCCGCCTCGAGCCCGAGCAGACCGCCGCCGACCACCGCGCCGGTGGTGGCCTTCGTCTTCGCGTACTCCTCGATCGCCAGCAGGTCCTCGATCGTGCGGTAGACGAAGCAGCCCTCGGCGTCCTTGTTCGGGACCGGGGGGACGAAGGGGTAGGAGCCGGTGGCGAGGACGAGGATGTCGTACTCGAAGACCTGGCCGGAGCGTGCCGTGACCGTCCGCGCCTCGCGGTCGACGGTCTCGGCAGGGTCGCCGACGTACAGCTCGATGCCGTGGTCGTCGATGAACTGAAGGTCCGTCATGGACAGTTCTTCGGGCGTCCTGCCCGAGAAGTACGAGGTGAGGGCGACGCGGTCGTACGCGGGACGCGGCTCCTCGCACAGCACGACCACCCGGTGCGTGGCGGTCAGGCCGCGCCCGGCGAGCGCTTCGAGGAAGCGCTGGCCGACCATGCCGTGGCCGACGAGCACGATCGTGGGGGTGCCGGTGGTCATCAGGAGCCTCCATCGTTGGTGAGCAGGTGGAGCAGGGGGCCGTCGTCGGGGAGCGGCTCTGCTCCCTCCCAGGCGCGGGCGAGCGCGCCGACGGTGCCGAGTTCGCCGACGAGGACCCCGCCGACCAGGCGGTCGTCGCGGACGACGACCTTGCGGTAGGTGCCACGGGTGGCGTCCGCGAGCTGGACGACGTCGTCCCCGGGACGCGGCTCCGTCTCGCCGAACGCGGCGAGGTCGAAGAAACCCTCACCGGCGAGGGTGAGCCGGGTGAGCGAACGGGTGCCGGCGTAACGGGCGTTCGCGTCGCCCGCCAGCGACTCGGCCAGTACCTCGGCCTGTTCGAGCGCCGGGGTGGCGAGCCCGTACACCGTGCCGTCGTGCTGGACGCAGTCGCCGATCGCCCGGATGTGCGGGTCGGAGGTGCGCAGTTCGTCGTCGACGAGGATGCCCTTGTGGACGGCGAGACCCGCGGCCTGCGCCAGGCCGACGCGGGGGTGCACCCCGCAGGCGAGGACCACCAGGTCGGCGTCGAGGGCGTACCCGTCGGCCATCTCGACCGAGCGGACCACCCCGCCGACACAGCGCACGTCCCGCACCCGGCACTCGGTGTGGATCTCCACGCCGAGGTCCTTCAGATGCCGCCGGACGAGCTTCGATGCGGTCGGGTCGAGCTGATGCTCCATCAGGCGCTCGGCCTGCTGGGCGAGCACGACCTGCGCGCCGCGCTGGGCCAGCGCCCGGGCCGCGGACACCCCGAGGAGCCCGCCGCCGATGACGACGGCGCGCACCCCCGGCCGTACCGCCTTGGACAGGCTCAGGCAGTCGTCCATGGTGCGGAACGCGTGCACACCTACGGGCAGTTCGTGGTCCGCAGTGAACAGGCCGCGCAGGGGCGGGAGCACCGGGTTGGAGCCGGTGGCCAGGACCAGCGTGTCGTATGCGATCTTCGAGCCGTCCGCGAGGTGTACGGCTCTCACCTCGCGGTCGATGCCCGTGACCCGCCCGCGGATCAGCTCCGCGGGCGCGGGCAGCGCGATGACGTCGGGGCTGTACCGCCCGGCCAGCACCTCGGCGAGGAGCACCCGGTTGTACGGGCGGTGCTCCTCCTCGCCGACGAGCGTCACGGGCGTGCCGAGCTCACCGAGCCGCCGGGCGAGCCGGACGCCCGCGAGGCCGGCGCCGATCACCACCACACGCGTATTCGAGGTCATGTCCAGGAGCGTGCGATGCCGGTGTTACCCGACCGCATCACATCTGTTTCCCGTGAGGAACGCTGCCCTCTTCAGGAGCGCGGCCGGGGTGTGAGGGTTCGGCGTACGCGCCGGGTGTGTGGTGTGAGATCGGCCGGGGCGGGACCGGCCGCACCACCGGTTTCCGTGCGGGCACCATCGTCTACGACCGGACGCGCGGCGAGCCCGGATCCATCGGTTTCACCAGCTCACGCCCGGGGGGAAGCGGCAGGGACGCAGTCCGGAACGTCCCGGTTCACGCCACCGTCGCCGCACGGGTGAGGCGGGTGGTGGGCGAGCCGTCATCGCCGGCACCTGGCGCCGTCTCGCCGACCCTGCCGGCTGGTGTGGCGTGCGTCCCACCGTCGCTCATTCTGCCGGAAAAGCAGTCGGAGCCGGCGCGGGTGCGAGGCTACGGTGACCCCGTGACCACTCAGGTGATCGTGCTCAACGGCGGCTCCAGCAGCGGCAAGTCGGGCCTCGTGCGGTGTCTTCAGGCGGTGTTGCCCGAGCCGTGGCTGGCCTTCGCGATCGACACGTTCGTGGACTCCCTGCCGGCGTCCCTGCGCGCCTCGCTCGCCGGGATCGAGTTCGCCCCGGACGGCACGGTGACCGTCGGACCGGAGTTCTCGAGACTCGAACAGGCCTGGATGGAGGGCGTCGCGGCCACGGCACGCGCGGACGCCCCCGTCATCGTCGACGACGTCTTCCTCGGCGGCGCGGACTCCCAGAGCCGCTGGCGCAAGGCCCTGACCGGCCTGGACGCGCTCTGGGTCGGCGTCCGCTGCGCCCCCGCCGTCGCCGCCGGCCGCGAGCTCGCCCGCGGTGACCGGCCCCCCGGGATGGCGGAGCGGCAGGCGGAACTGGTCCACCGGGGCGTGGTCTACGACATGGAGGTGGACACCACCCACACCGAGTCCCTGGTGTGTGCCCGCACCATCGCGGACGCTCTGGTCACCGGCTCCGGCTCCCGGTGAGGTGCGCGAACACGACCACGTTCCCCTGGTAGCCGGTCGCCCGCGAATACCCCCCGCCGCAGGTGATCACCCGCAGCTCGGGCCGGTCGGCGGCGCCGTAGACCTTCTCGTCGGGGAAGTCGGTCGCCTTGTAGACGGCGATCGCGTCGACGGTGAACACGGCGACGCTGCCGTCACGCCGGTCGACCTCCACCGACGCGCCCTTCTTCAGGGCCCCGAGGGAGTAGAAGACGGCGGGCCCGTCGGCGTTGTCGACGTGCCCGGCGACGATCGCCGTACCGGTCTCGCCGGGAGTGGTACCGGCCTCGTACCAGCCGGCCAGGTTCTTCTTCGTGGCTGGCGGGACGGCGAGGCTGCCGGACGGGGTGAGACCGAGGCCGGTCAGCGGGGCGTCGACGCGGATGGAGGGGATGCGGATGCGGTCGGGTGGGGAGGGCGGCAGCGCGGGCGCCGACCGCGTCGCACCGTGGCCCTCGTGCGCCTCGGCCGCCGCGGGCTGCGGCGGGGCGTGCGTGCCGGCGCCGCCGCTCAGCAGCCACGCGCCGGAGCAGAGCGCGGCCACCGTCACGGCCGCTATCGCGGTGTTCACCAACCTGCGCATTCGATCCTCCCGGAGGGACCCGGTCCCCCTCCGGGCCGCGAGGGGCGTCGGACCCGGAGGGGGAGGGACATGCGGTACCGCGGACGGACAGCGGAGGGTGTCCGTCAGATCCCGTCGCCTCTCGCTCGGCGATGCAGGAGCCAGGTACCGCCCGCGGCGGCGACGGCGAGGGCCGCCACCCCGGCCGCGGTCTGCACGGGGTCGGGGCCCATCACGCCCCCGACCCCCGTCTTCACACTTCCCCGGGGCTGCACCTGCCCACGGGGCGCGCTCAGCGTCACCACCAGGTCGCCCGAGACCTGCCGTCGGCCCTCGGCGCACTCCGCGACGATCTCGTACGTCCCCTGCTGCGCGCTCTCCGGCACCCGGAACTGCCCGATCGCCTCGCCCTCGTGCGCGCTCGGCGCGAGCGTGAAGGCGCCGGCACCCACCGCGCTGGCGTCTCCCGCGGCCGTCCCCGCGTCGCCGCACGCCGCGGTGTTCACGCTGACCTCGCCGCCGGGCACGACGGAGGACGGGTACACCTCCAGACTGCCGCCGCCGTCATCGCCGTACGCGGGCGCCGCGACGCCTCCCGCGGCGACGACGGCGAGCGCGGCAGCGGTCAGCAGACGGGCGGTACGGCGCATCAATGCTCCCTCGAGCGTCTTCGGTGTCCTCTGCCCTACCGAGCAAAGTCCCAGCGAGCCGAGCGCGCTTCCTGAGGGAGTGTCAGAAGTGGGGCGAACGGGTGTCGGCCACCTCCCCACCGAACCCGATCAGCCGACGTATCGGCAGGTCACCGGCTTGGGGCGGGTCGGCAGAGAAGAGAACCCGAAGGGCGCAGACGGAGCGTGTGAACGGGTGACCCGCTCACGAAACCCCCTCGCCGCCCCCACCGCCCCTGGGGCATGCCGCCACCGTGATCGATCGGGAGACCGCGGTCAGAATCGTCGAGGACGGACTGGAGCGGGAGCGTCGGGTGTGGGCGGAGCGCGGGGTGGACCCGGTGCCCGGGGCGGTGGCCGGCGTCAGGGAGCACGAACTGGTGTGGCTCGTCTCGGTGCAGTCCGAGGAGTATCTGCGCACGTCGGACTGGCGGCACATGCTCGTGGGCGGCGGCCCGTACCTGGTCGACCGGGTCGACGGAGGGCTGCACCGGATCGGTTCGGTCTCCTCCGCCACCGGGGCGTGGGAAGCCGACTACAGGTCCCGCATCCGGGGGCTCGTGCGGCGCACGGCCGTGGACGACCTCCACGACGAGGTCCGGGCGATGGCGACCGCACGCGGACGGAACCACGCCATGCGCGTCCTGCGCGAAAGGCCGCCGACGCTCACGCCCGCGGATGCCCTCGCGTACGTGAGCGGGTTGCGGCAAGGGGACGTTCCGGCCCGCCTGGTGGCCGTGGCGCCCCAGGCGCTGGCGCGGCCTGTCGATCCGGTGCTCACCGTGGAGACCATCCGTCCGGGCCGGCGTCCCGTTGCTGGTGACGGCGTCAGTTCACATTGACCGCGCTCCAGGCCGCCGCCACCGCGTTGTACTCCGTGCTCCCGGCGCCGTACAGATCCTTCGCTGCGTTCAGCGTCGCCGTTCGCGCGCCCGCGTAGTTCGTCGACGACGTCATGTAGACCGTCAGGGCCCGGTACCAGATCTGCCCCAGCTTCTCCCGGCCGATCCCGGTGACCGTGGAGCCGTTGTACGTGGGCGAGTTGTAGCTCACCCCGTTGATCGTCTTCGGGCCGCTGCCCTCTGCCAGGAGGTAGGCGAAGTGGTTCGCGACGCCCGAGGAGTAGTGGACGTCGAGGTTCCCGACGGACGAACTCCAGTAGTCCGCGGAAGCGCCGTCCCGCGACGGCTTGTCCATGTAGCGCAGGGCCTCCCGGCCGAAGCCGGACCGCACGACCTTCTCGCCGATGAGGTAGTCCCCGGGATCGGAGGGGCTGTTGGCGTACCACTCGACCAGCGTGCCGAGGATGTCGGAGGTGGCCTCGTTCAGGCCGCCGGACTCGCCGGAGTACGTCAGGGCCGCCGTCTTCGACGTGACGCCGTGCGTCATCTCGTGACCGGCCACGTCCAGCGACACCAGCGGCCCGAACGTCGTACCGTCACCGTCGCCGTACGTCATGCAGAAGCAACTGTCGTCCCAGAACGCGTTGTTGTACGCGGTGCCGTAGTGGACCCGATTGTACGAGCCCTTGCCGTCGCCGGCGATGCCGAGGCGCCCGAACTCGCTCTTGTAGAAGTCCCAGGTGACGTCCGTCCCGTACTGCGCGTCCACCGCCGCCGAGGAGCGGTCGGCCGTCGTCCCCGTGCCCCAGTGGTTGTCGGTGTCCGTGAACACCGTCGACGGAGCCCGGCTGACGCAGATGCTGGTCAGGAAGCACAGGTCGGTCTTGTTCGCCGCGTCACCGGTGTACGTGTTCCCGCGCGTCGGGTCCTTGAGCTGGTAGGTCGATCCCGACAGCGTGGTCTGCAGCGGAACCGTGCCGCTGTACAGCGACTTGCCGTCCCCCGTCGCCGTCTCGATGTCGTCCCAGGCGTCGATCTGCCGCCCGGTGGCGGCGTCCGTGATCACCGTGCGGGCCACGGGGTTGCCGAGGGTGTCCTGCGCCGTGACGTTCGTCCGCCAGGCGAGCTTGGGCTTCCCGTGCAGGGCGTCGACCACCAGTTGCGGCCGGGCGGTCAGCCGCCTCAGCGTCTCGCCCAGGTTCACCGCGCGCAGCGCGTTCGCCGCGATGTCGGCTGCCTTCGGGGCGGACACCGAGGGGACGATGGAGGCGAGGGATATCTCGCCCCTCGTCGCCCGGTTCGCGCCGCGGTACGCGCCGTCCCGGGCCAGGTGGACCACGAAGTCCCCGCCCAGCACCGGGAGCTGACGGTACGTCCGGTCGTAACGAACGTGCTGCGTACCGTCCTTGTCGACGATCACGTCCCGCACCGAGGTCCCCTCGGCGGAGGTGAGCCCGAGACTCGCGGCATGCGCCAGGAGCGCCGACGCCGCGTTCGCGATCACACCGGACCTGGTCGGTCTGTCGGCGGCGACGGCGGCGGGGGAGAGGGCGGAGGCCAGCAGGGTGGCGGCGGTGGCGGCCACGCCGGCGGTGGCGAGACGACGGGAACCTCGGACGTGCGGCCGTATCCGGCTCATCGATCTCCTCGGGAAGGCGCGGGCGAGCGCGTGGGGACGGGAGGGCGTTGACCATGATTTAAGGGGCCATGACAGCCGCGGGTAAAGGGCGAGGACGAGGAGGTGTGTGTGGAGAGAGAATCGTTTTTGTGAGTTTCCACCTCCCCTTCTTCGTCTACGGCACCCTCCGCCCCGGCGAGACCAACCACGACCTCTTCCTGCGGGGCCGCACCCACAGCGAGGAACCGGCCCGGCTGAACGGCTCGGTGCTGTACGACGGCCCCGGCTACCCCTACGCCGTGGACGAGCCCGGCGGCACGGTGCAAGGGGACCTGGTGAGCGCCCTTCCCGAGCGGTACGAGGAACTGCTCGTCGCCCTCGACCGGTTGGAGGAGTACGCGCCCGACAATCCGCGCAGCCTCTACGAACGGGTCCCGCGCGAGGTGCGCCGCGAGGCCGACGGGACCGTCGTACGGGCATGGGTGTACCTCGCCGCCCCCTCCGTCGCCGCCCGGCTGCGTGCCCGCGGCAGGCTCATCCAGAGCGGGGACTGGCGGATCAGGAGTTGACGGTCTCCAGCCGCACCGCGCACGCCTTGAACTCCGGCATCCGCGACGTCGGGTCCAGCGCCGGGTTGGTGAGGGAGTTGGCGCGGCCCTCGCCCGGCCAGTGGAACGGCATGAACACCGTGTCCGGGCGAATGGCGGTGGTGATGCGGGCCGGCGCCACGGCACGCCCGCGCCGCGAGACCACGGCCACCGGATCGCCCTCCGCCGCTCCGAGCCGCGCCGCCAGCCGCGGGTGCAGCTCCACGAACGGGCCCGGAGCGGCGGCGTTCAGTTCGTCGACGCGGCGGGTCTGGGCGCCGGACTGGTACTGCGCGACGACCCGCCCCGTCGTCAGCAGGACCGGGTACTCGGCGTCCGGCTCCTCCGCGATCGGCCGGTGCGAGACCGACACGAACCGCGCCCGCCCGTCCGGCGTGGCGAAACGGTCGAGGAAGAGGCGGGGCGTGCCGGGATGGACGTCGCCGTCCGTCACTCGGGTGTCCTGCGGCTGCCCGTCCGCCGGGCACGGCCAGAACACACCGTTCTCCTCGGCGAGTCGGCGGTAGGTGATGCCGGAGTAGTCCGCGAGTCCGCCCGCGCTGGCCCGGCGCAGTTCCTCGAAGACCTCCTCGGGATCCGTCGGGAACCCCTTCTCCACGCCGAGCCGGTCGGCCAGCTCGTGCAGGACCTCCAGGTCGCTGCGGACGCCCTCGGGAGGGCTGATCGCCCGCCGGCGCAACAGCACCCGGCCCTCGAGGTTGGTGGTGGTGCCGGTCTCCTCGGCCCACTGCGTCACGGGGAGGACGACGTCGGCGTGAGCTGCGGTTTCGGACAGCACCATGTCACATACCACCAGGAGGTCCAGCGACTTGAGCCGCTCCTCCACATGCCCCGCCCGCGGCGCCGACACCACCGGGTTGGACCCCATCAACAGCAACGCCCGGACATCGTCGCCCAGCGCGTCCAGCAACTCGTAGGCACTGCGCCCCGGCCCGGGAAGCGAGTCCGGGTCCACTCCCCACACCTCGGCCACGTGCCGACGCGCCGCCGGGTCGTCGAGCTTCCGGTAGCCCGGCAACTGGTCGGCCTTCTGCCCGTGTTCGCGCCCGCCCTGGCCGTTGCCCTGCCCGGTCAGACACCCGTACCCGCTCAGCGGGCGACCCGCCCGCCCGGTCGCCAGGCACAGGTTGATCCACGCGCCGACCGTGTCCGTCCCCTTGGACTGCTGCTCGGGTCCGCGCGCGGTGAGCACCATCGCGGCCTCCGGCTCGCAGAACATCCGCACGGCTTCCCGGAGTTGGGGCACCGGTACGCCGGTGATCCGCTCCACGTACTCCGGCCAGTGCGCCATCGCCGCCGCCCGCGCCTCCTCCCAGCCGACGGTGCGCTCCGCCACGTACTCCTCGTCGACCCGGCCCTCGGCGACAACGAGGTGCAA
Source organism: Streptomyces sp. NPDC101152 (assembly GCF_044768275.1). Lineage (NCBI taxonomy): Bacteria > Bacillati > Actinomycetota > Actinomycetes > Kitasatosporales > Streptomycetaceae > Streptomyces > Streptomyces sp. NPDC101152. The sequence goes on along the minus strand of NZ_JBIWPO010000009.1, from coordinate 18,751 downwards.
CAGCCCCAGCGCGAGGGCGAGATCGGTGCCGGGCCGCGGCGCGAGGTGCAGGTCGGCCTGCTCGGCGGTCCTGGTCCGCCGCGGGTCGACGACGATCAACGTGCCGCCGTTCTCCCGCAGTTCGGTGAAGAAGCGCAGCGAAGGCGGCATGGTCTCCGCGAGGTTCGAGCCGACGAGAATGACGCAGCCGGTCTTCGGGATGTCCTCCAGCGGGAAGGGCAGCCCCCGGTCGAGCCCGAACGCCTTGGTGCCGGCCGCCGCGGCCGAGGACATGCAGAAACGCCCGTTGTAGTCGATCTGCGAGGTGCCGAGCACGACTCGCGCGAACTTGCCGAGCGTGTACGCCTTCTCGTTCGTCAGCCCGCCCCCGCCGAAGACCCCGACCGCGTCCGGACCGTGCTCGGCCCTGATGCGACGGAGGTTCCCTGCGACACGGTCCAGTGCCTCGTCCCAGGTGGCGGGCACCAGAGTGCCCTCGGAGCGCACCAACGGGGAGGTCAGGCGCACCCGGGACGAGAGCACGGCCGGGGCCGTACGGCCCTTGCCGCACAGCGCGCCCCGGTTCACCGGGAAGTCCGCGCGCTCGCCCACCTCGACCGTGCCGTCCGGCGTGGGCGTCAGGTTCATCCCGCACTGCAGGGCGCAGTACGGGCAGTGGGTGGGCGTCACGGCGTTCTCCATACCGGCCAGCGTGCTTCGGCCGTGTTACGTCCGGGGCGGCCCCTTGTTACACGGGCGGGACGGCGACCTCCCCGCGCCGCGCCGGCCACCGTGAGCCGCCCGTCACCGCGCCCCGGCCAGCGCCTCGGCGACCCCCTTCTCCTTCGGCCCGAGGAAACGGGGGCCCGGGTGGAACACGACGTCCAGCGCCGCCTTGCCCGCCGCGAACAGCTCCCGGGTGCCGCCGTAGTACCAGGTGACGTCGTGCTTGTCCTGGACACCGATGCCGTACGACGACACGCCCGCCGCCCGGCACAGCGCGAGGGCCCGGCGGATGTGGAAGCCCTGGCTGATCAGCACCGCCCGGTCCACGCCGAAGATCTTCCTCGCGCGCACGCAGGAGTCCCAGGTGTCGAACCCCGCGTAGTCGCTGACGATCCGGGATCCCGGCACGCCGTGCTTCGTCAGATAGGCCCGCATGGCGTCGGGCTCGTCGTAGTCCTTGCGGCTGTTGTCACCGGTGACGAGAACGACCTCGACGCGCTTGTTCCGGTACAGCGTGGCCGCCGCGTCGAGCCGGTGGGCGAGGTAGGGGGACGGCTCGCCGTTCCACAGGCCCGCGCCGAAGACGACGGCGACCTCGGTACGGGGCACGTCCGCGGTCGTCCGCAGCCCATCGCCCGTCGTGACGTACAACCAGGTCGACGGCAGCAGCGCGAGCACGCACACGGCCACGACGGCCTGCACGAGCCGCCGCTGTCCCGCACGGGTACGCGGCAGGCGCGGTCTGCGCAGCTCGGGTCGGTGCATCGGGCGATCCCCTCGTCGGTCGTGCTTTCGACAGCCAGAGACGTCCTGTCAGGACGCCCGGTTCGGCGTCTGCTGCGTGACCAGATTCACTACATCCAGTGAAGCCGCAGCTCACAGCGCCTCACACGGCGCACACCCCGCACCGTGAAGCGCCGGAAAACGCCCGTCATTCCCATGCAACGGGGCGGCAACCTCCCGCCGCGAGGATCGGTCCATGACGGACAGTACGGCGCACCTCCTGAGCCAGATCGGCCTCCGGCTCGCCAGCCAGCTCAGCCTCGTCTCTCTCGACGGCAGGCGGCGCCCCAGCCCGCCGGCGCTCGTCGTCGTGGCGCACGGCAGCCGCGATCCGCGCGCCCTGAGCACGGTCCGCGCCCTGCTGGACCGCGTCCGCGAGCAGCGCCCGGGCCTCCCCGTCCACCTCGGGCACATCGAACTGAACGCCCCGCTGCTCCCCGACACCCTGACCGACCTCGGCACGGCCCAGGCGGTCCTCGTCCCCCTCCTGCTCAGCCGCGGATACCACATCAAGCGGGACATCCCCGAGATGGCGGCCCGCTCCGAGGTACGCGCGCGCGTGGCCGAAGCGCTGGGCCCCCACCCCCTGCTCGTGGACGCCCTGTACGCCCGCCTGGTCGAGGCCGGCTGGCGCACCCGCATGGACGAGGCGACGCGCCGCGTCAGCGCCGTCGTCCTCGCGGCGGCGGGCTCCCGCGACCCCGAGTCCAAGGTCGACACCAACCGCACAGCCGAACTCCTGTCCGACCGCCTGGGCGTCCCGGTGGTCCCGGCCTACGCGACGACGGCGGCCCCGACGGTCCCGGACGCGATCCAGGCCTTGGCGGCACGGGGCCGCCACCGGGTGGCGGTGGCTTCGTACTTCACGGCCCCAGGGCGCTTCGCGACGGAGTGCGCAGAAGCGGCCCCGTGGATCGCGTCGGCTCCCTTGGGCACCCACCCGGCAATGGTGGAACTTCTCCTCCACCGTTACGACAACGCCGCCAGGGGCGCGGGGCTGGGTCAAGGTGCGGCTGCGCCGCGGGGCGCGATCAACCCCACACCACCCGCACTCGCCGTATGACAGATCCCGGCAGCCCCTTCGGCGGAATGTCACTCCTTGCCCGTACTGTCAAGACATGCCGTACGACGCGCAGTCCACAGAACGCTGGGCCCCCGAACCCGACAAACGCCCCGGCCGCACAGCCTTCCAACGCGACCGCGCCCGCGTACTCCACTCAGCCGCACTCAGAAGGCTCGCGGGTAAGACCCAGGTCGTCACCCCAGGAACCCGTACCCAGATGTGGGACGCCAGCCCCCGCACCCGCCTGACCCACTCCCTGGAGTGCGCCCAGGTCGGCCGCGAACTCGGCGCAGCCCTCGGCTGTGACCCCGACCTGGTCGAGGCCGCCTGCCTCTCCCACGACCTCGGCCACCCCCCCTTCGGCCACAACGGAGAACACGCGCTGAACGCGTTCGCCGAGGACTGCGGCGGCTTCGAGGGCAACGCCCAGTCCCTGAGACTCCTCACCCGCATCGAACCCAAACGGTTCACCTCGGAGGGTTCGGTCGGCCTCAACCTCACCCGCGCCACCCTCGACGCCGCCACCAAGTACCCGTGGCCCCGAGGCGCGCACCCCACCGACCCGGCATCCCCCAAGTTCGGTGTCTACGAGGACGACCGCCCCGTCTTCGACTGGATCCGCAAGGACGCCCCCGGCACCCGCACCACCTTCGAGGCGCAGGTCATGGACTGGTCGGACGACGTGGCGTACTCGGTGCACGACGTCGAGGACGGCCTGCACGCCGGCCACATCGACCCGAACTCCCTGCACGCGGAACCGGAGCGCCAGGAGGTCTTCGCGGTCGCCGTCGGACGGTACGTCGCCGCCGACACCGACCCGGCGGAGCTGTCCGCCGCCCTCGACCGCCTCCAGGACCAGGACTGGTGGCCGCACGGCTACGACGGCTCCGCGGTCGCCCAGGCCCGCCTCAAGGACGCCACCAGCCAGCTCATCGGCCGCTTCTGCCTCGCCGCCGAGGCCGCCACCCGCGCCGCGTACGGCTCCGGCCGGCTCACCCGGTACGACGCCGAACTCGTCGTACCGCGCGAGACGCGGCTGGAATGCGCGGTGCTCAAGGCGGTCGCCGACCGGTACGTCATGCAGCGCGCCGAGCAGGAGCGGCTGCGGGCCGATCAGCGCGTCGTGGTGGCCGAACTGGCGCGGGCGCTCACCGTGCGTGCACCCGACGGTCTCGACCCGCAGTTCCGCGCGCTGTTCGACCAGGCCGGGGACGACCGGGCGCGCAAGCGGGTGATCGTGGACCAGATCGCCTCACTGACGGACGCCTCGGCCCGGTCGCTTCACGCGCGTCTGGCGGGGAAGGCGAGAGACTGACGCGACATGAGTGACCCGGTTTGCGCCCGAATGTGACCCTCCGTGGCCTGATCGGGCCACTCCCTCTTCCCCCCTCACACTCCGTGCGGGACGCTCGCATGTGGCGGCACCCGCTGTGTTACCCGGGGGGACACCCCTCGGACACCCCCGTAGGAGGCATCAAGTGGTCGACGCGGATCAGACATTCGTCATCGTCGGAGGCGGCCTGGCCGGCGCGAAGGCGGCCGAGACGCTCCGAGCGGAGGGCTTCAGCGGGCGCGTGATACTGATCTGCGACGAGCGCGACCACCCCTACGAGCGCCCCCCGCTCTCCAAGGGCTACCTGCTGGGCAAGGAGGAACGCGACAGCGTCTTCGTCCACGAACCCGCCTGGTACGCGCGCAACGACATCGAGCTGCACCTCGGCGAGACCGTCGACGCCATCGACCGCGCCGCGAAGACGGTCCGCTTCGGGGAGGACGGCACCCTCGTCCGCTACGACAAACTGCTCCTGGCGACCGGCGCCGAGCCGCGCCGCCTCGACATCCCGGGCACCGACCTGGCGGGCGTCCACCACCTGCGCCGCCTCGCGCACGCCGAACGGCTCAAGGGAGTGCTCGCCGCCCTCGGCCGGGACAACGGCCACCTCGTGATCGCGGGCGCCGGCTGGATCGGCCTGGAGGTCGCGGCGGCGGCCCGGGAGTACGGGGCCGAGGTCACCGTCGTGGAGCCGCTGGCCACCCCGTTGCACGCCATCCTCGGGCCCGAGCTCGGCAACCTCTTCGCCGAGCTGCACCGCGGGCACGGCGTCCGCTTCCACTTCGGCGCACGGCTGACCGAGATCGTCGGCCAGGACGGCATGGTGCTCGCGGCCCGTACCGACGACGGCGAGGAGCACCCCGCGCACGACGTCCTCGCGGCGATCGGCGCGGCCCCCCGCACCGCGCTCGCGGAGGCGGCGGGCCTGGAGATCGCCGACCGGGCGCACGGCGGGGGAGTGGTGGTCGACGAGCAGCTGCGCACCTCCGACCCCGACATCCACGCCGCGGGCGACGTCGCCTCCTTCCACCACGCCCTCTTCGACACCCGGCTACGCGTCGAGCACTGGGCCAACGCCCTCAACGGCGGCCCGGCGGCGGCTCGCGCGATGCTGGGCCAGAGCCTCACCTACGACCGCGTGCCCTACTTCTTCTCCGACCAGTACGACCTGGGGATGGAGTACAGCGGCTGGGCGCCCCCGGGGTCGTACGACGAGGTGGTGATCCGCGGGGACGCGGGGAAGCGTGAGTTCATCGCCTTCTGGGTGAAGGACGACCGGGTGCTGGCCGGGATGAACGTGAACGTGTGGGACGTCACGGAACCCATCCAGAAGCTGATCAGGTCGAAGACCCGGGTGAACACGGACTCCCTGGCGGACCCCCACGTTCCGCTCGAAAGCCTCGTCCCGTAGGTGTCACACCGCCACCGTGCTGCAATCCCCCGGGGGCACCCCCCGGACCCCCGGCCGAGGGCCTCTCGCCTCAGGAGTGTCAGTTCTGACCCGTAGAATCACCCCGTGGCAGGACGGATCAACGACGAGGACGTGAAGGCGGTACGGGACGCGGTCCCGATCGACGCCGTGGTGTCCGAGTACCTCCAGCTGCGCAACGCGGGCGGTGGCAACCTCAAGGGGCTGTGCCCGTTCCACGACGAGAAGTCGCCGTCCTTCCAGGTCAGTCCGAGCAAGGGACTCTTCCACTGCTTCGGCTGTCAGGAGGGCGGCGACACCATCACGTTCGTGATGAAGGTCGACCACCTCTCCTTCTCCGAGGCGGTCGAGCGCCTCGCCGCCCAGGCCGGCATCACCCTGCGGTACGAGGAGGGCGGCTACAACCCCTCCCACCAGCGTGGCGAACGCATCCGCCTGGTCGAGGCGCACAAGATCGCCGCCGACTGGTACACCGAGCAGCTCGCCACCAGCCCCGAGGCCGAGACCGGCCGGGTCTTCCTCGCCGAGCGCGGCTTCGACCAGGCCGCCGCCCAGCACTTCAGCGTCGGCTACAGCCCCCAGGGCTGGGACCACCTCACCCGCTACCTCCGCGGCAAGGGCTTCAGCGACAAGGAGATCCTCCTGTCCGGCCTCGCCCAGGAGGGCCGCCGCGGCCCCATCGACCGCTTCCGCGGCCGCCTGATGTGGCCCATCCGCGACATCGGCGGCGACGTCGTCGGCTTCGGCGCCCGCAAGCTGTACGACGCGGACAACGGCCCCAAGTACCTCAACACCCCCGACACGGCGATCTACAAGAAGTCCCAGGTGCTGTACGGCATCGACCTCGCCAAGCAGCACATCGCCAAGGCCAGCCGGGCCGTCGTCGTCGAGGGCTACACCGACGTCATGGCCTGCCACCTCGCCGGTGTGACGACGGCCATCGCGACCTGCGGTACGGCCTTCGGCGGGGAGCACATCAGGATCCTGCGCCGCCTGCTCATGGACAACGGCTCGGCCCGCGTGATCTTCACCTTCGACGGTGACGCGGCCGGCCAGAAGGCGGCCCTGCGCGCCTTCGAGGACGACCAGAAGTTCGCCGCCGAGACCTACATCGCCATCGCCCCCGACGGCATGGACCCCTGCGAGCTGCGCCTGGCCAAGGGCGACGAGGCGGTCGCCGACCTGGTCGAACCCCGCACCCCGCTCTTCGAGTTCGCCCTGCGCCAGATCGTCGTCCGCTACGACCTCGACACCCCGGCCGGCCGCGCGGCGGCGCTGGACGAGGCGGCCCCCATCGTCGCCCGCATCAAGAACAGCGGCGCCCAGCACGAGGTCGCCGTCCAGCTCGCCGGCATGCTCGGCATCCTCGACACCCAGTTCGTGGTCAAGCGGGTGGCCCAGCTGGCGCGTTGGGCCCGCGACCGCGGCGGCCGGGGCACCCCGGCGCCGGCGCCCCGCGGCGGACAGCAGCCGTACGAGGCCGCTCCCCGCCCCCGCTCCTCCGGCCCCGCCCTGACCCTCCGCAACCCCGTCTACGCCACCGAACGCGAGCTGCTGAAACTCGCCCTGCAGCGGCCCGAGTTGGTCTCCCCGGCCGTCGACGCGTACGGCGTGGACGAGTTCACCGCCGCGCCCTACGCCGCCGTACGCCAGGCGATCATGGACGCGGGCGGCGCCGATTACGGCACGCAGGACGGCCAGGAGTACCTGGTCCGGGTCCGCGAGGCCGCACCCGACGACACGGTCCGCGCCATGGTCACCGAGCTGGCCGTCGAACCGATCATGCGGCGCACCGTGGACGACGTGTACGCGGGCACGGTGCTGGTCCAGGTCCGGCGCCGCGCGGTGGAACGCCGCATCCGCGACATCCAGTCCCAGATGGCCCGCCTGTCCGCCGGCGGCGATCCGGCACAACTGGCCGCCGTACAGAACGAGTTGTGGGTGCTGCAGCAGTACGACCAGGCGCTGCGGGAGCACGGGGCCGCCGCCCTGTGAGGTGCTGGCCTACGGGACGGTAACCACCGGGTCACGCCGCGATTGCAAAAAGTCACCGCACGCCCCTCGTGGCGGCGATGTGTCGTACTCCACACTGGGTCCGGTGCCTGAGTCCTCGGAGCGCGGCCGATCCGTCCCACACGGGTCCCACACCCCCGCGGTTCCGCTCATCGCGTACGGGACGGACAGCGGCGTGGCCGCCGACTCCGCCCCCGAAGTACCGCTGCCGCACTCCTTGGCAGCGATCATCCTGGAGGTCGCCCCCGTGCAGACCCAGACCCTCACCCAGACCGACAAGAGTACGGACGCCACGGAGCCGGACGCCGAGACCGACGTTCTCGTCGCGGTCCCTCCGCAGAACCGTGTCGTGCACCACCCCGAGGCGGACCCGGTGGACGCCGACGACCCGCCCGAGCCGCCCGCCGAGGCGCTGGAGGCCGCCGAGCCGGAGGAGGCTCCCGTCGTGGAGCGCGCCCGCGCGGACACCAGCGGCCCGTCCTCGGACCTGTTCCGCCAGTACCTGCGGGAGATCGGCCGTATCCCGCTGCTCACCGCCGCCGAGGAGGTCGAACTCGCCCGCCGGGTGGAGGCGGGCCTGTTCGCCGAGGAGAAACTGAGCAACACCCCCGACCTGGACAGCCAGTTGGCCCTCGACCTCGACCACCTCGTCGTCATGGGCCGCATGGCCAAGCGCCGTCTCATCGAGGCGAACCTGCGCCTCGTCGTCTCCGTCGCCAAGCGGTACGTCGGCCGTGGCCTGACCATGCTCGACCTGGTCCAGGAAGGCAACCTCGGCCTGATCCGTGCGGTCGAGAAGTTCGACTACGCCCGCGGCTACAAGTTCTCCACGTACGCCACCTGGTGGATCCGCCAGGCCATGTCGCGTGCCCTCGCCGACCAGGCCCGCACCATCCGGGTCCCGGTCCACGTCGTCGAGCTGATCAACCGGGTCGTCCGCGTCCAGCGCCGCATGCTCCAGGAACGCGGCTACGAGCCGACCCCGGAGGAGGTCGCCACCCACCTCGACCTCGCGCCCGAACGCGTCAGCGAGGTCCTGCGCCTGGCCCAGGAACCGGTGTCCCTGCACGCCCCGGTGGGCGAGGAGGACGACGTGGCCCTCGGCGACCTGATCGAGGACGGGGACGCGGCGTCGCCGGTGGAGTCCGCCGCGTTCCTGCTCCTCAGGGAACACCTGGAGGCGGTCCTGTCGACGCTGGGGGAGCGGGAGCGCAAGGTCGTACAGTTGCGGTACGGCCTGGCCGACGGCCGTCCGCGCACCCTGGAGGAGATAGGCCGCATCTTCGGCGTGACCCGGGAACGGATACGCCAGATCGAGTCAAAGACCCTCAACAAGCTACGGGACCACGCATTCGCCGATCAGTTGCGGGGATACCTCGACTGAAGCCAACCAGGGGCGCGGGGCTGGATCAATATGCGGCTCCGCCGCGTGGGCGCGACCAGCCACGACGGACCGTCAGCCGACCGACGGCCCATCGTGGCAACCCATTAGTCGACCTCGGCCACCGCCTGCGCGAACTGCGCCTTGTACAGCCGCGCATACGCCCCGTCCGCCGCCAACAGCTCCGCATGCGCGCCCTGTTCCACGATCGACCCGTTCTCCATGACGAGGATCGTGTCCGCGTCCCGGATCGTAGACAGCCGGTGCGCGATCACGAACGAGGTACGGCCATGCGCGAGCTTGGCCATCGCCTTCTGGATCAACACCTCGGTACGCGTGTCGACCGAGGACGTCGCCTCGTCGAGCACCAGGATCGTCGGGTCGGACAGGAACGCCCGCGCGATGGTGATGAGCTGCTTCTCACCGGCGCTGACGCCCGAGCCCTCGTCGTCGATCACGGTGTCGTACCCGTCGGGCAGCGTCCGCACGAACCGGTCCGCGTGGGCCGCCCGCGCCGCCTCCTCGATCTCGCCCCGGGTCACGTCCCGGGACGCCCCGTACGCGATGTTCTCCGCGATCGTGCCGCCGAACAGCCAGGTGTCCTGCAGCACCATGCCGATCCGGGCGCGCAGTTCGTCCCGCGACATGGTGGAGATGTCGACGCCGTCGAGGGTGATCCGGCCGCCGGAGACCTCGTAGAACCGCATGAGCAGGTTCACCAGCGTCGTCTTGCCGGCGCCGGTCGGGCCGACGATGGCGACCGTGTGCCCGGGTTCGACCGTGAGCGAGAGGTCCTCGATGAGCGGCTTCTCCGGGTCGTACCGGAAGGAGACGTGCTCCAGCGCCACCCGCCCGCGCAGTTCCTCGGGCAGCGCGCCCGGCATCGGATCCGCCTCCTGCTCCTCCGCGTCCAGGAGTTCGAAGATCCGCTCGGCCGAGGCCACCCCGGACTGCACCAGGTTCGCCATGGAGGCGACCTGCGTCAGCGGCATCGAGAACTGCCGCGAGTACTGGATGAAGGCCTGCACGTCACCGATGGACAGCGCGCCCGAGGCGACCCGCAGGCCACCGACGACCGCCACCAGCACGTAGTTGAGGTTGGAGACGAACATCATCAGCGGCTGCATGATCCCGCTGTTGAACTGCGCCTTGAACCCCGCCTCGTACAGCGCGTCGTTCTGCTCGGCGAACAGCCGCGCCGACTCGTCCTGGCGCCCGAAGACCTTCACCAGGGTGTGCCCGGTGTACATCTCCTCGATGTGGGCGTTGAGCTTGCCGGTGGTGCGCCACTGCTGCACGAAGTGCGGCTGCGACCGCTTGCCGATCCGGGTGGCCACCACGAACGACAGCGGCACGGTCACCAGCGCGACCAGCGCCAGCAGCCAGGACACCCAGAACATCACCGCGAGCACGCCGATGATGGTCAGCACCGAGTTGATCAGCTGGCCCATCGACTGCTGGAGCGTCTGCCCGATGTTGTCGATGTCGTTGGTGGCACGGGACAGCACCTCACCGCGCTGCCGCTTGTCGAAGTACGACAGCGGAAGCCGCGACAGCTTCGCCTGCACGTCCTCGCGCAGCCGGAACATCGTACGGTTGACGCTCCGGTTCACCAGCCGGGTCGCGAACGCCATCAGCAGCCCCGCGACCAGGAACGTACACAGCGCCAGCAGCAGGACCCGGCCCACCGCGTCGAAGTCGATGCCCTTGCCCGGGGTGAAGTCGGTCGAGCGGAGCATGTCGGCGATCTGCCCCTGGCCCCGCTCCCGCATGGAGGCGAGGACCTGGTCCTTCGTCGCCCCGGCCGGCATCTGCCGTCCGATGATCCCCGAGAAGACCAGGTCGGTGGCCTTGCCGAGGATCTTCGGCCCGATCACGTTGAGCCCGACGCTCACCACCACGCACAGCAGCAGCGCGTAGATGGTCAGACGCTCCGGCTTGAACTGGGCGATCAGGCGTTTGCCCGACACCTTGAAGTCCATCGAACGGCTGTCGGGGCCACCGCCCTGGCCCATCATCCGCGCCATCGGCCCGGCCATCAGGCAGCCTCCGCTTCCGTCAGCTGGGAGAGCACGATCTCCCGGTAGGTCTCGTTGTCCGCCATCAGCTCGTGATGGCGGCCGGTCCCGACGACCCGTCCCTCGTCGAGGACGACGATCCGGTCGGCGTCCCGGATGGTCGCCACCCGCTGGGCGACGATCACCACGGTCGCCTCGGCGGTCTCCCGCGCGAGCGCCGCGCGCAGCGCCGCGTCGGTCGCGTAGTCGAGAGCGGAGAAGGAGTCGTCGAACAGATAGATCTCCGGCCGCTGGACGAGCGTCCGCGCGATCGCGAGCCGCTGCCGCTGACCACCGGAGACATTGGTGCCGCCCTGCGCGATCGGCGCGTTCAGCCCGCCCTCCAGCTTGCTGACGAAGTCCTTGGCCTGCGCCACCTCCAGCGCGTGCCACAGCTCCTCGTCCGTGGCGTCCGGATTGCCGTAGCGCAGATTGGTCGCCACCGTCCCCGCGAACAGGTACGGCTTCTGCGGGACCAGCCCGACCGTCTTCGCGAGCAGCTTCGGCTCCAGGGTGGACACCTCCGTGCCGTCCACCAGGACCTCGCCGTCGGTCGCGTCGAACAGGCGGGGGACCAGGCCGAGCAGCGTCGACTTGCCGCTGCCGGTCGAACCGATGACGGCGGTCACCTCACCCGGCCGGGCGACCAGGTCGACCGCCTTGAGCACGGGCTCCTCGGCACCCGGGTAGCGGAACCCGGCGCCCCGCAGCTCCAGATGCCCGTGCCGGCGCAGCTCGAGGACCGGCGCGCTCGGCGGCACGACGCTCGAGTCGGTGTCCAGCACCTCCTCGATGCGCTCGGCGCAGACCTCCGCGCGCGGCACCATCATGAACATGAAGGTGGCCATCATCACGGACATCACGATCTGCATCAGATAGGCGAGGAACGCGGTCAGGTCGCCGATCTGCATCCCGCCGCTGTCGATGCGGTGCGCGCCGAACCACACCACCGCGATCGACGACAGGTTCACGGTCGTCATGACCACCGGGAACATCAGCGCCAGCAGGTTGCCGGTCTTCAACTGCATCTCGGTGAGATCGCTGTTCGCCTTCCGGAACCGGTCCTTCTCGTACTCGTCCCGTACGAAGGCCCTGATCACCCGGTTGCCGGTGATCTGCTCGCGCAGCACCCGGTTGACGGTGTCCAGGCGGACCTGCATGGCCCGGAACAGCGGGCGCAGCCGCCGTACGATCAACGTCACACAGATGCCCAGCGTCGGTACCACGGCGACCAGCACCCCGGACAGCGGTACGTCCAGGCCGAGCGCCAGCACGATGCCGCCCACGCACATGATGGGCGCCGACACCATCAGGGTGAACGTCATCAGGGCCAGCATCTGGACCTGCTGCACGTCATTGGTCGTACGGGTGATCAGCGAGGGAGCGCCGAAGTGGCTGACCTCACGCGCCGAGAAGGACTGCACCCGGTCGAACACGGCGGCCCGTACGTCCCGGCCGAGCGCGGACGCGGTCCGGGCGCCGTAGTACACGGCCCCGATGTTGCACACGACCTGCGCCAGCGAGATGCCGATCATCAGGGCACCGAAGGAGAGGATGTAGCCGGTGTCGCCCTTGACGACACCGTTGTCGATGATGTGCGCGTTCAGCGTGGGCAGGTAGAGGGTGGCGCAGGTCTGCAGGAACTGCAGCAGCACCAGCACACCGATGGGTTTCTTGTACGGCCTGAGATAGGTCCGCAGTAGTCGTATGAGCACGCTACGTCTCTCGGAGTCGGCGATGGGGCGGGTTCGTTGCCCGTGGCCCCTATCGTCGGACACTCCACCCGCGTTACCTCAACCGATTAAGCCGACAGCGGTCCTCTTTGTCGTCCTACGGGCGGAACGCGCCCGGGTGTGTCTGCTCCCTGACCGAAACGTACTGCTGCCGCACAGCCTGCCCCACCGCCAACTCGTCGCCGGGCTCCAGTACCTGCGCCGCCGCACCCTGCCAGGCCGGCGGGGTGCGCGGATCGAGCGTGCCCTGCGAGGCACCGAGCGCCCACGCGGCCTGCCGGGCGGCCCCGATCGCCGCGTAGTCGGCGGGCTGCGGTACGACGACCTGCGCGCCGAACAGCGCGGGGGCCGCGGCCTGCACGGCCGTCAGCTCCGCGGCCGCCCCCAGCAGGAAGACCCGCCGCACCTCGACGCCCCGGCCGCGCAGCACGTCCAGCGCGTCCGCGAGCCCGCACAGCATGCCCTCGAACGCGGCCCGCGCCAGGTGCTCGGCCTTCATCGACTCCCGCCGCAGCCCCGCGAGCGTGCCCGCGGTGTGCGGCAGGTTCGGCGTCCGCTCACCCTCCAGATAGGGCAGCAGGACGAGCCCGTGCGCCCCCGGCGTCGACTTCATCGCCAGGTCGGACAGGCTCTCCAGGTCGGGCAGCCCGAGCAGCTCGGCGGTCCCGCGCAGGGTCCGTACGGCGTTCAGGGTGGTGACGACGGGCAGGTGCATGCCGGTCGCGTCGGCGAGGGCGGTGATCATCCCGGTGCCGTCGACGAGGGCCTCGGGGTGCACGGCCATGACGGACCCCGACGCGCCCAGCGACACGACCGCGTCCCCGAGTCCGATGCCCAGCCCGAAGGCGGCGGCCATGGTCTCGCCGGTCCCGGCGGAGATCAGCAGCCCCTCCGGTGTCGTACCGGCCGCCTCCGCCGGGCCGATCACCTCGGGCAGCATGGCCTGGTGACCGAGCGCCAGCTCGAGGAGGTCGGTGCGGTAGTTGCCGGTGGCGGCGGACCAGTACCCCGTCCCGGAGGCCCCGCCGCGATCGGTGGTCCGCCGCACGGGCCGTCCCAGCAACTGCCAGACCAGCCAGTCGTGGGCCTGCATGAGGATCGCGGCGCGCAGGGCGGCGTCGGGTTCGTTCTTGGCGAGCCAGCGCAGCTTGGTCACGGGCTGCGCCGCCTGCGGTACGCAGCCCACGGCCTGCGCCCAGGCCTCCCGCCCGCCGAGCGCGTCGATGAGGTCCGCCGCCGCGACCTGCGTCCGCCGGTCCGCGCCGACCATCGCGGGACGCACGGTGTTGCCCTGCGCGTCCAGCGGGATCAGGGCGTTCTGCTGCGCCGAGACGCCGATGGCCTGCACGCCCTCCAGCAGCCCGCCGCCGGCCGCCTCACCGAGGGACAGCAGCCAGGCCTGCGGGTCGACGTCCGCGGGGCGGTCACCGTCCACCGGATGCGGGGCGTACCCCTGCCTGAGCACGGCGCCCGTGTCCGTGTCGCAGACGACGATGCGAGTGAAATCGGGCGAACTGTCCAACCCGGCGACTATCCCCATGGCGCAAATTCTATGGGCCACCCGCCATGGGGATGTGTGCCGTCGCCCGCCCAGAACCTATGTATCGCTGGTGCCCCAGTCGTCCTCGCGGGCCCCGTTGTGGCTGCGGTCCCGCAGCGAACGCACCCGCTGGGTCACCTGGGTCACCGAGTCCGGCACCCGGTCGCCGACCTTGTCGCTGACCGCGTGGTACGCCTTGTCGGCGAACTGGCGGCCCTGCTGTGCGGCCGACTCGGCGGTGTTGCGGACGGCGGGGTTCTGGGCGACCTGGCGGGCGGATTTCTTCAGCTGTTCGTAGCGTTCGCGCCCGGCACGCGTGCCGAGCACGTAACCCACGGCCAGGCCGACGACGAACGTGAGCTTGTAGCGCATGGAGGCCACCCTTCCCTCGTGTAGGTCGGCGCCGGGGGAACCGATTGGCGGAGCACCCCCCTGCTTGCGCTAATGTATGTGTCGCAGCGAGCGCCCGCCCCCTGGCGAATACCCAGGTAGGTACGTTCGATGCAACGAGGCATTCCTCCGTAGCTCAATTGGCAGAGCAGCCGGCTGTTAACCGGCAGGTTACTGGTTCGAGTCCAGTCGGGGGAGCTCGGTCCTCCGTAGCTCAATTGGCAGAGCAGCCGGCTGTTAACCGGCAGGTTACTGGTTCGAGTCCAGTCGGGGGAGCATGCTGAACGAGGGCCCCCGAAGGGGTCCTTTTTCATGCCCTCACCCCCACCCCGGGAACCGCGCAGGTCACGGCGGAGTCCTCAAGGGCATGCGAAGTCGCCCCTGCGAAGCAGGAGATCGTATGAGCGGCTATGCTGCGGCAGACGGCGCGTACACATGTACGCGACACGCCGTACGGGGCGGTAGCTCAGCCGGTTAGAGCAGCGGACTCATAATCCGTCGGCCGTGGGTTCGAGTCCCACCCGCCCCACCACTCGCTACGCGAGGAGAAACCTTCTGACCAGCAACTTAGCTGAGGGGTCGGGTGACTTGAGAGATCTTGGCGGCTCTAGTGGATCAAGGAAACATGATCCAGGGGCCAGCCAGGGGCCAGAGGGTCAGGCCGCCTGCGCGGGGCCCTCATCAGGGGCCGAGTCGTCCCCCTCGGATGCTGCCGTGGAGTCCTCGGGGGGCTCCACAGCCCCGTCCTGATCCTTCTTCTTGGGGCTGGCCTTGCGCTCGGCGCGGGGCACCGTGGCGATGGTCGACTCCGCCTCGGCGGTCATCAGCTGGGGCAGGACGCTGGTGTACGTGTCCGAGGTGATCTGCCGGGAACTGTGGCCCAGCCGCTCCTGCACCACCTTGATGTCGTTCTTCGCGAGCAGCGAGAGAGTGGCGGAGATGTGGCGCAGATCATGAAGGCGGACGGGTGGGAGCCCGGACAGCTCGACCAGCCTCTTGAAGCGCCGACTGATCCAGTCCGGGTGGTACGGCTCGCCGTTCTCCTGGGTGAAGACCCGGTCCGACTCGGTCCAAGCCTGCGCACCGGACCACTGCGTGCGTTCCTTCTCTTGGGTGATCCGCCACGCGCGAAGCACTTCTACCGACTCCGCGCTCATGGAGATCGTGCGGACGCTGTCGGCCTTCGGGGGTTCTCCGTACAGCCGGTACGCGACTTCGACGATCTGAGCGGAGACGCGGAGCCAGCGGGTCGTCAGGTGCACCTCCGGCCACGGCAGTGCGCACATCTCACCGCGTCGTGGTCCGAGGAAGATGAAGGTGTGCCACAGGGGGTAGAGCCGGTCGTCGCTCACGAAGTCGAGGAACTGGCCAGTTTGTTCGGGGGTCCAGACCATGACCGGGCCCGGCTTCTCGCCCGTCCGTCTCCACTGCTCGACGCGCTCTGGTGTCCACACCAGCGGCTTGGGCCGTTTGGCTGCTGGAAGTTCGACCAACTGGGCCCAGTTGGTCGAGTACTCGCCTCGTTTGATGCCGATTCCCAGGAAGGAGCTGAGGGTGGCGTTGATCCGGTGCATCGTGGCGGCGCTGGTGATCTTCCGCTTGCCCTTGCGGCCCTCCCGCAGCGCGGCGTTGGCGT
Source organism: Streptomyces sp. NPDC101152 (assembly GCF_044768275.1). Taxonomy (NCBI): domain Bacteria; kingdom Bacillati; phylum Actinomycetota; class Actinomycetes; order Kitasatosporales; family Streptomycetaceae; genus Streptomyces; species Streptomyces sp. NPDC101152. The sequence continues at coordinate 2,688 of NZ_JBIWPO010000009.1, read as the reverse complement.
CGAGGTAGGTGCGGCGTGCGGCACGGCGCTCCTCCTTCTTGCCCGCGGCGCGTACCCACGCTTTGTAGGCGGCGTCGCGAGCTTCCTGCAGTTCGACCACCTCGGCGTGGTGGAGGAGCCGCAAGGCGTTCTGACGCTCGATCGCGTCGTACATGGCCTCGATGTGGCGCAGCTTGAGTTCGCGCCGCTTGACGTGACCGAGGTGCGGTTCGAGGTAGAGGTCGATGTGCTCCTCGTAGCCGTGGCGGGTGGTACGGGCCAGGCTCCGCTTACGCTTGAGCCAGGCCCGCAGGTCTTCACCGACGGTGGTGTCGCTGAGGACGTCGGTGCCGCCGAAAGCCTCGCGGTACACCTCGGCGGCCTTCTCCTTCGCCGCGTCCTTGGTCGCGAACCCGCCCCGCCGCGCGCGTTGCCGCCTGCCCCCCTCGCCGGGATCGACGTCGAAGGCGAAGTACCAGGTCCCGTGGCCCTTGCGCGTGAGCTTGGGGCAGGTCTGGCCGATGTCCTTCATCTTCCGTGAGCCGTCGGCCTTGAATATGGGCTCCCCGTCGTCGTCTGTCGCCGGCGCCTTGCACTGGCAGCGTTTGAAGTAGTTGATGTCTGACACGCTTCTCCCCGAGTCGTGGCATGTGGATCTTTTGTGCCGGTCCTTGCCGAACCAATGCATATCTTGCCCCAACACTCCAGTGTTGACGTATCCTTATGGCACGTTGGCGTGGGGGAGAACGCGACAACGGGAATGACAACGAAGGACGCATCTGTAGCGACGGACACCGGGGTCAGTTCGATGACCTTGGAGGAACTACTCGCGCTGCCGCCGACCGTGAACGTTGTGACGGCTGCGCGGGCGCTGGGGATCGGCACGCACAAGGCTTACAACTTGATCAAGGAGGGGTCTTTCCCCGTACAGACGCTCCCTCTGGGCGGCACGGTGAGAGTCCCCACCGCTGCACTCTGGCAAGTGCTTGGGGTGACGCCCTTGGTGCAGTGATCTCTGTAGCCCGCCGTCGGTCTCGCTGGGCCATAGCTCGGAAGTGCCGTGGCCTAGGATCAGGCGGCTACGGGCGCACGACGAGAACGGACCACCGCATGCCACGGCTCTACGGTTTCGATGACGCCTCACGTCGTCGGCTACGTGACGACGAAGTGGACCCACTCCGCCAGATGGTGAGCCGGGCGCTGAGCAATCTGTCCAACCAGGACGTTGCAGTATGGGCGAACGGTGAGGGCTACCGGGGAACGCTCGGCGGGGAGTGGAAGGACGCGTCGGTTGGACGGCTGTTCCGCAACCCCGCGATCGCCGGGCTGCGCTACGACGATGACGGCGAACTCGTCGACGCGGGTCACCCCGGAGCTATCACGCGCGAAGAATTCGAGGCCCTTCTGGAGAGGGAGAAGGCTCGCAGCACGAAGGATGCGGTGCCTGCGTACGACTACCTCCTGACTGGCGGTGGCAGCACCTGCGGCAAGTGCACAAAGGATCTTGGAGGCGCCCGTACCAATTCGGGCACGCCTGGATACCGCTGCCGTCCGAAGGACAAGAGTGGGAGCGGCGGTTGCGGTGAGGTCCGGATTGACGCCGAGCTGTTGGAGGACTACGTCGGCGAGAACGTCGCGGCGGAACTCCTCAAGCCCGGCATCCGAGCCCAGATCGCCAAGGCTCAGGCCGCCGTGCGCAAGCAGGTTGCGGACCTCAAGCGGGACATCGAGGACCTGGAGGGTCGCCGGGCGGAACTCGGGAGGCTCTACGGCAGCCGAGAGATCAGCAGCGAGGCACTGGTAGCCGGAGAGCGCGAGATCGCGGCCAACCTCAAGGACCTGCGTCCGCGCCTTCGCTACGCGGAGCAGATGGCGAACTTCTCACTCGGCCATGCCGAGGACCTGGTGAAGTGGTGGAACACAGCACCGACCGCGTCGAAGAGAGCCATCACGCTGCTCCTTCTGGAGAAGATCGAGGTGTTCCCCGCGAGCGCCCGCGGCGTCCGGACGATCGAGCCGGGTCGAGTCGTCCTCCACTGGCGCAAGCTGCCCGGCGTGTCAGGTGGCTGAGGCCGTCACCCTCGTTGCGAGCCGCCTGCCCACCATTGCCATGGTCAGCCCGGTGATCAGTGCGATCACGGCGAGCCCGGCCAGGAGTGGAGAGACGAGCTCCTCGTAGCGCAGCGGCCACGGGTGGCCCAGGTAGTGAGTAACCAGGTAAGACCCCTTGCTGGCAGCGTAGGCCACTCCGAGGAGTGCGGAGATCGAAGACAGGCCGAGACCACGGGCTGACCAGGCGTGTCCTGCGCGCCGGGCAACGAGCGCCATCCCGGTGCACAGGAACGCGATCTCGCCGCAGGTGATCGCCACGTAGCCCAGGTAGACCATGAGGTAGACGGTGACACCCGGCACGACGGCGTACTCGGTCGTGAACTCCACGCTCTCGTCAGTGGTGTTGACGAAGAGCGGCAGCATCGCCGTGAGGACGCACACTGCCAACGCGATACGTGCGTACAGACTGGCCTTCAACACCTCGTGGTTGTAGGACCAGTCCACGAGCATCAGCTGAAGGCTGCCGCACCACACGACGGCGCAGATGTGCGCCCTGAAGTTCCCCCAAGGCCGGGTAGTTAAGGTTTCCGGCCGGGGTGCAAGGCGGGGCGGGACGGGGCCCGTCGCGGTGTGCAGAACGTGATCAACGCGGCCCCG